>NZ_JAWOTC010000245.1:0-1316 GCF_033338675.1 Vibrio sp. Vb1574
ACTCGGCCAGTTAGGTCAGCGACTTTGGACGCTAGATCTACCCCCCATATCAAGCCCTCAAATATGCCATTCAATATTTGGGTGTCACTCATCTTTATGCAGACGCAATGGCTGGCTCGGATGAACAGAGCATATTGCACAAGCTGCAAGATGAATACCCACACCTTGTCATTGTTCAGCACGCTGTACGCAGTTTGTTCGACGAAAGCAAGCTGCCGTTTACGTTGCCTGATCTGCCCGAGACTTTTACTCAGTTTAGAAAGTGCGTTGAAGGGATAGACATCGCCCACCCAATAGATGCGCCGAGCTACCTACCGCCAATGCCAAAAGGCGCTCAACTGCCAACTTCATCCTCTTCTTACTTTGATGAGTCTGCGCTGTTTTCTGGCGGAGAATGGAGTGGTCTTGCGCATTGTCGGCGTTACTTTTCTTCTGGCTTGGCAAGCTCATATAAAGAGACGCGCAACGGACTCGACGGGATGGCGTATTCCACCAAATTTTCACCTTGGCTTGCGCTTGGTTGTGTGTCGCCAAGAATGATTTATGCCATGCTCAAACAGTATGAACAAACCCAAGGGGCGAATGATTCGACTTACTGGATTTACTTTGAATTGTTGTGGCGCGAATATTTTTATTGGTACGCAAGGTGTTATCAACAAAGGCTGTTTCGGTTTGGTGGTATTCGCAATCAACCGCCGTTAACCAGTTTTTATGCGCATCGTTTTCAGCAGTGGAAAAATGGCACCACACCGTATCCCATCGTCAACGCGTGTATGCACCAACTGAATCACACTGGTTATATGTCTAACCGTGGTCGCCAGTTGGTTGCAAGTTGCCTTGTTCATGAACTGGGGTTGGACTGGCGGTATGGCGCAGCCTACTTTGAAACGCAGTTGATTGACTACGATGTCGGCTCTAATTGGGGAAACTGGCAATATTTAGCGGGAGTAGGGGCAGATCCGAGAGGCTCTCGTCAGTTTAATTTGGAGAAGCAGACACAAATGTACGACCCAAATCATGAGTTCATTGAACGATGGCAAGGGCGTGACAGCCGAGCGCAGCAAGACGTTGTCGATATGGTCGACTGGCCAATCACAACGCAGCAAGAAAATGGAGATAAATAAATGCGTTATGACACGGTGCGATTGATTCTCGGCGACCAACTCAACAGCGAGCATTCTTGGTTTCAGCAAGCGGATGATACCGTGCTTTACTTGATTGCTGAGCTCAAGCAAGAAAATACTTACGTTACGCATCACATTCAAAAGGTGTGCGCCTTCTTCTCCGCGATGGCTATTTTTGCTCAAGAGAAGCAA
>NZ_JAWOTC010000246.1:0-1316 GCF_033338675.1 Vibrio sp. Vb1574
AGTAATGCACATCGAAGTAACGACGGTTACCGATGAACGTTTCGGTTTGTTTCGCGAGGCCATCTTCAACCATGTAAGCCAGTGAATCGCCAATCGAGTGCATCACGCCATCTTTGATGTTGCCGATGTTGCCAATGGCTTCCACACAGCGGTTCCATTTACGACCGTTGCGATATACCTGTTTGAATTGCTCTAAGCTGTCTAACACGATCATGGGTTACGCCTAGTTGACTGATTGAGTATTGGTTTGAGTGAAAAACGCGTTGTCGAAATCATGGTTTGCCATCACGTGTGCGTTGCAATCGCCTGCTTGCAGTGGCATCAGCGTCAAACCGTAACGGAACTCGTCCATGTACACGCGGTAAGAGTCGAGCACTTCGCTGCCCCATGAGTTCGAGCCTAACCCCATAACTTGATGGTCAAGGTTAAGGGTGATGTAGCCACTCTTTTCTAGCTCGATCGTATGTTGCGCTTCATGCAGATTTTGGTTGGTGTAGAACCACGCGCTGAAGTTGATTTCTTGCTGAGGTTTCACCAATAACCCTGTGCCATGACGGTTGGTGAGTGAGGCCCAGCGCACGTGTTGGCGGTTGCCGTTGTTTTGCGGGAACGGGTAGTTCTCGAACATGTCCGCCACGTTGGTGTGGTACAGATCGATGATGTTGGCTTGGCGGCTGTCTTGATAGTTCTCTTCAGGGCCGCGACCGTAGTAACTCACTTGATCAAAGCTGCCGTTGATGCCTAAATCCAAGCCGATGACCGGAATCACGTGAGGGTAGTCGCCGTAGCGCTCGCCACTCAGTTCCACGTTCAAATGGCCTTGAGCATTGATTTGATAACGATAGGTACAACGCATGCCAAAATCAAAGACCGGCGGCGCAATGATGCTGGTGGTCGTAATCAAGACGGAATCATCAGTTGCTTCCACAGCAAGTGTGCGGAAGTGCTCCTGCATGATTTGCAGATGCGCTGGGTGCCACAAACCTTCATACTCTTGTTTGTGGTTATCAATCATCGGTTTGAAGAAGTTCAGTCTCGGCTCAGATTGAATGATCTCTTCGCCATTTACGCGCCAAGAAGTCAGCTTGCCGTTTACTTTCGAGAAAGTAAGCGTGAAGTTATGGCCTTCAATTACGTGTTCCAAACGGCTTTCGTTAATCACCAAAGGTTGTGCGTTGCGATTGATGAACGCAGGTGCAGACGCAGTCTTTTCTTTCAGTTGGAACTGATACACCGCAATTTCATGGTTGGCTTCGCTGTAAAGTGTGCGACTGTCTTTGCGTACGGTGAAGTTAACAAAGGCTTCGCGCTCATCC
>NZ_JAWOTC010000247.1:0-1315 GCF_033338675.1 Vibrio sp. Vb1574
ACGATCACAGAGGCCCGCAAACAAAAAGTCGACTTCAGTACCCCAATCTTATCCGGCATCGAAGAGTGGGTGATCACCAACAAAAGTACTCCAACCATCACCAAACTTGAGCAGTTGAGCGGTAAGGAGATTTGGGTACGTGCCAGTTCCAGCTACTTTGAAAGCATTCAAGCCGTCAACAAAACACTGAACAAGAAAGGCTTACCGCCGATTATCGTGCACTTCATCGAAGAGACTCTGCAAGACTACGAACTCGTCGGCATGCTCAACAATGGCTATATCAAAGCCATTGTTTTAGATAGCCACAAAGCCAAACTTTGGCTCAATGCGATGGATGACATCAAAGCGCATAAGAAAGTCCCTCTTCGCAAAAACGGCAACATCGCTTGGGTAATGCGACAAAACAGTCCTCAACTCAAAGCAGTGGTGAACAAATTCATCCAAAAATCTCGCTCAGGCACACTCCTTGGAAACGTCATATATAGCAAATACATCGACAATACCAATTGGCTCAATAAGGCACTTAACCCTAAGAAAATTGCCCAGCTAGAAAAACTGTCGGCGCTGTTTTCGCGCTACGGGGAGAAATATGACTTGGATTATTTGCTGATTGCGGCGGTTGCGTATAAAGAGTCCGGATTTAATAACAACTTAGTCGGCACAAGAGGCGCAGTCGGCATAATGCAAGTCTTACCGAGCACAGCGCGCGATCCAAACATCAACATCAAAAATGTTCGACAACTCGAAAACAACATCCACGCAGGAGCGAAATACTTAGCGTTTTTACGTCGGCAGTACTTTGGCGATAAGACCATTACGGCTGAGAACAAAATTTACTTTACCTTGGCGGCTTACAATGCAGGCCCAGGTAATGTCGAGAAAATGCGCAAGCGAGCCGCACAGCAAGGCTACGACCCCAACGTTTGGTTTAATAATGTCGAAGTGGTCATGCGAAAAAGCCTCAGCTCAACGGTCAGTTATGTGACCAGCGTGAACCGTTACTACGTCATCTATAAGCAACTAGAGAGCTTAGACCTCGCCAAAACACAGAAAATGTGCTGCTGATTCCTGATGACCCAGTCTTTATGACACCAATAAGGAAAATCACTCAAACGCCAGATACAAAAATGCCGCTTGTTAATTAAGCGGCATTTTTATTATTCAGTGTACTTTGAAATTGCAGAGTGATTAATGTCACATTTTCATTCTAGTTAAAATTTAACCACTCTAAAAAACAGGCTGAACAACGTCCCTAAAAACGAAGGCGTTTTCAGCTGAGTACTCTATCCAATCTAATGATTTGCTAACCGATAAC
>NZ_JAWOTC010000248.1:0-1310 GCF_033338675.1 Vibrio sp. Vb1574
GACGACCGCCACCATCACGCTCAGGTTCTACCTCTTCGATTAGACTTGGTTCGAATCCTTCGAGCCATTCTTGAGGCAAACGCTGGTCTAACAACGTTTCGATCGCACGAAGCAGATATTCTTCATCTCGGCTCATTAACGAAACGGCCAAACCGCCTTTACCCGCGCGGCCAGTACGACCAATACGATGTACGTAGTCTTCGGCTTTAAATGGCATATCAAAGTTCACCACTTGTTCAAGCTCTTGAATATCTAGACCGCGCGCCGCCACGTCTGTCGCAATCAGGGCTCGAACTTTACCTTGCTTGAATTCATCAAGTGCACGCTGGCGAGCACCTTGCGATTTATCACCATTAATCGAAACCGCTTTAATACCATCCAGTTTGAGCTCCTTTGCAAGCTCGTCGCTGCCTTGTTTGGTCTTAGTGAAAACAAGTACTTGTTGCCAGTTTCGTGAACCAATTAAATACGCTAGCAACTCACGCTTACGCTTTTTATCAACTGGATACACCATCTGCTTAACCGTTTCTGCCGTTGTATTCGCTGGAGACACTTCCACCTCAACAGGAGAATCCATCAGTTTGTAAGCGATGGTTTTAATGCGTTTTTCAAACGTCGCCGAAAACAGCATGATTTGTTTGTCATTCGGTAGTCGACGAAGAATGCGTTGCAGATCAGGCCAAAAACCCATGTCCAACATTCGGTCAGCTTCATCAAGCACCAACACGCCAGTTTTAGAAATGTTTACGTTGCCGTTAAACAAGTGGTCTAACAATCGGCCCGGCGTAGCAATAAGAATATCCGCGCCCTCTTCCAACTTGTTCTTTTGCACGCCAATACTTGTACCGCCGTACACACAAACAATACGTAGATCCGTGTGTTCCGCGTATTGCGTTAAATTGTCAAACACCTGCTGCGCCAATTCACGAGTCGGAACTAGGATGAGAGCGTGAGGTGTGCCATTACGTTTCCTTTGCTGTACCGCCTGAATAATCGGCAAACCAAATGCCGCCGTTTTACCGGTACCCGTTTGCGCAGCCGCAAGAAGATCTTTGCCTTCCAGTACGTGGGGAATCGATTTTTCTTGGACTGGCGTTGGCGTCACAATATTCATATTGTTCAACGTTTCGACTAACTGTTGTTCAATGCCAAGATCAGCAAAATTAACGGACATGATAAACCTCATAATTTTTGGAGCGCAGAGTTTACCAGAGCCGCCATAGCCATACTACCTCTTCGCCAAAGGATTGAGTTATGAACTGATTAGCTGTTGGTGAAATTCAAGTGATTTGCGCAGCACGTCTTGATAA
>NZ_JAWOTC010000249.1:0-1309 GCF_033338675.1 Vibrio sp. Vb1574
AACTTTGTGGTACTACAGCCCGTTTATTGAGCAAGTTAGCATTTACTGGCAAGAGCAAGCGACCGAGCAAACACCATTTGTGCTCTTAACTCGCAACAGAGCAAGTGATTGGGATAATTATAAGATCTCCCAGAAAGGGAATGAATTTACGCTTATCCCAACTGCAGTAGACTCTACTCAAGGTCAGTTCCAGATCAATATTGACGCGAAAGGCGTAGTGAAAGGCTTTAACGTCATCGAGCAAGATGGTCAGAAAGGGCTCTTTACATTCAGTAATGTTAAGCTTGGCAAACCAAAAGCAGACAGATTTACGTTCACAGTTCCAAAAGGCGTGGAAGTGGACGATCAAAGGAATTAATAGGTAGTGAGTAATTACACATTAGATTTCTCGGGGGACGAAGATTTTCGTCCCCTTGCTGCTCGTATGAGACCGCAAACTATTGAGCAGTACATCGGTCAGCAACACATTCTTGGCCCGGGTAAACCCCTGCGTCGCGCGTTAGAGGCTGGCCATGTCCACTCAATGATCCTTTGGGGGCCTCCTGGTACAGGTAAAACCACGTTAGCGGAAGTCGCTGCTAATTACGCCAATGCGGAAGTTGAACGCGTGTCTGCGGTGACGTCCGGTGTGAAAGAGATTCGTGCTGCAATCGAAAAAGCGCGCGAGAACAAAATGGCGGGTCGCCGCACCATCTTGTTTGTGGATGAGGTTCATCGCTTCAACAAATCGCAACAAGATGCTTTCTTACCACATATTGAAGATGGAACCGTAACGTTTATTGGCGCAACGACAGAGAACCCGTCTTTCGAACTGAACAACGCATTGTTGTCTCGTGCTCGAGTCTACAAGCTGACTTCACTGGATAAAGAAGAGATCTCACTCGCACTAAATCAAGCGATTAACGACAAAGAACGAGGGCTGGGCAATACGCCAGCGAACTTTGCTGATAATGTGTTAGACCGTCTAGCCGAGTTGGTGAACGGCGATGCTCGCATGTCGCTTAACTACCTTGAACTTCTCTACGATATGGCAGAGGACAATGCGCAGGGTGAAAAAGAGATAACACTCAAACTGCTTGCTGAAGTAGCCGGGGAGAAAGTCTCTCGCTTCGATAATAAAGGCGACATTTGGTACGATTTGATCTCCGCTGTGCACAAATCTATTCGTGGATCAAACCCAGATGCCGCTTTGTATTGGGCTGCTCGTATGATAGCTGCAGGTTGTGATCCACTTTACATTGCCCGTCGATTACTTGCGATAGCATCGGAAGATGTCGGCAATGCGGACCCTAGAGCCATGCAAGTTGCA
>NZ_JAWOTC010000250.1:0-1309 GCF_033338675.1 Vibrio sp. Vb1574
ACTTGTTGTAGATGTTGCTACTGTTGATCAACTTGCCGTCAATCTTCTCATCAAATCTACGCTTTAAGTTGATTAAACTTTCACCTAGGCCATATTCCATCGACATACCAGATGCTAAGTTTGCAAAAAATGTTTGAACGGTTTTGTCACTCGATAAATTATCTACGTCTTCACTTGCGATAGTAAATAAGTTGTCTAGTGTGCTTGCATAGCTTTTTACTTTTAAATCCAGCTCTCTATATTGAGAGTCTTTTAATTTATTCTGTCCAAGACTTGTAACAACAATAAGTATCGCTAAATAAATAGAAACGATTATTGCGCTTATCGTTATTATCTTTTTACTGGATATTTTTTTAACAGCCTTTTTCATCGAATTTTCTTACTATCTTCTAAGAAGTAATCGTTATAAAAGTAGTAAATGGACGGGTAGTATTTTTTAACGAGCTTTTCATACGTCCCATCTTTTTTAATAGAATCTAAATAACGATCAAACGCTTCGCGTAATTCCGGTGAATTTTTACGGAACGCAACAGCCATTTTTTGATTTTCAGATATAGGGCCAATGACTTTTATTTCTCCCGGCCATTTTTCTAAAGCAATTAATGTGTCTGCTACATCCAATAAGGTACTTTCAGCATCATTTTTCATGATGGCAGGTACCATTTCGTTTAGGAGTCGTTTGCCATCGGGCAAAATCACTTTGGCACCCGTGTCGTACAAGTCGTAAAGGTTTGGGTCTAGGCACGAATGCTCTAGCGCCAACACTTCTCGTCCATCGATCAACTCTTTCACTGTCTTGACGTCTTCGTCGATCGAGCCACTTGGCTTAATTGGACTTAAACTTGAATCGGTACGAGAAACAAGCCATACCGCCGATGGGAAGTAGTCCTGAGAAAAGTCCAATACCTCTTCCCGCCAATCCAAAATCGTCACGCCATTGGCGATCAGATCACCCTCAATTGGCACACTGCCACCCACTACTGCGCGGTTGTGTCGGTATTGAACATCTTGACCTGTCAGCTTACCGACCATGTCACTCCACTGAGCCGGTACGTACTCATATCGCACACCTAACGAGCTCGCAAATCCTTTTACGATATCGACATCTAATCCTGTCAGCGTGTGCATTTCACCTTGCTCGATGTAAGAAACAAAGTTGGCATAAGGCACACCGATATGACGAAGCACACCACGTTCACGGATTTCTTTAAGGTCATTAGACCAAGCCGAAGAAGACATCACGGACGCGGCCAAAATCGCCACTGCAGTGATGGTTCGTTTAAGTGTTTTGACTGACATTGTGTATATC
>NZ_JAWOTC010000251.1:0-1308 GCF_033338675.1 Vibrio sp. Vb1574
ACCGTCATATCTCGGTTTGAACCAACCAAAGAGATAAAGCGTTTGTAGCCATGCTCAATGCCTAATTGGAACGCTTGAGACGCGCCTTCAGACAAGCCAGTCGTAATGCCGTCGCCAGAAAACGGTGAGGTGCCAACGCCGTCGGTGTTGATACCAAGTTTGCTGAAGCCTTTTTCGAACGTCGTAATAACGCTGAAGATACCAATAGAACCTGTCAGTGTTGTTGGTTGTGCGACGATTTTATCTGCGCTCATTGAAATCCAGTAACCGCCAGAGGCCGCTAAGCTCGACATCGAAACTACAACAGGTTTGCCTGCTTTTTTTAGCGCTTCCACTTCGTTGCGAATTACTTCTGACGCAAACGCACTGCCACCAGGGCTGTCTACGCGAAGCACGACTGCTTTTACCTTCTCATCGTTACGCGCTTGACGCAGTAGACTTGCAACCGTGTCACCGCCTACTGTTCCACGAGGTTGTTGACCATCCATGATGGCGCCACTTGCAACAACAACGGCAATATCATGGTTTGCGAGTGTGTAGTCTGGGCGCATCGTCGCTAGGTAGTCGTAATAACTGATGGCGTTGTAGCTGTCTTTACCATCGCTACCAAATTCTTTGGCGAATAAGGTACGAATATCTTGGCGTGTCGCCAATTCATCAACTAATCCCATTTTGACGGCCAATTGCGCCAAATCACCATCCACAGATTTCATCTCGGTAAGCAGTTCTTCCATCGTTGGGTTTAGCACTTTGGCGTTGATGTTGCGGTTAGTCGTCACGTCATCGACAAACGCGCTCCACAACTGAGTGACCCAGCGCGTGGCAGACTCTTTTGCCGCATCCGACATGTCGTCACGAATAAACGGTTCGATAGCCGATTTGTAAGTACCGACTCGGAAAACGTGAGTGGATACGTCTAACTTCTCTAGCAGAGTTTTGTAGTACATAGAGTAAGCGCTGTAGCCCTTAATCAGTACGCCACCACCAGGCGCCATGTACACTTTATCGGCGTAGCTTGCTAAGTAATATTGACTCTGATTGTAAAAGTCACCCACCGCGTAAACTGGCTTACCTGATGCCTTAAACTCGTTTAACGCTTTAGCAATGTAACGAAGTTTCGTTAAGTTCGTTTCTGGCAGATCGCGCAATGCCAATACCAAGCCAGAGACTTTGGTATCGTCTTTTGCGTAGCGAATGGTGTCCACGATATCGAACAAAACGTTCTCTTTTGGCATCTCGTTACCTAAAAGAGAACCTGCGACTGAGTCCATTGGATTGACATAACGACGCTGTTCCACGATGGGACCA
>NZ_JAWOTC010000252.1:0-1305 GCF_033338675.1 Vibrio sp. Vb1574
CGTGGGTAACCGAGTATGTGCGTTGTTGTAGCCATGTCCCTATTCCTTTTTCAATCTTGTTCAATTTGTTTAGGTCAGAGCATCTTTCTCTAAGTTCACAAGATGTCTGGATGGCTAAACTATCTCTCTCCTCTGTCGTTTGGACAACGTCCATTTATTCAACTTGTTTATTAAAAAAATTCATCATGGGTCGATTTCATTCGCAAATAAATCACAACAATAGACGTCTAGACGTTTACATATCCATTTTTTGTCGTTAAGTTAGTTATGTCTGTCGCAGTCAATCAATACGTTTTAACAGCAATAAAAAATTGCTTGCGAGTGAAGTGGATTTGTTTGATAAGTGTTTATTCTTAAATCAAAAATTCAAAGTAGCTATTGAGTATTTCAACAAGACAGAGCATTAAGAAACCATATTGAGCCGTTATTGACTGGGATAGGAATTCGTTCACGGCGAACCACAAAGGATGAAAGGGATTCATGATAGAGCTAAAACATTTGCGAACATTAACTTCGCTTCGAGACACCGGCTCGTTAACTGCTACGGCTACTGCCTTGCACTTAACGCAATCCGCTCTTTCTCACCAAATCAAAGATCTCGAATCTCGTATTGGCGGTCAGTTATTTGTACGCAAAACTCGCCCAGTGAAATTTACCTCTGAGGGTGAACTTCTCCTGCGCCTCGCTGAAGATATTTTGCCAAAGCTGGCAAGAGCAGAAAACGAACTGGCGAGTTTGAAAGAGGACGTCAACGGTCGATTACACATGGCGATCGAATGTCACTCCTGCTTCCAATGGCTCATGCCTGCTCTAAGGGAATATCAATTGGCGTGGCCAAGCGTCACGTTGGATTTTTCGTCCGGCTTTGGGTTTGAGCCCTTACCCGCATTGGTGGCTGGCGAGTGAGATCTCGTTATCACTTCGGATATTCAACCTCTGTCTGAGGTACATTAGGAACCGGTGTTTGACTTGGAAATGCGCCTAATTACTGCGACCAATCATCCATTAGCTGACAAAGAAATTATCGAACCACAAGATCTTGCCGATCAAACTATGCTCTCTTATCCGGTTCAAAAACAAAGATTGGACGTTGTTAAGCACTTCTTGCAGCCGGCCGGCGTCGAGCCTGCCAGATGGAAGCAAGCGGACAATACCTTAATGCTGGTGCAAATGGTTTCGGCAGGCTTAGGCGTTGCGGCGCTGCCAAACTGGGCGATATCCGAGTTTTCTCGTCAGGGGTTAATCACCAGTAAACCATTTGGCAAAGGTTTGTGGCGTCGTCTGTTCGCAGCAACGCGTAACTCT
>NZ_JAWOTC010000253.1:0-1302 GCF_033338675.1 Vibrio sp. Vb1574
CGTCAACCTTTTGTTTTATCTGACGTATACTAATTCAAATTGAAATGAATCGGATATCCACAATGAGTTTTGAACTGCACCCTCAATTGGCAAAAGACACCACAGTAATCGGCCACTTCCCTCTTTGCGTTGCACTTCTACATAAAGATAATGCAGTGCCGTGGGTCATCTTAGTTCCTAAACGTGCCAACTTAAAAGAATTGCACCACTTACCGATGAAAGAGCAGCAACAGTTTTTACTTGAATCACAAGCGGTAAGCCAAGCGCTCGAAGCGACTTTCCGCCCTGACAAGTTGAATCTTGGCGCACTTGGTAACATGGTGCCGCAGCTACACATTCATCATATCGCACGCTTTAAGGACGACGTTGCATGGCCAGGGCCGATTTGGGGAAACACAAGCGGCGAGTTTCGTAGCGAAAAAGAACAAGATGAGATTCTCAAACGTATTGGAAATGTATTGTCGCTAAGCTCGATCTTCCATAAAGCTTAATTAATATTCAGCCGCTATGAGATTTGCTTGCCAGCGACAAGGCTATTGATTAGAAAAGAAAAAGCCGCATCAGAAATGACGCGGCTTTATTATTTGTAAGCTTTGGTTGATAAACCACTACATAGTAACAGTGAGTGACAACTCGTCTTGTTTTGTCACGGCATAACGCACACGCATCACATCTCGAGCTTTATTGGTATCAACCAAGCGGCTAATTTTACCCTTCTTGATCCACACGCTTAACATTGCATCCGCACCGTCTTCACTCATTCCAAACTGCTTAGCCAGCTCAGACTGTGAGACCGTCCCTTTGTCTGCAATATATTGATAAAGCTCATTTAAAATCATGCGACTTGCGCCTCTAACGCACCATGTTGTTTTTTACCAATACGTTTGAATACGTGATAAGTTCCGATGAAGATTGCAACAATAATTGCCATCCAGACACCACTAGTAATTGGGCTTTCAGAGAAATGCGTCAACTGATTGTAGAACGTTGCACATAGGTAAGCTAAACCCATCGTCCATACCGCAATAAAGCGTGCGAAGTTATGGCCAAATTCACGTACATACGCCCCCATCGCAGCAACACATGGTGTGTACAACAAGATGAAGATCAAGTAAGCAAACGCGGCATGACCAGAAACAAATTGAGACTTAATGTTGCCGAAGATAGACGCATCCACTTCTTGTTCTTCTGCGACCGCATTTGAATCTGTTAGGTCACCCACTTCAATGCCTAATGGATCAGAGTAACTCAAGCCTGCAAGGTTCTCAGGAATACTCATTACCGCATCTTTTAGGCTCCCCA
>NZ_JAWOTC010000254.1:0-1301 GCF_033338675.1 Vibrio sp. Vb1574
GTTGACGGTATCTAACCAACGCTCCATTTCTCGACTTGTCGCTCAAGCCGGACAAATGCTGTTGGCCCATGGCGCAGAAAGTACGCTTGTGTGCGATATCATGCGTCGTATTGGCTTAGCTTGTGGCGTGCATGAAGTGGCTGTAGCCCTCTCAGCCAATGCCTTGGTTGTCACGACCGTAATGGATGGACACTGCATCACCACTACTCGAAGCTGTGCCGATCGTGGCATCAACATGCGCGTTATTACGCAAATTCAACGAATCTGTATCATGATGGAGCGCGGGTTACTCGATGCTGCCATGGCGCAGAAAAAACTGAATACCATCAGCCCAGAGCGGTACAACCGCTGGCTAGTGGTGCTTATGATTGGCTTATCATGCGCGGCATTCAGCCATTTAGCGGGTGGCGATTGGGGCGTATTTATTATGACCTTCTTGGCCTCGGCTGGTGGCATGATCGTGCGCCAAGAGATTGGCCATCGTCACTTCAATCCATTACTTAACTTTGCTGCTACCGCATTTGTAACCACGTTGATTTCTGCTCAAGCTGAAATTTACCAAATTGGTAATTTACCAACCGTAGCGATGGCATCGTCGGTATTGATGTTGGTGCCTGGTTTTCCACTGATTAATTCGGTAGCAGACATGCTAAAAGGTCACATTAACATGGGTATTGCCCGGTTTGTAATGGCCAGTTTGCTGACGTTAGCAACGTGTTTGGGCATTGTGGCGGCAATGAGTGTAACTGGTATTTGGGGGTGGGCAATTTAATGAATATTTTTGATTTAACGCTCGGTTTGCTCAATGACATGTTTTTTGCTGCCATCCCTGCAGTCGGCTTTGCATTGGTGTTTAATGTGCCACAGCGAGCTTTGATCTATTGCGCGGTAGGTGGTGCGATTGGTCACGGAAGCCGTTACTTGATGATGCAGTTTGGAGTACCGATTGAGTGGGCGACCTTCTTCGCTGCCACCTTGGTTGGCATGATAGGGGTTCATTGGTCTCACCGCTTTTTGGCTCATCCAAAAGTGTTTACTGTCGCTGCATTGATACCTATGGTGCCGGGCGTTTTTGCTTACAAAGCGATGATTGCGATGGTGGAGATTAACCATTTGGGTTACTCGCCAGAGTTAATTGCGACCTGCATGGAGAACTTTCTTAAAGCCATGTTTATTATTGCTGGTTTAGCAGTTGGCCTCGCAGTTCCTGGGCTGTTATTCTACCGCCGCAGACCGATAGTATAAGGACCCGACATGATCATTAGTATGATTGCCGCGATGGCAGACAACCGCGTTATTGG
>NZ_JAWOTC010000255.1:0-1301 GCF_033338675.1 Vibrio sp. Vb1574
ATTGCGTTTTCCGCCATCCAGTGAGGCTCTTGGCCTAGTAGTTGAACATGTACAGGCACACCAGAAGTGGTCTGAGAGCCTTGCATAAGCTCCGGACATAAGCGATGAAAGACATGGTCTGGCAGGACTTGATCGATCACTCGAACGAACTCCGTCACACACAGATCATAGTCGTTTATTTCGGTCAGGATTTGGCGCATCAAATGGTCTAAAACGCCTTCCATTGGGCCTAATACAACTCGCATAGTTTGCCTAATACAGTTTGGTGATAAAAAGGCGGGCGATTGTAGCGATGCCGGCTAAGTTTGTCATTAAAAGACTCGGCGCTGGTGCCAACTGGCATCTCACTTGTATTGGAGTATAATGCCGCCAAATTCATGGGAAACCAGATGTCATGCAATACACTTTGATTGAAAAAGGTGAAGTTCAACTTGATGAATCTTCGCTATTTATTGAAGGTGCGGTACTTGCCGCAAACCTAACCACAAAACCTTTAGCGCCAGAGGCCTGGCTTGAGCCGCTATTTGGTGAAGGTTTTAAATCGATTCAGCCAGCGGTCGAAGAGCAAATTCACAAGCAACATAACCGTATTTTACGTAATGAGTATTCAGCTCTAGAGCTAACTGGAAAAGATCCTGAGCAGTTAGCTGATTTTGCTGAAGGTTTCATGTCGGTTTGGCCTTTGATTGAAGAGCAGTGGCAAGAGGTTGAGCTAAATGATGGTTTACAACGTATGCTGCAAGCGCTGCTTACCACAATGATGCTAGCCATTGATGAAGAGTCTACTCAGCAACATATGCGTGACGCGGGTATTGAAACGCCGCCAGCGTTAACAGACCTTGTTGATCAACTTGATTTGATGTTAGTTGAAGTCGCATTGGGTGCAGATGAACTAATGGTCGGCAATAAATCTCAAAGCCTAAACCCATTTAAAGATGTAGGTCGTAACGATCCATGCCCTTGTGAGAGCGGTAAAAAGTTCAAGCAATGTTGTGGTAAGTAACACTATAAAAGCGAGTTACTGAATCGAACCCAATAAAAAGCCGACCCTAAGGTCGGCTTTTTCTCATCTATATTTTTATACGCCTTAACGAATTGGATTCTTACGTTTCACCGGAAAGAACTGTGCAATCACGATCAACGCCAAAGCAACCAAGTTACCAGCGAAGATAACTACCAACCATTGTGGCATCGATAAGTCGAAGAACTGCCAAACAATTTTTGAACAATCGCCATACGCTTCAAACATCCAAGGAACCCATTGATTTAACGGAGCCCAACTTGGGAAGGTGACAAAAAGA
>NZ_JAWOTC010000256.1:0-1299 GCF_033338675.1 Vibrio sp. Vb1574
CCTGCGCAGAAAAGAGCTGAGTCGCTTTATTGTTTAATCGGTCGAGTTGACTGATCGCCGCTTGCGCGTAACGCATCAGAGCATGGCCGTTCTCGGTCAGTTTGGGATAACGGCCGGAGCGATCAAACAGATCGACACCACAGTCGAGTTCCATGTTCATAATGTGTTGGCTTATCACGGATTGGGCTCGACCTAACTTTCTCGCTGCTGCGGAAAATGAGCCGGATTCGGATGTGGCAACAAACGCCTGCAATTGTTCGATAGTAAACATATCGCTTTTACCGATGGTATCTAACTTTTTATTATCTCAATCATAGATAAAATTTCAGTCATTGAGTAGAACAAATGGGTAGATAATCATGACTCGTAACGAACGAATTTTCCACGCAGTACTTTTTGAATTGATGGCGTTAGCGATCATTGTGCCTGCAGCTGCGTTGATCACAGGCAAAGGTTCAAGTGATTTGGCGTTAGTAGGGATCGGTTTGAGTTTGTACACCGTAGTTTGGAACTACATTTACAACTTGTACTTCGATAAGTGGTTTGGCAGCAACCGAGCAGACAGAAGTTTAGCAATGCGCCTTGGTCACACCGTTGGGTTTGAAGGTGGGTTGATCTTTATTTCTATACCTGTGATCGCATGGTTCTTGGAGATTACGTTCCTTCAAGCATTGATGCTCGAAGCGGGGTTTCTAGTCTTCTTCTTGTTTTACGCCACAGGCTTTAACTGGTTGTACGATAAAGTTCAACCGTTTGGGAAAATGAGAAAGTTACTGGTGTAGCCGAGTGAGATTCCCCAAATGCGATTGGAGTAACTAGAAAAAAGCCACCGTATTTCGGTGGCTTTATTGGTCAGTGGGCGGTAGTTATTCTGCAGAAAGTACGCGTAAGATTTTGTCTGCGTGTTCTGCAACTTCAATGCCTTCGTCGGTTAGATAACCACCATCAGGTTGCGTACACAATTGCTTTTGGTAAAGACGCGCAACTGCTGCTTGCATCTCTTCTGAGGCATCTGAATGGACTTTGATACCAGTCGCTGCACTGCTTAAATCGAATTGAAGAAGAAGGTTCAGTTCGGCGATGTGTTCAGCTGAATATTTCATAGATAATTCCTTTGCGCTTTTTTATCCAAGCTAGTCTTAAAACCAGTGTTGAGCAACACAAAACAACAAGAAGTGTTAACTGCATTGCTATCAGACTGATATAACGTGGAATTTTTGTTCGAACGCTGAGTATCTTGTTTAATATCAATGATAGTTAAGACAACAAACTATAGTTGAGTTTTATCGATTTCCGTCT
>NZ_JAWOTC010000257.1:0-1298 GCF_033338675.1 Vibrio sp. Vb1574
CAATTCAAATATTCCTGCGTGATGTTACCGGGTGGGGACCTGGCGAATATTGGTTCCCAGATATTCGAACCTTGCCGGGGGCGACCTTTGTCCTGTCTCTAGTGCTATACCCTTACGTGTATCTACTGTGCCGCGCGGCATTTATGGAACAGAATGTTTCACTGCTGCAAAGTGCCCGCTTGCTGAAATGCTCACCTTGGGAGAGCTTTTGGCGTATTTCGATGCCTTTGGTGCGACCTTCTATTGCCGTGGGGTTGTCGCTGGTGGCGATGGAAACCATTGGGGACTTCGGCACCGTCAGCTATTTCGCCGTTAACACATTAACGACAGCGGTTTACGACACGTGGCTTGGTTATTCTAACCTTAACGCGGCCGCTAAAATTTCCGCAATTATGCTGTTGATTGTTGTGCTGCTACTCAGTACAGAACGCTATAGCCGCAGAAAGCAGAAATTATTCCAAAGCCAATTCAACAGCCATGAAGATTTTCGTTACGAGTTAAGCGGCTGGAAAAAATGGGCGGCACTGGTGTGGTGTTGGGGACTGGTTGCTGTGGCGTTCATTTTGCCATTACTTCAGTTGATCGATTACTCAATTACTTACTTTGAGCAAAGCTGGACACCAGAATTCCGTGAGTATGCGTGGAACAGTCTTGTTGTGTCTGTCATTGCTGCGATCATCGGCGTGGCTGTTGCTCTTATTGTTAACTTTACCCACCGAGTCAATGGCAAACGTGAAAGCCTTGCTTTTATGCGTCTTTCCTCAATGGGCTACGCAGTATCTGGAACGGTATTGTCGATTGGCGTGATGGTTGCCGTGCTGTTTATGGACTATCGCGTAAACGATATTGCGAAGGCGATGGAATGGGGTAGACCGGGGCTGATTTTCTCAGGCTCAATGTTTGCGTTGATCTTTGCGATGGTGGTGCGTTTCTCAGCTGTTGCGATTGGTAGTATCGAAAGTAATCTAAATAAAATTTCTCCATCGTTAGATATGGCGTCACGCACGATGGGATGTACGCCTAATACGATGCTGTGGCGAGTGCACTTTCCACTGGTAAAACGTGGTGCACTGATTGCGGCATTGTTGGTGTTTATTGAGTCGATGAAAGAGCTCAATGCCTCTCTGCTTCTGCGTCCATTCAATTTTGAAACACTGGCAACATACGTATATAACTTTGCCTCGGATGAGCATTTAGAATTGGCAGCTCTGCCTGCTGTATTGTTGGTTCTTGTTGGGTTGATCCCGCTTGTTGTTGTTAACCGTTCACTGGAGCAAAATCACTGATGAGCTGTGCAT
>NZ_JAWOTC010000258.1:0-1295 GCF_033338675.1 Vibrio sp. Vb1574
TCTGGCGATTTGGTATGAGTTGTTCGTTTGGTGGTTGAGCATTGAGAAAGCACAACAGCAAGAAGAAATGGCTGAACTCAAAGAAGAAGAGGAACAAACAGAATCTGGACATGGTGCCGGCATTTAAATTACCAAGGTAATGCCTTCTCTTTGACCGAATAAAACAAACCGTTGCCCTGCAGCGGTTTGTTTCTATTTAACCTTAGCTCACAGTTTCATCGCAACGGATGAGATAAAAATGACGTTCTTGTTAAATTTTCATACTTCTTACACTTGAGAGTTGCAATCAAGCACTTAACGATGCAATCTCGTTGATCGCTATACCCAAAGAATTCCAAGATCCCCCTACATTTGAGCGACCGATCTTGACGAATTGGGACAATTACAAAGCTTAGGATAAAAACAATGAAATTGATCAAGCCTTTAACTTGCGCGCTTGCTCTAGCAATGAGTGGCATGGCATTCGCAGACGTTACGGTTAGCGTTCCTGACGACGTTTCAGTATTGGCAGCAAACGGTGAAAAAGCGAAACTTTCTGGCGGCTTTTTTGCTTCTGAAAAAACATTGACGCTACCGGATGGCGTAAACCAAGTCGTTTTCCGCTACGCACCTTACTTCAACCAAGGTAATGACCGTCTAAGCGTAGAAAGTGATGCTATCGTGGCACGCTTCGATACTGCAAATGCAGAGTTGACGATTGAAGTTCCAAAATACCGCAACATGCGTGACGCGGAAGAAAACATCAAAGATCTCGATTGGAAACTGGTTGATGGTTCAGGCAAAGCAGTCGCAGTTGACCAAGACAAGCTGATCAAACCAGGTATGCAAATCGGCCGTGATTACGTGCGTGAAATCGAAGATTACAACCGCGCTGGCGGTACAGCAGCTGTCGCTTTTTCTGGCGCAGCGACCATGCAACCAGTCACACTTCCTGCAAAGATTCCTGAAGACATGAAACAAGCGCGTGCAACCGCAGTGAAAGCAGATTCTACAGCAGAAGAAATGCTGCACTTCTGGTACCACAAAGCAGATGCAGAAACAAAAGCGCGCTTTAAAGCGTACATCAATCAGCAATAGTCGTTGATTGACTGACCTGATTTAAAAAGCCACTTAATGTGGCTTTTTTTGATCATGCTAAATAGACAGCAGCAAGTCAGGTGCTTGCACGACATTGGTCTTGGTGAGGAAATCATGCAACAAACGTCGCTCTGGATGAAAAACAAGCAACACAAGGTTCACCAACGGGACGCCAGGAATAAACATTTCGAGTAGATAGCTAATGCCAAGCCGGATGG
>NZ_JAWOTC010000259.1:0-1293 GCF_033338675.1 Vibrio sp. Vb1574
GTTGTTTGTCACACACCAATGTGCCATCCCATCGTTGACTTACCATTGCCAGAATATTTAGTCCATCCGCATCCACAACTTTCGGTTTTTGTTCTTGAGATAGGTATTGATAAGCTTGATACGCCCACTCATCGTCGCCAAAACCGGGGCCAAACACCAAAACATCCGCCCAGCGAATACGCTTAGTGAGCGCGTTTTCCGTATCTCTGAGTAAATCCGTGGTTATGCTTTGACTCATCACTTCTGGGCAACTGACCTGCAGAGGGATGAAACTATCTGGGTGCGTAATACTTGCTGTTAACCCTGCCCCGCTTCGAACCGCCGCAGACGCGCACAAACGGATTGCGCCAGACATACCTTGATTCCCGCCGACGCAAAGTAATTTACCGTTATCACCTTTGTGAGCGGTCGCTTTTGGTTTTGGAAGCAAACGAGGGATGACTTTATGGTCAATGCCCAGTGCGCTTTCTTCTTCTATGGAATCGAATTCCACGTTAACGCCCAAACCACAAAAGTGCAGCTCACCAATTCGGTCTCTCGCTTGAGCGGTACATAACCCTTGCTTAACGCCGATGAAGGTAACTGTATGGTCCGCTTGGATTGCGTCACCTAAAACTGAGCCAGTGTTAGCGCACAAGCCGGACGGGATATCGACCGCAATAACAGGACACTGAATTTGGTTGATCTGCTCTATATAACGACGATATTCAGTTCGGACTTCACCCTTTAGCCCCGTGCCTAACATAGCGTCGATGATCACTTCCGCTTCAAGTAACGCAGTATTCCAATCATCCCAACTGCTGTTTTTACCATCAACGGTTTGCCAGTCTTGATACGCACGCAATGCATCGCCCTGAAGCTGCGTTACATCACCGATTTGAAAAACTTGAACATTCAGCTGAGCTTGTTTTGCAAGGGATGCAAACACGTAGCCATCGCCGCCGTTGTTGCCTTTGCCACAAACGACAAGAACGTTTTTCGCTCTTGGGTATAAATGAAGAAATCGTTCGTAAACAGCCATGCCAGCTCGCTGCATTAGGCTATACATAGAAACGCCTGCCATGTGGGCAGCAACCACTTCTCCGTTTTTGACTTGCTCGGCGGTGTAGAGTTTTAAGGCGAGATTAAAGTCCATATTTACGTTCTGCGCATTGGGGAAACACAATTATAAGTATACAAAAAAGCCAAGGTTCCCCTTGGCTTTTAACGAATAAATTTCAATCGCTATTTATGTTGTGACATCAAGGCTTCTGCTGTCGCGTCTTGCATAGACAAAAACAGTGAGTTGATTTT
>NZ_JAWOTC010000260.1:0-1292 GCF_033338675.1 Vibrio sp. Vb1574
TCGGATCAATGAAATTCGAGACCAAATTCAACGCTTTCCAGAACTGCGTCATTTGATGACGCATACGGTTCTGACCGAGTTTTTTAATACGACCGGAAACAAGTTCGTAAAGTGAAGCATCAAGTGGGTCGAGAATGTTAAACAACATCAATTTAAATCTGCTGAGATCATTGCATGTGCTGCTTGAGGAGTGTCATGTAAGTCGCACTGCCGAGCGCTTGCACGTAACTCAATCTGCGGTCAGCCGCCAATTAGCCCAGCTTAGAGAGCTTTGTGGCGATCCATTGCTTGTCCGTCAGGGGAACTTGCTCATACCCACACCTCGAGCGTTAGCGTTAAAAGCTAAACTTGATGATTTGCTGTCTGAGTTTGATCATCTGCTTGATGATAAACCGTTCGAACCGGCAGATTGGCAAGGTGAGTTAGTTGTCGCGTCTAGTGACTATGTTGCTCAGTACGTCCTTCCAGATATCGCTTCCCATTTAAGCCAACTCGCGCCGCAACTGGATATGGCTTATCGCTTATGGCAACCAGATTTTCTCGATAAGTTGCATGAACTGGGTATCCACATCGCATCGTCCATGTACCCTTCAAAACCAGAAGGCGTTTCAAGCGTGAACATTGGTTCTGATACCTCGGTGTGTTTGATGAAAGCGTCTCACCCGCTAGCGAGTTGTAAAGAGCTAACGGTGGATGCTTTACTCAGCTATTCGCACATAAAAGTCACGGGTGGCGGCGATAAAGATTCAAGCACCGACACGGTTTTAAAAGAGATGGGGTTGGCGCGACATATCACATTTAAAGTCCCATTTTTCTCGGCGGCGGTTAATCGCCTAGTCTCAAGTGAACATTTGATGGTCGTCCCTGAGCATATCGCGGTGAACCTCGCTAAGCATTGGAGTTTGGCACATAAACCTCTGCCATTTGATACTCAAATCCATCAATACTGGCTGATGTGGCATCCAAAGTACGATAACGATCCTGCGCATCGTTGGATACGGGAAACGATGGAAAGCGTTATGCAGCAATCAGAATACTCTATTCACTAGAGTATGAGTTTCAATCATGACTTTCAAGATTAACTTTGATTTCAGTTTATATCACCTCTATTGATAAATTAACGTCAAAGAGGGGAAATTTTTATGACACTAACAGTTTGGTTATCACTTTTTACAGTCTGTTTATTAGGGGCTATGTCGCCAGGACCTAGCTTAGCGATCGTTGCTAAACATGCTTTGGCTGGTGGACGAATGAATGGTTTGGCAACGGCGTGGGCGCATGCTTTTGGGATC
>NZ_JAWOTC010000261.1:0-1291 GCF_033338675.1 Vibrio sp. Vb1574
TTACTGGACCAATACAGGGCAAAACTGGAACTTCATGTGCGCTGATTGCCACTCGACCAACTTGAAGAAAAACTACGACGCTCAAAGCAATACGTATCAAACAACGTGGTCGGAAATCAACGTCAGCTGCGAAGCGTGTCATGGCCCGGCAAGTCTGCACGTGGAAATGGCGAAACAGGCAAAGAAACATGGCATGCCAATTGCCACCACAAATCATAATGGTTTTTCTCGCGATCTTTCAGCCGCAGTCAAAGAGTGGGTTTACAAAGAAGGGCACAGTACGCTTCAGCCAAAAGACATTGTGCCAACCAACCAAGTTCAAACTTGCGCTCAGTGCCACAGTCGACGTACCCAGTTGAATGAAGAAGCGGATCACGTCAAAGGTACGTTTCTTGATAAGTACCGTCTGAGTTTAATTACCCCTGAGCTCTATTATCACGATGGCCAAATTTACGATGAGGACTATGTCTACGGCTCGTTTTTGCAATCGGCCATGGCAGAGAAAGGCGTAACGTGCACAAATTGTCACGATCCACATACCGCCCAACTCAAAATCCCGGAAGAAGCAGTATGTGCGCAATGCCATGTAGCGTCAGATTATCTGCCAGAAAACCACACCTTTCATCAAGCGAACACCGAGGCATCAAAATGCACAACGTGCCACATGCCGGAGACGACCTATATGCAGGTAGACCCGCGTAGAGACCACAGTTGGCACGTTCCGCGCCCAGATTTAAGCAAGCATATTAATACGCCCAATGTTTGTACTGCTTGTCATGATGATAAAGATGCGAAGTGGGCCGATGAGCAGATTGGTCAATGGTTCCCAAAATCAAAGTATCGCAACACTCAGCACTTCTCGGTCGCATTTTATGCAGACGCGATAGGTCATAGAGGTGGTTCAGATGCCTTGGCTTATACGGCTCAAGATTCTTCCATCAGTGACATCATTCGCGCATCGGCTTTAGAGCGAATGGCAGGCAATACTGGCCAGAATTCGTTGGTTGCGCTTGCTCGCGCCGTGAAACATGAGAACGAGATGATTCGACTGGGTGCTGTTGCTGGCTCGGCAGGGTATGACTTTAGTGACCGTTGGCAGATTTTACAGCCGTTGCTGAGTGATCCGGTGTTGTCGGTGCGAACCGAAGCGGCGGCTGCGCTAGTCAGTCATTATGGGGAAATGAATCCGCTACAAAGAGAGCGCATTCAAAAACCGTTAGATGAATACATGGACATTCAACGCTTTAATGCCGATCGCGGATTTGGGCGAACTAACTTAGCCAATGTATAT
>NZ_JAWOTC010000262.1:0-1289 GCF_033338675.1 Vibrio sp. Vb1574
TCGCGGCCTGCTTGAGCCATATCTTGTGCGCTGAATGTGTGATCGACTGGAATAACATCCTGCTTGATGATCGGGCCTTCATCTAGATCGTTTGTCACGAAGTGGGCTGTTGCGCCAATAATTTTTACGCCACGGTCGTAAGCTTGCTGATAAGGCTTAGCACCGATGAAAGCAGGCAAGAAACTGTGGTGAATGTTGATGATCTTATGGCGGTATTTTTCAACAAACGTTGGCGTGAGAACGCGCATGTATTTCGCTAGCACCAAGTAATCTGCATCGTATTGATCGATCACCTCTAACATCTTTTGCTCGTGTTCTTCACGGCTTAGATCTTCGTGCGTCACATAGTGGTAAGGGATATCGAAACGTTCAGTGAGGCCTTGTAACTTATCGTAGTTACCCACCACGGCGGCGATTTCTACATCTAAACTGCCATCGTAATTTTTCATCAGAATATCACCTAAACAGTGTGCTTCTTTCGTTACGAGAATCACGATGCGTTTACGGCGAGAGCCAATGAGAGTGCGTTTTGCACCTTGCGGTAGAGCTTGGTCTAAATCGGCAAGAAACGTTTGGTCGTTGAAGTACCCCTCCAACTCCGTTCGCATGAAAAAGTGCCCACTGGTGTTATCAACAAATTCGTTATTATGAACGATGTTTAGCTGATGTTTGTAACAGATATTAGTAATTTTAGAGATCAAACCCGGTGCGTCAGAACAATGGGTCAACAGTGTTTTCTTTTCCATAAATCAGATACTTCCATGCATTATTTTTCTAGCGTACGAAATATGTGTTTTCCCCAAAAGGGTCAACCGTACAGCAATCTGACTTCATAAATAATCTATTCTTGCCATGGTTTCAACAAATTATCTGTGTTGGGCCGTAAGCTGGCCATCTTACGGGCTGATGTCTCTCCCAAACGTCTGATATACTCACGACAATTTTTCTAACCAGATGTCAGGCATGATCGCAAAAACATTTTCCTCTGATGGCGCTTTAGGTAAAGCGATTCCGGGTTTTCAGGCTCGTCAGCCACAAATAGACATGGCTGAAGCCGTCAGTAGTGCGATCAAAGAACAAAGTCAGTTGGTGGTAGAGGCCGGAACTGGTACCGGTAAAACATTTGCTTATCTTGTTCCAGCGCTGTTGAGTGGCAAGAAAGTCATCATCAGTACTGGCTCGAAAAACTTGCAAGAGCAGTTGTACCATCGTGACCTACCGCTGATGGTCAATGCGCTCGGTTTTTATGGTCAAGTGGCGTTATTGAAAGGGCGTTCCAACTATTTATG
>NZ_JAWOTC010000263.1:0-1288 GCF_033338675.1 Vibrio sp. Vb1574
TTTGCCCGGCATGGCATCAAGAGAGAATCGAGCACTAACTTCAGCAACACGCTCCGAACCTTTGGTGATCACCATAAACTGTACAATAGTGATGATCAGGAAGACCACGATACCAACGACAAGGTTGCCGCCAACGACGAAGTTACCAAAGGTGTAAACGATTTGACCCGCATCGCCTTGAAGCAGGATCAAACGTGTCGTGGTGATAGACAGCGACAAACGAAATAGCGTCGTGATCAGCAATACTGCCGGAAACGCCGAAAACTCCAGTGGCGTGGTGATGTAAATCGCCAACATAAGCAACACGACAGCAATACTCATGTTTGCGCCGATCAGCACATCCACTAGTGCAGTTGGCAAAGGCAAAATCATCATAAAGACGATCGCCAGCAACATCACTGCGAGCATGATGTCTTTGCGTTGCCCTACCTTGTTTAGAATATCGATCAACTTATTCATGAGATTCACTATGTAAAGATTGCAGATAGCGTCGATGCGCTTGGCGTGCACCCTCGACATCATTTTGTTTCCAGCGCGCTTGGCTCAAGCAAAACCAAATTCCCGCCGCTTGCACAGACTGCGATTGCGACTTCAGTAAGCCTTCACATACCGCAACAGCACGGGTGTAACGGCCAGTTTGCAAACACGCGACCGCGAGCGTGTGTAACGCATCTTCGCGTTCTGGTTCGAGTTCTAAAACGGCATCCAGTATCGCGATGGCTTGATCGGGTTGTTGGTATTGAACTTGAAGCGCAGCGTGAACCAGCAGCAGCTCAATATCTTTGGTGCTTAGCATGTGGGTTAAACCTGAATAAGAAGATTGAGCGCCATGGTGAGGTAACGCTGGTCCAGTTGTGTGCTTTGTAGCGTTTCGGCGGCTTTAGCAAGGTTCGCTGAGCCAGATTCCTGTGCGAGTTGCTGAACGCGAGCTAAAGTGTTGTCGAATTGCTGGCGGTACTTTTCTGGACGAAGCAGTTCACAATGGTTCAGTTTTGGCTTCGCTAACGCCAACAAATATTGATCGGACGGTCTTAGGTCATACAGTTTTTCCAAATGAGTCGCGACGGCTTGCCCATCCGGCAATAACTGAAATCGTTTGGGGAAATCCGTTTCGACTTCACCATGGGAAACGTGAGTAAAGGCTTCAATGCCGACATTTAACGTACTAACTCGGGTCATCAACTTGCCACTTCATCGTGAAGACGCACTAAAAGCGCGAACGCTTGTTCGAGTGTCGGCAGCGTCACTTCATCGCCTTCAATTTTTGCGGAAAACACCAAGGTTTCGT
>NZ_JAWOTC010000264.1:0-1284 GCF_033338675.1 Vibrio sp. Vb1574
CAAAAAATTGCTTTCTATGAATATGTGCTGAAACGCAAACTTTAGCAAGAACTTATTCATAAACCACTCTATTATTTCAGAGCGTGATGTGCAGAGCCGAAATCTAGGAAAAACTAATTAACAACATTACCCCCAACAAATCAAGTATCTATATCCATATAACCTCGATATATGAGAATCACTTAACTTGCAAACGAGAAAACAACTGGCAGATCTGGTGGTTTAATATACAGAAATCGTTAACTAGAAATCCTTTTTTAAGCCATTTGTAATTGCTAAAAACCTCCGATTAAACAAGCCAGAAGTAACTATGCAGAAGTATCTAATTCCATTTTCTATTACTGGTTATTTTTACAGTCCATAATGTTAGAATGGCGACTTGAAAAATTTATAAGGTTTCTCTCTTTTGAACATCCAACAAGGTTTCCTACTTACTCGCCAAGCACGAGACATCAAAGGCCAAACTCAGATAGAGTTGTGGCTCGCGACAGAAGCAGGTCCGACTCAACTATTGATCAATGGTGAGAAACCCGTGTTCTTCATCGCTCAAGAGCACATTGAGCAAACCCAAAACCTGGCGCTATCGAAAAGTATTCAAGTTGAAATTCGAACTCTTGAACTGAAAACGTTCGAGCATACCCCTCTCGCAGCTTGCTATACGAAAGTAACCAAAGAAGCACTCGTATTACAAGATCTGCTCTCACAGCAAGATATCGTGACTTACGAAGGCGATATACGACTCGCTGACCGCTATCTAATGGAGCGCTTTATTAAAGGGAGTGTGGAGTTTACAGGTCATCAGCAATCGCGAAATGGCTTTCAACGTATCCAGAATGCAAAGTGTCGAAGTGGTGACTATGAGCCTAAGTTGCATGTCGTTTCGCTAGACTTGGAGTGTTCAGAAAAAGGCATTCTATACTCCATCGGTTTGGATAGCCCTCATGACTCTCGAGTCATTATGATTGGAGAACCAGAACCAGCTGAAACAAATATTCAATGGGTTCAAAATGAAAAAGCACTACTCGAAGCATTGATTGCTTGGTTTAAGTCGTTCGATCCTGATGTTATTGTTGGTTGGAACGTTATCGACTTCGATTTTCGTCTCCTTCATAAACGTGCGGAATGGCACAACATGAAGTTGATGTTGGGTCGCGCCGACCAGCCAAGCTTCTTTCGTAGCTCATCCCAAAGCCAACAGGGGTTTATCTCAATTCCCGGACGTGTAGTACGCGATGGCATCGATACACTAAAAACCGCGACGTATCACTTTAGGTCTGGGTCATT
>NZ_JAWOTC010000265.1:0-1283 GCF_033338675.1 Vibrio sp. Vb1574
TCGCGCGCTATCTCACGCCGTGGAAGAGCAGTTTGAAGCTTTCTCATCATCGATTGATTCTGCCGCAACCCAACGCGATGAAAAAATGGCAAGCATCAAGCAAGCCATTACTGCGTTCATCTTAGTAGTGATTTTTGCGCTGATTTGGCAAATTTCTCGCTCTATCAACGTTCGTGTTAGTAGCTTACTAGCAACGATTAAGAACATCAGCGAAAGCAATAACATGGGCTTACGCTCTGATCTTGCAGGTAAGGATGAACTGTTTGATATCAGCCACCATCTCAACGATCTGCTCGAAAAGCTAGAGCGTTTGATCCACAACACACAAGAAAAATCGATGCAGTTAACAGCGAGCACGGACAACATGCATCGTGAGCTTGAAGGTGTTATGGAACAGTTCCACGCACAGACTGATCACACCGCCTCTATGGCGACGGCCGTGCAGCAGATGGTTGCCACTATCGATGAAATTTCTGAAAGCACATCGGTTGCGGTTGAAGGTGTTCACCAAGCTTCGACTAACGCCGAACAAGGTCGCTCTGTCGTAGAAATGACCGTGACGAATGTTGGTCAGCTGACGGGTATCCTCTCGAACAGCCAACAGTCTATTGGCTCATTGAACCAACACGTCGATAAAATTGGCGGTGCGGTGAACATCATTCAAGACATTGCTGAACAAACGAACTTACTTGCACTTAACGCGGCTATCGAAGCGGCTCGTGCGGGTGAGCAAGGACGTGGATTTGCCGTGGTTGCAGATGAAGTTCGCGCTCTTGCGAGCCGTACACATCAATCAACGGAAGAGATCACGCGAGTGGTGATGGACATCCAAGCGCAGATGTCGATGGTGGTTTCCGATATTGATCAATGTAACGAACAAGGTCAGCAAACCCTGAGTGCATCTGAACAATTAGACGCAAGCCTCCAGCAAATCATCACGGACATGCACGCGATTCAAGGCAACTCAGAGCGCATTGCTTCTGCGATTGAAGAGCAAGGCATTGTGATGAACCAAGTTAGCGACTCAATCACTGAGCTGAACGTCATCTCTGAAAACAACATGCACTCCGCGCAAGAATGTTTGCATGAAGTGAACTCAGTATCGGCTCAAGCACACGATATGGATGAAGCCGTAGCCGAGTTTAAAACTCGCCTAAAGTAATCTACTAGTAGATTCGTTAATCCAATAAGAAAGCCCGAAGCGAATGAATGCTTCGGGCTTTTTGTTTTCTATCTAGGCTCAGTATCAGCGCAGCCCAAATCGTGTCGGTAGTTATTCATCA
>NZ_JAWOTC010000266.1:0-1282 GCF_033338675.1 Vibrio sp. Vb1574
TATCTATCGTATGGATTACGCAGCGATGCTTGAGGAGCATAAAGAGAAAGGGGCAAAGCTGACCGTCGCTTGTATGGATGTTCCAGTAAAGGACGCCTCTGCTTTCGGAGTAATGGGAATCGCTGAAAACGGACTGGTTAAGTCTTTTGTCGAGAAGCCCGAAAACCCACCTACTCTTCCTGACGATAAAGCCAAGAGCCTTGCATCAATGGGGATCTACATCTTTGATATGGATGTGCTCAAAGAAGCGCTGACCGAAGATGCGAAACTGGAAACGTCTAGCCATGACTTTGGCAACGACATTATTCCAAAATTGATCGACACCGAATCGGTTTACGCTTACAAGTTTTGTGGCAGCAAAGGTCGTGTCGATAAAGATTGTTACTGGCGTGATGTCGGGACAATTGACTCCTTCTATGAAGCAAATATGGATTTATTGGAACCAGTACCTCCGATGAACCTTTATCAATCTAACTGGGCTATCCGCACTTACGAACCTCAATTTCCACCAGCGAGAACCGTCTCTTCTGCAACAGGAAACGAAGGTATTTTCATCAACTCGATCATAGCTACCGGTGTTATCAACTCAGGTGGCTCAGTCCAGCACTCGATCATTTCATCAAATGTGCGCATTCAAGACAGCGCGACCGTTGTGGATTCCATCATTTTTGATGATGTAGAAGTCGGTGAAGGCAGCCAACTGGTGAATTGCATCGTCGATAAACACGTTCGCATACCACCGAACACACAAATCGGCATCAATAAGGTTGAAGACGCCAAACGCTTCAAGATCTCAGAAAAAGGCATTGTTGTTATACCGGAGAGCTACCAGTTCTGAGAGTCCTAAATTCAAACGACAACATGAACGAAAAAGCGCACGATAATTACCGTGCGCTTTTGTTTAAGTACCTATGAAAGTTAGGTAATAACAGTTAATCAATAATGATTAGATGTTACATACTGTAGCCCAGCTACCATCGCTACCTGGTTCAGAAGCCGTCCACCAGTTTGCTTGGTAAACCACACCATTGTGGATGACTTTGTCACCTTGGTTTGCGTGGCTTGGGTTACCTGCCCAGTCAGTTTGTGGCAGATTTGGGTATGTTACCAAACCAGCAGTGTCACAAGAACCTGGTTCAGTTGTACCGCCACCGCCAGTACCCGCGTTTAGGTCACCGATTGGTAGATCTGGTTGCTCAAACTTGAACGCAAACTCTTTACCACCAGAAATCACTGAGTAGTTAGCCGGACCAGAGATTGGTAGGTAGTAAACCATATCAAG
>NZ_JAWOTC010000267.1:0-618 GCF_033338675.1 Vibrio sp. Vb1574
CGCAAGCTGCAACATGCGAATCAGTCTTTAGAAGTGCTTTATGATTCGTCAAAAGAGCTCACTGCATCGCGCATTAATCAGGATAATTTCCAGGCGATTTTGAAGCACATTGCGAGCTTAGAAGGCATTAAAGCGGTAAAGCTTGAAATCGAACAGTTGGGAGAGCCTAATTGGATCCTTACGGAAGGGGAAGAGTGCTGCCATGATTGTGATGATGAATGTCATGCAGAACCTTTAACGTTAGATGGCGAACATCTCGGTTCTTTGTATTGGAAGGCAGGCTTACCGTGCCCGAACGAGACGCTAATTGACAACTTTGTACAAATTCTCTCGCGAGCGGTGTATTACAATCGCGCACAGCGTCAAGCAGAGCAAATTTTGTTGATGGAAGAGCGCGCGACCATTGCTCGAGAACTTCACGACTCTTTGGCTCAAGCGTTATCCTATTTGAAAATTCAGGTCGCTTTATTAAAGAGAAGCGTGAAAAATCTTCCTGACGAAAAGGCCATCGCTCAAGCCAATCAAGTGATTGCAGAGCTGGATACGGGCTTGTCGGCTGCTTATACCCAGTTACGTGAGCTGTTAACGACATTCCGTCTGACGATCAAAGAAGGCAGT
>NZ_JAWOTC010000267.1:628-1275 GCF_033338675.1 Vibrio sp. Vb1574
TTTTGGCCAAGCGCTGCAAGAGATGGTCGAAACGCTTAATGAGCAAACAACGGCAGAAATTACGTTGAAAAATAGACTTTCATCAACGGAATTAGATGCGCATCAACAAGTCCATTTACTACAGTTGATCAGAGAGGCGGCACTGAATGCGATTAAGCATGCGCAAGCTGACCATATACATATTCAATGTCTTGATTGTGATGGGAAAGTCACAGTAACCGTCTCCGATGACGGGGTAGGCTTTGAACATCAGGACGAAAAAATTAATCATTACGGTATGACGATCATGCAAGAGCGAGCAGCGAGACTGCACGCCGATCTACAGATTGAAGCATCAATAAACAAAGGGTGCACCGTAAAACTCGAATTCCAACACAGTAAGGAAGTAAACTTTGACAGTGTGTAAAGTAATGCTGGTGGATGATCATCCACTGATGCGACGTGGTATCCATCAACTCCTGAGCTTTGAGCCAGAGTTTGAAGTCGTTGCAGAAGCAAGCAATGGCGCAGATGCAGTCGCAAAAGCGCATGAGCTTGAGCTCGATTTGGTACTGCTAGACCTCAACATGAAAGGCATGTCTGGGCTGGATACGTTAAAAGCGCTGCGAGCAGATGGCTGTGAGGCGAGGGTTGTTATTCTGACCGTG
>NZ_JAWOTC010000268.1:0-1272 GCF_033338675.1 Vibrio sp. Vb1574
TCATCCACTGGTCGAATAGCTCTCTGTGGTTGGCGAGCGTGTCCGTTTCGGTTGAAATGGACAGCGTCAGCAGCATCAGCTTAGCGGATTGCCCAAGCCTAGCGTCATAAACTTCTTCGACTTCGTGTTTGGCTGACTGAAAGCTGAAGTACAAAGAAATAAGCAAAAGCGCGCTGACTAACAAGCCAACCGAGAGCGTCAGTTGGCGTTTAATGGAGTAAGGTTTTTTATTTTTCAAGAATGTACCCCACACCACGAATGTTTTTGATGGCGACGTTGGGGGCTTTTTTACGTAGGTTATGAATGTGAACTTCTATCGCGTTGTCGCTTGAACCTTCATCCCAGCCGTGCAGTGATTGTTGCAATTGCTCCTTACTTTGCACGCGTCCGGCGTTCGTCATCAAGCTGGTGAGGATTTTAAATTCGTTGCGCGTGAGTTTAAGCGGCGCGTCATCGTAGCGAATGCTTTGTTCCGATAAGGATAAAGATAACTGCCCAACTTGAATGATTTCTTCTGCACTACCGGATTGACGGCGAATCAACACACGCAAGCGAGCGAGCAACTCTTCGAGTGCAAACGGTTTTCCGAGGTAATCATCTGCGCCGCCATCAAGGCCTTGAACGCGATCGCGAATGTCGTATCGTGCGGTAAGTATCATCACTGGGAGCTTAAATCCGCCTTTGCGAATATTACGCAGAACTTCCAATCCATCGATATCGGGTAGAGTGAGATCCAAAATTACGGCAGTGAACGCTTCTGTTTTGAGTGCGCTAGTCACGCCAGACCCTTTTTCCACCCAATCCACGGTGTACCCATGGCGACTTAATGAAGTCACCATGGATTGACCGAGTAGTTTGTCATCTTCTACGAGTAATAAGCGCATAGATTATTTCAATCTCCCAAGAGTCGCTTCAATTTCCAGTTTTCGACCTTTATCCGCCAAAGGTCGGTCAGGGCGAGGTGATGCTTGCATTGCGCGAGTCAAATACACTTTCGCTTCTTTGTCTCGACCTTCTTCTGCAAGGAAGTCTCCATAAAAATAGTTCGGATCGATGCCTTTGGGATTGATCTCTAACGCTTTTTTCAACATTTCTTCGGCTTTATCGTCATCACCAAAGCCAATTGGCCACCCCGGAACTTTGTAATACAAAGAACCTAAACTGGTGTATGCAGAGCCATCAAGCGTTTGCGGTGACGTTGCAATTACCCCTTCGAGTAAAGATTTGGCTTCTTTGGCGAGTGATAGGGCACCTAAGCCACCTTGAGCACCA
>NZ_JAWOTC010000269.1:0-1271 GCF_033338675.1 Vibrio sp. Vb1574
TGGCGTAGAGAGAAGACGTGTTTCGAGCTCATCTAACAGTGCACTTCCTGCTCCTTGCCCATAATGTAACGGCGAGACATAGCAACACGTTACCAACGCCGTTTTATCTTCACTGGTGTGGTTAGGCAACTCGTAACTTAAAAACCCGACGATTTCCCCTTGTTTCTCAACCACGATCAATTGAGCCAGTTGCTCCGTCATAACTCGTGTCCACATCCTTTCTCGGCGCTCAATGGTAAACTGCTCTATATAGCTTTGTGGCATTAACCCTTTGTACGCCACCTGCCACGAATCGACATGTATTTTAGCAATTTGAGCTGCTTCTTCTCTGACAGCATTCCTTACTGTGTATCCCATTACTTTCCTTTCTATTCATCCTGAGTAAATACGCGCAATCGGTTATAAGCTTCAAATCCCAAAGATTCGCACAACTTAATCGAAGGTGTATTTTCGATATTTACTCGGTATCTCACTTTACGATCTCGCGTTTTAACCTCCGCCACTAAGTGTGAAAGCAAGCGCTTACCGTACCCTTTTTCTCTCGCTTTAGGGCTAACCAGTAACGATAACGACTCAAATGGTTCCTTTCCTTCGTAGCAATATGACGCTAATGCCGCAACCAATTTACCCTCTTCTAAAATGCCCTAGAAGAAGTGGCTATCGAGCTCGAAATCGGCTTTCTCAATATCTTCTGCGCTGTTACTACGTAAAAATACGTCAAGCAACTCATTGTCAGATTCAATATTCAAAGTGAAAACATCAGCATCTTTATTGAAGGTATTATCATTAAATAAATGATAGTCGACGTCGTCATATTCGCAGAATAATTGCAAGTTATTTAATTTTCTCTCTAGCTCACTCGGCTGAAAATGTTTAATTTTATGCCAGAGATTTTCCGGACAGGATAAAAGAGTAAACGCATCAGATTGGAATAAATAAACAGCGGTGTGTTCGGAAAACCTTTTCCAAAATTGGGAGTCATAGTAATAACCGTTGTACGGTTTTTGACTGAGTTCAAACTGATTGTGCCAAGAGCAATCGATTTCTGCTGTTTTCGCAGATGATTTTATAAGCATCCCTACCTCTCTACCTTTGCAGTAGAAAATTATAACTATTTGTTTCGTAGGAACTTAGAAAAACATGAATTTGGCAAAATAATAACCAAACTTAGCGTCATACCTCACCAAAATGCGTATTGATTCACATAAACAACACGCATTCAATTAACTGCCTCACAAAAAATAGCTTAAGCCACATAAAATAAATGCTAA
>NZ_JAWOTC010000270.1:0-1270 GCF_033338675.1 Vibrio sp. Vb1574
CCCCCTTTCACAGAAAGCCTAACAGTTGGAATTACGGAATGACTGAATTAAAAAATGATCGTTATCTGCGTGCGCTTCTTAAAGAGCCGGTAGATTACACGCCAGTATGGATGATGCGTCAGGCAGGTCGTTACTTACCAGAATACAAAGCTACGCGTGCTCAAGCGGGCGATTTCATGTCTTTGTGTAAGAATGCGGAGCTGGCGTCTGAAGTAACTCTTCAACCACTACGCCGTTTTCCTCTTGATGCAGCGATCTTGTTCTCTGACATCCTAACTATCCCAGATGCAATGGGTCTGGGTCTGCGTTTTGCTGCTGGTGAAGGTCCGGTCTTCGATAACCCAATTACTTGCAAAGCCGACGTAGAGAAAATCGGTCTGCCAGATCCAGAAGGTGAACTGCAGTACGTAATGAATGCCGTGCGTCAAATCCGTAAAGATTTGAATGGTGATGTACCTCTAATTGGTTTCTCTGGTAGCCCATGGACGCTTGCGACTTACATGGTTGAAGGTGGTAGCTCTAAGGCCTTCACGAAGATCAAGAAGATGATGTACGCAGAACCTCAAACTCTGCATCTTCTACTGGATAAGCTAGCAGATAGCGTGATTGAATACCTAAATGCACAAATCAAAGCCGGCGCGCAGTCAGTTATGGTATTTGATACATGGGGTGGCGTTCTGACTCCTCGTGATTACAACCTGTTCTCATTGCAATACATGCACAAGATAGTGGATGGCCTGATTCGCGAAAATGACGGTCGTCGCGTACCTGTTACGCTATTTACTAAGAATGGCGGTATGTGGCTAGAGCAAATCGCAGCAACGGGTTGTGATGCGGTTGGTCTAGACTGGACGATCAATATTGCAGATGCGAAAGCGCGTATCGGCGATAAAGTGGCACTGCAAGGCAACATGGATCCATCTATGCTTTACGCTTCACCTGAGCGCATCCGTGAAGAAGTAGCGGGTATCCTAGAAGGTTTTGGTGATGCTGGTACAGGTCACGTATTCAACCTAGGTCATGGCATCCACCTAGATGTGCCGCCAGAAAACGCGGGTGTGTTTGTTGAAGCGGTACATGAGCTATCTAAGCCTTACCACAAATAATCTCGATTTATTGAAATCTAATACCGGCCATCAGTGCCGGTATTTTTTTACCTGAAATTTGAATTGTACAGCTTAGTAAGCATTTGGCCTGTCATGATCTAATTACTGACTAAGCTGTACAATAAAAAGTAAAATCAATTGTAAACAATGACTTAAGTTTATAT
>NZ_JAWOTC010000271.1:0-1268 GCF_033338675.1 Vibrio sp. Vb1574
GCCGTAAGTTAGCGAAGCGTTTGAATGTGTCGCACACGTCTATTGCGAATAAGTTACGTGACTATGGGATTCGTAAGAATTAACGCGAGTAATCAAGAAAAGGGAAGTTGTCGTTTGTAATGGAAGATCATAGTTCATCAATCGCCGTTCACAAGTTGGACGGCGACTTGCTTCTACGAACCGCTGAAATCGGTGATGCCGATATGATCGCGGCGTATTTTCAATCTAATCGCGATTATTTGAAGCCATTTGAACCAAAGCGAGAAGAGGCGTTTTTCTCTGTTAATGGTTGGCTCCAAAAACTGATTAAGTTGAACGAGCTCCATCGCATGGGGCTTGGCTACTATTGCTTGCTCACCAATGATGATACAGGGCGCATGCTGGGAACGATTTCATTCAGCAGTATGAGTCGTTTTCCATTTTATAGCTGTAACGTTGGCTATTCCTTGGCGGAAGAGGCACAAGGTCACGGCTATATGCGTCGTGGGTTAAAAATGGCATGCGACTACATGTTTAACGTGCAAAAAATGCATCGTATCCAAGCCGGCTATATGCCTCATAACAAACGCAGTGAAGCTGTGCTAGAGTTTGTCGGGTTTAGCAAAGAAGGTTACGCAAAAGATTACCTTTTGATCAATGGTGAATGGCAAGATCATGTGCTGACATCATTAACTAACCCTCATTGGCAGCAAGAAGGGCGCTAATATGGATCGATTAGAAAAGCAGTTAGCATTACTCATTGAGCTTGATAAGCTCAAAAGCGTATTGCGTCGTACTCGGGTGAAAAGCGCCGAAGGTCGTCTTGAAAACAGCGGTGAGCACAGTTGGCACGTCGCATTGATGGCAGTATTAATGGAAGAGCACGCAAATGCACCAGTCGATATCTGTCGAGTGATGAAAATGCTATTGATACATGACGTTGTTGAGATCGACGCAGGCGACACGTTTGTTTATGATACTGCAGCTTCAAAAGAGCAAGCAGAAAAAGAAATAAAAGCCGCTGAACGCTTATTTGATATGCTACCTACAGATCAAGGGCAAGAATTATTAGCGCTTTGGCAAGAATTTGAAGCCGCGCAGAGTGATGATGCAAAATATGCAAAAGCACTTGACCGTTTAATTCCGATGCTCTTGAACTACCATAACAATGGTCAAAGTTGGAAAGAGAATAGTGTAACGCGTGAACAGGCGCTTACCATTAATAAACGAATTGAATTTGGCTCTGTTACCTTATGGGACAAAGCGAAAGAGTTGATTGAAGAAGCCAC
>NZ_JAWOTC010000272.1:0-1267 GCF_033338675.1 Vibrio sp. Vb1574
TATGCCGACCACCTACGACGTGAAACCGAACTGGTTGATGGCGTGGGCAAAGTAGACATTGCAGGTGATCAGCAAGAGATGTTGTTCGTTGAAATCTCGCTTGACCGCCTTGCATCTCTGAATCTCGACATGAACGTTGTTTCTGGCTTGCTTAACCAACAAAACAACGTGGTTTCGGCTGGCGAAGTTATGGTGAATGGTGAAAGCCTCGTCATTCGTCCTAGCGGTACGCTGAATACCGTTCAAGCGTTAGAAAACCTGATCATTCACGGTCGTGATACGGGTAATTTGATTCGCTTAAAAGACGTTGCGACGATCACCCGAGGTATTCAAGAAAAGCCGGGCAACATGATTTTGTTTAACGGCAAGAAAGCAATCAACATCGGTATTTCGTTTGCGTCTGGCGTTAACGTAGTGGAAGTAGGCGAGCGCCTTAACGCTGAGTTAAGCAGTTTAGAGTCCATCAAACCTGCGGGTTTGGACATGAGCTATTTCTACAACCAAGCGCAAGAAGTCGATGATTCTGTAAAAGCGTTTGTGATCAGCTTAGCTGAGGCGGTAGCCATCGTAATTATTGTGCTGTTGTTCACTATGGGCTTACGTAGTGGCGTGATCATTGGTGTGGTACTTCTGTTGACGGTGTTTGGTACGTTCATCTTGATGAATTACAACAACATAGAACTTCATCGAATTTCGCTCGGTGCGTTGATCATCGCATTGGGTATGTTGGTGGACAACGCGATTGTTGTGGTTGAAGGTATTCTGGTTGGCCTGAAGAAAGGGCGCACAAAGGTTCAAGCTGCCGTTGATATTGTGAAACAAACACAGTGGCCTTTGCTTGGCGCGACAGTAATCGCAATTACCGCGTTTGCACCAATCGGTTTATCTCAAGACGCAACTGGCGAATTCATGGGCTCACTCTTCTGGGTGTTGTGTTTTTCATTGTTCTTGAGCTGGGTTACGGCAATTACACTCACACCTTTCTTAGCAGACCTGCTTCTAAAAGAAGAAGAGAAAGACACGAACGGTGAAGACGAAGACCCTTACAAAGGCTGGTTGTTCGTTGTATTTGGCGCGTTGCTTAAACTCTCGTTACGTTTTCGTTGGATGACGGTCGCTGCGATGGTGGCGTTGTTAGTGGGTGCCGTTATTGCGTTTGGCAATGTGAAGCAGCAATTCTTCCCACCTTCGAATACGCCGATGTTCTACGTTGATATGTGGATGCCAGAAGGTACGGATATCCGTCAGACCATTAAGCAAGCGGAAA
>NZ_JAWOTC010000273.1:0-1267 GCF_033338675.1 Vibrio sp. Vb1574
GTTCGAGGTTTGCTTCTCCGCCCGCGCCATCGAGGCTTTGTGCAACAGACAGGTAGTTCTTTTGGAAGCCTTCAAGGGCTGCTTTGTCTTCGCCTGTTCCGTCGTTGTTGTATTCCGCCATCATCAGTACATCAGGGCGATTCTTTTGAATGATCGCAGCAACGTTGCGAATTTGAATGACCTTTTCCGCAGTGGTTTTGTCTTCAGCTGCGATGGAGCCGTCTAAATAGGCTGTAACCAATGCAGCTTGCTGCGCTGGTTCAATTTGCATTTCATTTACTAAAGCTTCGAAGGTCGCGCGGTCAAAAGAGAGGTTGTAGGTGGCAATCTTTACTTCAGTTGGCTGAACGTTTACGTATTTCGTGTCGTCGTCATTGCAGCCAGTCAGTAAAGCGGCACCGATAAGGAGAGCGAGAGAAGTTTTAATTGTTTTCATGGGTACGTCATACCTTATAATTGATTCGGGCAAATATTAATAACATCAGTAATATTTGTAAGCGATATGAGTCACACAAACGTTTGCATAATTACATATACAATCAATTTTTGTGTGATTTGTGCAATAAATGCGACAGTTTCAACATCAAAAGGTTATATGCAAATTGTTAAAGGCATGTGTCGAGAGCGTTGAATCGCCATAAACTCATCCATAAGGTCTATAAATTCCTGTGCTAGACTCAATGAACAGAATAAGATCAATAAGCCTAACGTCCTGTTAAGGGATTATTCGGCGCATAAAATCTGTCAGTTTGGCTTTGCTATTTGTGCAAAATAGGGGACTTACCGATGGATCTAGGATCAAAATATCAGCGCAAGCTCGTAGTTGGCTTTGTGTTGGTGTCACCACTTCTTGTTTCACCTTCTCTCTCTGCCGCTCAGTTGGAGCGATTAGAGCCAAATCATGGACGTGTGGTTTCTCTCGAAAAGCAAAACCTTGCCGCGACCCAAAATGTCGCCAAAGCGCTTGGATTAAAGCCGGGCAATAATGTTCAAAAGCTTAAAGCCAACCAAGACAAAAATGGTGATGTCCACGTCCGGTATCAACAAACCTACAAAGGAATTCCGATCTGGGGGAAACAGATCGTTTTACACCGGGATAAACAAGGGAAAATCAAACGCTTTGGTGGTACGTTAGTTCATGATATCGGGCAAGACATTTCTAACACGACTCCTCAGCTCAACCTTGAAAGAATAAGAAGCAAAGTACAAAAGCCGTATTTGGATGTTGGCTATCACATCGAAGATCAACAGCAGGGATTGCGTATTT
>NZ_JAWOTC010000274.1:0-1265 GCF_033338675.1 Vibrio sp. Vb1574
TTTGTTGGCGGCGAGTCAATGTCATTGGTCTATCCCTCTTTATTATTTGCACTTTTGTTTGTGCGTTGAGTTTCCGTTCTCAGGCAGTACATCCCTATCTGCCTCGAAAGTTTTCACGTTATTGGTATTACAGTTAAGAATTCTTAGTCTAGGTAGTCATAACCAGGAACGGTTAAGAAGTTGGTTAGCTCATCGCTAGTTGTTAGCTTCGCCATCAATTGTGCGGCTTCTTCAAAACGCCCGGCTTGATAACGTTCTTCGCCCACTTCTTGTTTCACTACTTCCACTTCTTCTTGCAAGTAGGTTTCGAACAGTGCTTTTGTCACCTGTTGACCATTGTCGAGTGACTTACCGTGCTGAATCCATTGCCAGATTGAGGCGCGAGAAATCTCAGCAGTCGCAGCATCTTCCATTAATCCGTAGATTGGTACACAGCCGTTTCCAGAAATCCAAGCTTCGATGTATTGCAGCGCAACGCGAATGTTGTGGCGCATGCCTTCTTCTGTACGTTCACCGTCACACGGTTCTAGCAACTCGGCTGCGGTAATTGGCGCATCTTCGGAGCGACTAACATCTAGTTGATTTGTTCGCTCTCCAAGTGCCGCACTGAATACTTCCATAGCAGTATCGGCGAGCCCCGGGTGAGCAACCCACGTACCGTCGTGACCGTTATTCGCCTCAAGTGACTTATCGTTGTGAATTTTATCCAACACTTTCTGGTTTTCTTGCGGGTCTTTCGCGGGAATAAAGGCGGCCATTCCTCCCATCGCGAAAGCACCACGCTTGTGACAAATACGAACCAGCAAACGCGAATAGGCGTTCAAAAATGGTTTGTCCATGGTGACGACTTGGCGATCCGGCAGAACACGATCTGGGTGTTTCTTCAGTGTTTTGATGTAACTGAAAATGTAATCCCAACGACCACAATTCAGCCCTACGATGTGCTCTTTAAGTGAGAACAAAATCTCATCCATCTCAAACACAGCTGGTAACGTTTCGATCAGCACGGTCGCTTTGATCGTGCCAGTCTCTAAACCAAAATATTCTTCTGTGAAATGGAACACTTCACTCCACCACTTCGCCTCATGGTGAGACTGCATTTTAGGAAGATAGAAATATGGGCCGCTGCCTTTTTGAAGCAATGCTTTGTGGTTGTTGTAGAAATACAGTGCGAAATCAAAAAGCGCGCCTGGAATGATCTGACCGTGCCACGTAACGTGTTTTTCTTTTAAATGAAGGCCGCGAACACGGCAGATCAACACCGC
>NZ_JAWOTC010000275.1:0-1262 GCF_033338675.1 Vibrio sp. Vb1574
TGACCCACTTTGTCCAAAACCCAGGGCACGTACTCACCAAAGAGACGTTGAGCCTCGACGTACTAGGTAAACGACTGGCGGCCTTTGACCGCGCAATCGATATGCACGTGTCGAACTTACGCAAAAAGCTGCCCGACCAAAGCAATGGCAAACCGCGCCTCAAAACCCTACGTGGTCGCGGCTATATGCTGCTTGAGGAGGATTAATGCGCCTATCACGCATCAAACTGCCAAAGATTAATAGCTTGTATGGACGCATCTTTGCCATCTTTTGGTTCACTATGCTGTTGGTATTGATAGCCGTGCTATCACTGCCACATTTGGATCCAAGGAAAGCACGCGACATTCCCGACGAGCATTATCAGCGGATCATTGAAACGCGTGATGCCATTCAAAACAAATACAGCAAAGAAACCGATCTAGGACGCATTTTATTCCGTGTAGAGGGCAATCGCGCAGGTAAACATGACCCACGACCACGAGTGTTCTTTTCGGATTACAACGGCAACGTCTTAACCACCGATAAGCGCAGCAACTTTCAACTGCGTGCGATGCAAAACTTTGTCACCAGTATTGAAGATTACAACAAGCCAAAACAGAGACTTTATGGCCGCTATATGATTGCCGGCCCTGTGCCAATCGTTCTGGCCGACTCTGGACTGCTGATGTACGTTGGCTTTAAATGGAACGAGCCACCACCGCTGCTACTGCGTCTCTTCGACCACCCATTCCAGTTACTGTTGGCCGTCATGCTAGTGAGCACGCCATTACTGCTGTGGCTTGCTTGGGCGCTGAGCCAACCCGCACGCCGCCTTGAAGCCGCCGCACAGCGAGTGGCAAAAGGTGAGTTCGTCATCGATCCGAATCTTGAAAAAGGCACCGCAGAATTTCGTCAAGCGGGCAGCAGCTTCAACCAAATGGTCGAAGCGGTGAATCAGATGATTTCAGGTCAGCAGCGTTTACTGTCGGACATTTCTCACGAATTACGCTCGCCACTCACTCGATTGCGCATGGCCAGTGCATTAGCGACGCGCAAACAGGGTGACAGCCCTGAGTTGGTTCGCATTGATACCGAAGCGCAGCGCCTTGAGCAGATGATCAGCGAATTGCTTGAGCTCTCGCGCATGCAGGTGAACAGCCACATGACACGCGAGACACAGCCAATAGAAAGTTTGTGGGAAGAGATCATTAAAGATGCGCAGTTTGAAGCCGAGCAAATGGGTAAAACACTCCGCTATTCAGAGATCCCTGAGCGACATATCT
>NZ_JAWOTC010000276.1:0-1262 GCF_033338675.1 Vibrio sp. Vb1574
GTACGCCGATTGATTTTGTCACGACGATTATCGATGGTGATAATCCAGCGCCGCAAGACATCTCGTTTGAGAACGAAGAATCTTCATCGACGCCAATCACGGGGAGGTTTGTCGAAATTGGCAGTGACCAGTTGGCTTCTGTCACCTTTAATCAGGAAAGTTTGTCGCAATTTGATGGTTTGTTAACTGACAACCAAGCGACGGTTGCGACCTTGTCTGAAGATGGCAGTAACATCACGTTAACCGTAGCTGGCACGGGAGAGGTGGTATTAAGTATCACTTTAAACACCGACGGCACGTACCAATTTGAACAGTTCAAACCGCTTGAGCAGACGAATGATAGCGATACGATAGCGCTTTCTCTTCCAACGACGATCGTGGATTACGACCAAGATACGGTCAGCAATACCTTTGTGATTACAATTGCTGATGGCGATAACCCAGTCATTAACAATGTCACAAGCTTGTCTTTGGATGAGTCTGGCGTCGAGCAAGGTTCTCTACAGGGCATCGCGATTACTAGCGGTACCGGATCAATTTCGGCAGCCGCAGGCAGCGATATTATTGACCACTTCGAAGTAGAACCAACGGAATTTAATGTCTCTGGCGAGTTGCAATCGCAAGGGCAAACTGTACTTCTTGAACTAACTTCTGATGTCAATGGCGTTCGTACTTACGAAGGTTATATTGAGCTTGATGGTGTGCGCATTACGGTATTCGACATCAGTATCGACTCACCGTCTCAAGGCGAATATCAGTTCAACCTCTATGAACAGCTGGATCATACTGGCGCAAACGACGAATCGTTAACGTTCACCATTCCAGTTTATGCCGTTGATGCCGACGGAGACCGCTCTTCTTTGACGCTAGGTTCGAACGATGCCAAAGCCGCAGAAATCGTTATAGAAGTTAAAGATGATGCGCCTTCTATTGATGGTGTGGAAGCTTTAACGGTGGATGAAGACGACCTTGCGAGCATCGGTTCGGATCAAAATGATTCTGTTTCGGTTGACGGCAAGTTCACCACGACAGAAGGCTCCGATCGAGTGGTGAGTTATCAACTCGACGCATCGACCAATCCAATTGATGGCTTGACTTCACATGGTGAAGCCGTTGAGCTGGTAGAAACCGCAAATGCCGACGGCAGCTTCACTTACACCGCGACAGCAAACGGCAACTCAGTATTTACGCTGGCGATGAATACCGATGGTTCATACAACGTTACGTTGGAAGGCCCAATCGATCACGCTAGTGGCAGTGAT
>NZ_JAWOTC010000277.1:0-1261 GCF_033338675.1 Vibrio sp. Vb1574
TCCAATCAACAAAGTAGCAACGCTATTCGCTCAAACTCAAGTTGATACTCAACCATGGCTAATGGGTGGTGTTGGTATCGCAATCTGTACGCCTCCTCTAGGTATGGCACTAGCAACATTCCTATTCAAGAAGAAGTTCACTAAGCAAGAGCAAGAAGCGGGTAAAGCAGCAGCAATCATGGGTTCTATCGGTATCTCTGAAGGTGCTATCCCATTCGCAGCAAACGACCCTGTACGCGTTCTTCCTTCAATCGTTGCTGGTGGTATCGTTGGTTGTGTGTTCGGCTTCCTAACAGACGTACTACTACACGCACCATGGGGCGGTCTAATCACAGCACCTGTATCAAGCAACATCCCAATGTACGTTGTGGGTATCGCACTAGGCTCACTAACAACAGCAGTTATCGTTGGCTTCTGGAAACCAGTTGCTGAAGAAGAAGCAGAAGACGAAATCGTAGAAGCAGCACCTGCACAAGCTCAAGCGGCTCCAGCAGCAGGCGAAGGCGAGTACGACATCGTAGCAGTAACATGTTGCCCATCTGGCGTAGCACACACATTCATGGCAGCGAAAGCACTAGAGAAAGCAGGTGCAGCAGCAGGTCTGAAAATCAAAGTAGAAACTCAAGGTCAAAACGGTATCCAGAACCGCATCACTGACCTAGATGTAGCAAACGCGAAGCTGGTTATTCTAGCTCACGATATCCAAGTAAAAGACGCTCACCGCTTTGCAAAAGCAAACGTTGTTGAGTGTTCAACGAAAGAAGCGATGCGTAACGCAGCGACTCTTGTGAAAGCTTAAACCTTAAGCTCCTCCCCCTAAGAGCCCTTTCCCCCAAAGGGCTCTATTTCAAGTTTTTAAGTTTTAGTAATACCTCTGCTTTCAACAACTACATAAACCTACAACTTACAAGGCTTTAAAAATGAAATTCAAACCTTCCCTACTCGCTTGCGCAGTTCTCAGTGGTCTAGTCGGTCTGACTGGCTGTAACGACGACACAACCAACATTTATGAAGGCGGTGACACCAACCCTGCACTGCCGGATATTCCTGACGGCGGCAAGCCAGTATGTCCTCCAGTTGGCGATGGCGACTGTGATGACAAGCCAAACCCAGAAACACCTGAAATCGACATGGGCGTTCACATCCCAGTAGATTTCGCCGATATGGACGTAACACGCTACGTCAACCCATTCATTGGCACAGGTAACCTAGGCAACACCTACCCTGGTGCAACCACTCCACACGGCATGGTGCAGCTTTC
>NZ_JAWOTC010000278.1:0-1259 GCF_033338675.1 Vibrio sp. Vb1574
GCCGTTCCATATCGCGTTATTCGAGTCAGCCCTGACGGCTGCAGCGTACAATTGGTTATTGATGAAAACAGCAAAACGATCCGTGTGATCGCTTTCTTCAACAGCATCATTGAACACAACCAAGATAAGCTGATCCCACAAAAAGAGATGTTGCCAAGCAATGCATTACTGGAAAGACTGCACAGCGTTTTGCTATCAAGGACGTTAAGCACACCTATCTTTATCAGCAAGAGTACAGCGTCGGCACTAAAAACTCCGGTGGTTGGGGTGAACCTGCCGTTGCCAAAACACATTGAGTTGTTTGCACGCTTAGGTCACGACCAAAAATTCTCTTTAGAGCCAATTTTTAAAGGCCGCTCTAGCACGCTGATCGCAGAACCAATTAAGCGTGTCGACGGAGCGCAAGCAAGACACCAAGACATCTACATTAGTGCGGCGAAAATCGGCAATAAGATCACTGCTATCGAATCCAAACTGCACCAAGAATTTAATAGCGTGAAAGAGCGAATTCAGTTCATCAAAAAAGCGCGCATGATGGGCGATTTCTATGTATTTCGAATGTCTACCGCACCCATTTTTGATCCTATGACGTCACTGCTACGACAGGACTTGAGTGACCTTACTCAGTTTGGCGTTCATCAAGCCAGTAAACTAGAAAAGGAGCTGACGGCTTTGGTTGGCTACAGCGAGTTTGAAGACATAACCGAAGAAGTCGTCGTGCGACTTGAACTAACGGAATAAAAAACACCGCCAAAATAGGCGGTCTTTTTCTTTCTGATTCTATTAAGGCTTCGCTTTCCAACTGATTTTTTGCTGCTTCACGAGCGCGCCAGACAAAATACAGAGCACCCCACCTAACCCAGCAAAACGCACCGAGGTTTGTGCTTGCGCTTCTACTTTAGGTTTCGCGTGGTAGGCAATACCAAGGCCTGCGGCGGACATCATCACTAAGTCGTTGGCACCATCACCAACGGCAACGGTATTATGCTGTTCAATTTCGTATTCATCCGCCAGTTCAACCAAAATATCGGACTTGGTTTGCGCAGATACCACGTCACCAATCACTTGCCCAGTTAACTTTCCGTCAATGATCTCAAGCTGATTTGAACGAGCGAAGTCCAGACCGACTTTCTCTTTGATGTAATCAGAGAAATAAGTGAACCCACCAGATGCAATGGCGGTTTTCCAACCGAGCGCTTTAAAGGTCGCAATCAACGCTTCAAAGTCTGGCATGAATGGAAGCTCAGAACGCACTTGTT
>NZ_JAWOTC010000279.1:0-1259 GCF_033338675.1 Vibrio sp. Vb1574
CTGTTGTTAATCAAAGCGACAAACCACCAAGCTGACACATTGACCGTGACAAGCATGGCGATCTACGGCTCCAGTATTATTGTGCTGTTTTTAGCCTCAACGCTGTACCACGCGATCCCTCACCCTAAAGCGAAACGCTGGCTGAAAACCTTCGACCATTGCGCTATTTATCTGCTTATTGCTGGCAGTTACACGCCATTTTTGTTGGTGAGTTTACGCACGCCACTTGCGTTTGGCTTGATGATCGTTATCTGGAGCATTGCTCTGCTCGGCATCATCATGAAGGTCGCATTTGTTTATCGCTTTAAGAAGTTGTCGCTGATGACTTATTTGGTGATGGGATGGCTGTCGTTGATTGTGATTTATCAGTTGGCGATCAATCTGGATATCGGTGGACTTACGCTGCTTGCGGTGGGCGGTTTGGTGTACTCGCTAGGGGTGATTTTCTACGTTGCGAAGCGTATCCCCTTTAACCATGCGATTTGGCACGGCTTCGTTTTAGCGGGTTGTGTGTGTCACTTCTTCGCGATTTATTACTTTGTCGAGCCTATCTAAACTTAGCGACCTAAGCCTCACGCGTCAGCGTGGCAAGATACGCTCGACAAAGAATATCAGACCCGTATTAGCGAGTTTTCACTTCTAACACTTTGGCAGAAAACTGGTATTGCTGAGATTGCGGCACGGCCAGTTTAATGCTCTTACCTTGTTCCGCTTGCTGTGGTCGCAGGTAGGTATCCGCCATTCGTTTGATGGATTGCCAAACCGTGACCTTTTCTTTCGCCAGTTGCTTGCCAGACATATCAAACACTTGTACCTCAACCTCCACCTGAATGACAGATTGAGAGTTTTGGTTGGTGATAGACGTTGGCAGTACCAGTTCACCACCTTCGTAGCTCGCAGAGCCAATCAGTACGTCAACCCCAGAGTCTGACAACTGCAAGGTTGGTTTTTTCGCGTTCACAACCACGGTGGTACCGACGGTTTTTGTTACGACCGGAATTGTCGCAATCGCAGGAGCTGCGACAGTTTCAACCGCGCTGGTTGTGGTTTGGGCTACGGCCTCTTTTGGCGCAGAACTTGTCATCACGTATTCCCAAGTAAAGTCATCGTTCAACTTCACTTCTCGACCGTCGGCTAAAGTGACGACTTCAGCGGCGTAGGCGGATGAGGTGGCGAGTAGGGTCGCCAGAGTGATCCATGTTTTCATTGTCATACCTTTTATTTGTGTCTGCTTAACGGCGCCAAAACGCAGGGAAGAA
>NZ_JAWOTC010000280.1:0-1259 GCF_033338675.1 Vibrio sp. Vb1574
GAAAGGTACAACCTACAAGCTGGTACGTAAGGTGTTTAAAGATCACGAACACGTACACGTTGTTGGTCTGCGTGGCTTTGGTCAAACAGATAAACCGAAGAGTGAAGTTCAAGAAATGATTGAAGAGTTTGAATCATAGGCTTGGAAGTATAAAAAACGCCCGCAATTAAAGCGGGCGTTTTTGTATCTGACTAACAGGGAGATGCAGGTAACGGGCATAAAATAAGCCGAGGCTGTAGGACGACAGTCTCGGCTTTTTCGTGAGCACTTAGACCAATAGCAGGGAGTATTGGAAATAATCTAAGCGCTATTCCTCTGAAATATCGGTTCCAGCTTCGATAATTTCAGCAAGCTCTTCAAGTGCTTGAACCGAAAGCTCAGACAAACGCTGTAAGTGTTGGTCAAAAGTTTCCTGGTCTACAAGCTGTGGTTCATTATTATTTGTTTCTTTTGTTAGCATCGCCCAACCTCTTTAAGTTGAGTAAGGGGAGTAAACATCATACTCAATGGGCTCAGTGGAAAAGAAACGATCTATGTTGATTTTGTTAGCTCGATCATTGATTCAAATGATGAAACCGGCGAAATGAGATAGGAAGGGGAGTGAAAACGATGGCAGAAAGAAAAAAGCTAGCAACCATGTGCTGATTGCTAGCTTGTAAGATTTAGAACTTTGGTTTTACACCAAACTGCTCAACCGCGTAGGCTACGCGCTCTATAGGCTTAGGGTACTCCGCTGGAGTGCCGAGGCTTTCAATATGCTTCAAGCGAGGAAGCAATCCTGCTCCGTTCGCGATTTGAATAGCCAAACCAGGACGAGCATTCAGCTCAAGTACCATCGGACCTTCTTCTTTGTCGAGAACCATGTCGGTGCCCATGTAACCAAGCCCCGTCATTTCCCAAGCACTTGACGCAAGTTCTAGCAAACGCTCCCAATGAGGCACTTGCAGAGTCGATAAATCTTTACCCGTATCCGGGTGGTGCGTTACTGGTTGGTCGAATTGCACCGCACGAATGGCTTTGCCTGTTGCGATATCAATGCCGACACCGACCGCGCCTTGGTGAAGGTTAGCTTTACCATCAGACGCTGATGTTGAGCAGCGCATCATCGCCATGACAGGGTAGCCTTTAAATACGATGATGCGTACGTCTGGCACACCTTCGTAGCTGAAACCATCGAAGCAGTCATCAAACTTAATCAAGTTCTCAACCACCGCAACATCGTTCTTACCGCCGAGCGAGAAAAGCCCCGCCAGTGCGTT
>NZ_JAWOTC010000281.1:0-1258 GCF_033338675.1 Vibrio sp. Vb1574
TGACCCGTCCTGATATGGGTTGACACTTTTTAACTAAAACGCTCGATGTACTTCATCGGGCGTTTTGTATTTTAAAGCCGTATGAGGCCTCATTTGATTATAGATATCTACAGACTCTGCTACCATCGTCCTTGCTTCTTTCAGATCTTTCGGTTTCTTCAGCAAGAGCTCCATTTTGAGTATCCCATTTACACGCTCAGCTAAAGCATTCTGATAACAGTCATACCCGTCAGTCATTGAGCAAGTCACTCTATGTTTCTTATGGATATCTTGATATTCCTTCGAACAGTATTGTGAGCCTCTATCTGAGTGGTGTATTAGCTTTTCTTCACTCTGCCGTTGCCTGAGAGCTGAGATAAATGCCCGCTTAACTGATTGAGTTTTCATGTTGTCATCCACATAAAAACCAACAATCTTCCTTGAATAAGCGTCTGTAACCAAGCTGAGATAACTCTCTCCATTTTGAGTTGGCAAGTAAGTAATATCAGCAACCCACAGTTGTTCTGGCTTCGTTGGTGTCAGCCCATCTTTCACTTTGTTTGGGTGACAGAAAAATCGATGACGGCTGTCAGTCGTTCGGTGATAGGCTCGTCTTGCTCTCACTAACAGCCGATGCTTTCTGAGAAGTTCAAAGAGCTTGTCGCGACCTATTTGAATGCCCTTTGTTGCTGCTAAGAACTTCAGTTTACGCGTGCCAATGCGTGGCTGCTTCAGCCTGACTTCACGGACAAAGCCAATGACAGCATGCTCATGATGTTCACAACGAGATTGAGTTTGGCATTGCTTATAATAAGCTTGGCGAGAGATTTGTACTAACTGACAAAACTTCGTAACGCTCAAACCTACTATGGTTTTCTCTTGGACAACGCTTCTTTGTGCTTTTTTGTCACTCTAACACCATAGTCACGTTCCATAACGTTCACGACAGCTTCAAAGAAGTCGGCTTTGAGTTGAGCATCTTCGAGCTGCTTCTCAAGCTCTTTAATACGTTGCTCTGGTGTAGGAGGTGAATTGAACTCGGCCATAGAGTCTCCTTTGGACATAAAGTTAGGTGTCCCTTTAGACCAATCTAGTCGACCATGCTTACGAAGCCAAACCAAAACCGTAGAGCAACCTTGGATGCCATACTTCTCTTGGGCTTGTTTGTAAGTGAGGCTTCCTTTTTCAACCTCATCAACTACAGTGAGTTTAAAAGCGAGGGAGTAATCGCGCTGAGTTCTTTTAGTTGTTGATTTCATAACACTCTCCAATTTTGGGG
>NZ_JAWOTC010000282.1:0-1258 GCF_033338675.1 Vibrio sp. Vb1574
ATGCAAACGTCGACCAAAAATGGTTTCTACATAACCTTTATCAGCTGCTGCGCTGCGCGTGTCTTCCATGTACTGCATTACACCTGGGTAACGCTCGAAGTATTTGTCCATGTAAGCTTGCGCTTCACCACGAGGAATGCCCAGCTGTTTTGCCAAGCCGAATGCGCTCATGCCGTAAATCAGACCAAAGTTCACCGCTTTTGCACGGCGACGCTGCTCACTTGATACCTGATCAATAGACACTCCCATGATTTCTGCTGCGGTTGCGGCGTGAATGTCTTTACCGTCGCGGAAGGCATCAAGCAGCGCTTGGTCGCCAGAAAGGTGCGCCATAATACGCAGCTCGATTTGCGAGTAGTCGACAGCCAGAACCTTGTAACCAGCAGGAGCTACAAACGCCTGACGAATACGACGACCTTCTTCGTTACGGATTGGAATGTTCTGCAAGTTTGGATCGGTAGACGACAAACGACCTGTCGCAGTCACCGCTTGATGGTAAGAGGTGTGTACACGACCAGTTGAAGGGTTGATCATCTTCGGCAGCTTGTCTGTGTATGTCGACTTCAGCTTCGCTAAGCCACGGTATTCTAGGATCAGTTTTGGCAGTGGGTAATCCAACGCAAGCTCTTGTAACACCTCTTCATTGGTTGAAGGTGTGCCAGATGGTGTCTTCTTCACAACAGGCAGGCCCATTTTTTCAAATAGGATAGCTTGCAGCTGCTTCGGCGAGTTCATGTTGAACTCTTGTTCTGCGATTTCGTAAGCTTTTTGTTCAAGCTCTTCTAAACGGGCCGCGATTTCTACCGATTGAGCGCTCAGCTTCATGTCATCAATCAGAACACCAGTGCGCTCAATGCGAGACAAAACAGGGACTAGCGGCATTTCGATTTCTTCGTAAACCGATTTTAGCTTTTCATCTTGTTCGATGTTAGCAAACAGACGATTGTGCAAGCGAAGCGTGACGTCTGCATCTTCTGCTGCGTATGGCGATGCTTGCTCAAGCTCGATTTGGTTGAAGGTCAGTTGGTTTTTACCTTTACCCGCGATTTGTTCGAATGAAATGCAGCTGTGTTGTAGGAAACGAAGTGCCAAGCTGTCCATGTCGTGTTTGCCGCCTACGCTGTTGTAAACGTAAGACGCCAACATAGTGTCGTATTTGATGCCTTTCATCTCGATGCCGTAACGTGCCAGCACAGACGCATCGTATTTTAGGTTCTGACCGACTTTCGCTTGAGCGTCGTCTTCAAGAATCGGTTTC
>NZ_JAWOTC010000283.1:0-1257 GCF_033338675.1 Vibrio sp. Vb1574
CCTAATGGCAGTATTTAAATAGCGTGAGGAGTGCTTTGTGGATTTAGCAACCCTAATAGGTTTGATCGGTGGTTTTGCCTTCGTCATCATGGCAATGGTGCTAGGTGGCAGTATCGGCATGTTCGTCGACGTTACATCGATCCTTATCGTAGTAGGTGGCTCTGCATTTGTAGTATTGATGAAGTTCACGCTCGGCCAGTTCTTTGGTGCGGCGAAAATTGCAGGCAAGGCATTCATGTTTAAAGCCGATGAGCCAGAAGACCTCATCGCAAAGATTGTTGAAATGGCCGCTGCAGCGCGTAAAGGCGGTTTCCTAGCTTTGGAAGAGATGGAAATCAACAACAGCTTTATGCAGAAAGGCATTGACCTTTTGGTGGATGGTCACGATGCGGACGTGGTTCGCGCTGCGTTGCAAAAAGACATTGCCTTGACGGATGAGCGACACACGCAAGGCACGGGTGTTTTCCGGGCGTTTGGTGACGTTGCACCAGCGATGGGGATGATCGGTACGCTGGTTGGTCTGGTTGCGATGCTTTCGAACATGGATGACCCAAAAGCGATCGGCCCTGCAATGGCGGTAGCCCTTTTAACCACACTTTACGGTGCGGTGTTGTCAAACATGCTGTTCTTCCCAATTGCCGATAAGCTTTCTTTACGCCGAGATCAAGAAACGCTTAACCGCCGTTTGATCATGGACGGCGTACTTGCCATTCAAGATGGTCAAAACCCACGAGTTATCGACAGCTACCTGAAGAACTACCTCAACGAGGGTAAACGTGCTCTTGAGATTGATGAGTAATCGCGGAGATTTGTGATGGATGATGAAGATAACAAATGCGATTGTCCGCCACCCGGTCTCCCGTTGTGGATGGGGACATTCGCGGACTTGATGTCGCTGTTGATGTGCTTCTTCGTACTGCTGCTTTCATTCTCTGAAATGGATGTTTTGAAGTTCAAACAGATTGCTGGTTCGATGAAGTTTGCATTTGGTGTGCAAAACCAACTGGAAGTGAAAGACATTCCTAAAGGCACCAGCATCATCGCACAAGAATTTAGACCAGGCCGTCCTGAGCCGACACCGATTGATGTCATCATGCAACAAACCATGGATATCACTCAGCAGACGCTAGAATTCCACGAAGGTGAGTCTGACCGAGCTGGTGGTACTAAGCGTGATGAAGGCAAGCTGACGGGCGGTCAATCACCGGAAACCTCGACGCAAAGCAATCAGTCCGCAGAGTCAGACATGCAACAGCA
>NZ_JAWOTC010000284.1:0-1256 GCF_033338675.1 Vibrio sp. Vb1574
CCGACATGAGGTGATTGGCCAAAGAATAAAGTGCGATGCTGCGCGGTTCGATGTCTTCACACTGGTGGTAAATTACCACAGCTGAGTCTTGTTGATTACAATGCACTTCGCGCTGAAAACTGCCATTTTGACCGAGCATAATTAACGGACGCAGTGCTTCTTCGTAGCGCTGTTCTTTTACGCGCAAGGCATCTTTCAAGGTTGTTGCCATATCATGCGCTTGTTGACGTTGCCAGTCGCCATAAACGAACATTTCTACGTGGAGTTCTGCCAAAATCGACTCGACGAATGTCGACAGTTCATCGACTTCAATCTCTTCCAGCGCTTCTGCAAGCGTCGCGAAAGGAGGATTGTTGGGCTGCAACAAACCTGTTAATGCGTTGAACAGTTGAGAAATTGGGCGATCTTGAGATGAATTTCGCCAATTACGTAATAATTGTTGTTTGATGGTTTCAAACCGAGTCGGGGTAAACTCTCTCGCGGCGAAAAGGCGTAAAATCATCTCAAGCAGTTGTGGCAGTTTTTGGCTGAAGCCCGACAACGTCAAAGTTACCCCACCTTGGTGTGCATACATGTTGTAGCCCATGCCCGCGATTTCAGCTTGGTAGGTTTCTTTGGCTAGTGAGTCCAAAAACATTTCGACACAAAGACGTGTTTTCACAATATTTTTAGGCGATGCGACCGCGTGAGAACTGTCGATCGCAACGTACACTACGCCTTTCGGCACTCGGAACTCATCATCTTGCAAATGCCACAGGCGAAAACCTTCGAGATCTTCAATCAACTCCGGTAGTGAGCCCCCGTTTTCAAAGGGCATTGGGTCGAGGTCGTAACAAATGTACGGGTTCTTCTCTGGCAGAACAAACTGCCAACGCGGATCAATTTGTTGGAAGAAGCGTTTTTGCTCGCTACTGAATGTAGTGACGGAGTAGGGGGTGAAATACCACTCCGCAGTGCGATTGTACTCAAGTCCTTTGGCGATCAGCGTAACGCGGACATTGTCGACAGATAAATATTGCAGCAGAGAACGTTGTAGATCTTCATCATAGCCCGACATTTTGTAGTCGCCATAGATAATATCGTGCGGCTGATAATGCTGCATATTGATGACTAAATGGCTAACTAAATCGAGAGGGCGTGAAGGTTCTTGAAAGCGGAATGCCGACTCCAACACTGCTTGCTTCTCTAGGTAGCGCCACTCATTCATTCCGTCTTGTTTGATCATGGTTAGATATTGAAAGACAGCTTGAATGATG
>NZ_JAWOTC010000285.1:0-1250 GCF_033338675.1 Vibrio sp. Vb1574
CAAACGCTTAGCAATCACTAATGTGCCCAGCCCGCCGAGTAGCGGCCCCAAAATCAGCGCAGCGACCATCGCGTTCACCATGAAAGCGTACGCAAAGCTGTCGCTCAACCATCCAGCGTCTACACCACTCACCGCCAGTGCTCGTAACCACTCCATTACGCCGCCTCCGCTTTGGTTGTGTAGTGCTTAAATAGTGTTTCAATACGATCTGGGCTCAGAACATCCGAGTGGTGTCCGGACGCCACAATCTGACGATTAACAGCGTGCACTTCTGCATCTAAGCGACGTACCGCAGTGACATCATGATGAACCGCTAACACCGTTTTGCCCTGCGCGACAACTTCATGTATCAACCCTTCAAGGTAACGCACACCTTGCTCGTCCATCCCTGTTGTAGGCTCATCCAACACCAACAAGCTTGGGTCATCTAACAAAGCCTGAGCGAACAACACACGCTGTTGCTCACCACCAGAAAGTTGCCCCATACGACGATCTGAGCGAGCGGCCATGCCGACGCGATCTAATTGCGCCAACGCACGTTGTGTTTGTTTGGTTTTACGGCGCCAGAATAATGGGATTCGTGTTTGGTTCAGCAACACAAAATCCATCACCGTTAGCGGTAAGCTGGCTTCAAACATCGCTTTTTGAGGAACATAACCAACGTTTCCGCCAAGCTTATTGTGAGTCTTATTCGGCCAGTGAACGGAAATGTCGCCAGTAAAAGGCGTAAGTCCAAGTACGGAGCGCAACAACGAGGTTTTTCCTCCACCATTTGGACCCATGATCACATGGCACTTGCCCGGCTCGAAGGTTGTCGTGACATTTTGCAATATCACGTTGTCACCGTATTGGAGACTTAAATTATCTATCGAGATAGAAGGACCAAGCATTACGCTTTCTCCTGTGCGTGTTTGCTTGCCACGAACTTCATCGCTTCAATCAAGGTCTCAACATTTTCGCGCATCTCAACTTCCACTTTGTTCGCTTCGTATTCCCCATGCGTCATGTGAGAAAAACGGTAGAGCTTAACTCCTGTCGCTTCTTCGATGGTATCAACAAAGCGATTTGGCATATTCAGCTCGTAAAACAACACATCAATGCCAGATCGTTTGATCTTCTCGATCGTCTCTTGCAGTTGGCTCGCGCTCGGCTCCACGCCATGAGCTGGCTCAATCACTGCAACAACATCCACACCAAACTCTTGCAGAATGTAGCCGTATGCGTTGTGCGTTGTCGCAACCTTCATTCCT
>NZ_JAWOTC010000286.1:0-1249 GCF_033338675.1 Vibrio sp. Vb1574
TAGTCGACTGCTATCTGATCATTTTTTGTCGACGCACTACAACACGTTAGGTAACAAACTCGGTTTTGTTAACTTTCCCCACCAAAGCTTGGTCAACCTTGTTCCGACACTGTTTCCGAAAGATTCTCTGGTTATTGAAGTACTCGAAGATTGTGAGCCTACGCAAGAGCTTCTCGATGCAATAAAACATCTGCACGAATGCGGCTACCGAATTGCACTCGACGACTTTGTACCAACTAAGGCTTGGAAACGCTTTCTTCCGTACGTATCGATGATCAAATTTGATATTCGTTTAGTACCAATTGAAAAAGCGGCAATTTTCATCCAAGCATTGAGCCAGTTTAATATCGATTTTTTGGCTGAAAAAGTCGAAACCTATGAAGAGTTTGAACAAGCGCTTGACGCTGGTTTTAACTACTTTCAAGGTTACTTCTTTAGTAAACCAGAAATGATCCAAAAGAAGCGCCTCAACCCGGCGTTTTTAACCGTCATCCAGTTGTGTAAAGAGATTGCTGATAAGCCCATCGACTTCAATGAAGTGGAGCGTCTGTTCTCTATTGATGTGACGCTTTCTTATAAGTTGCTCACTTACGTCAACTCGGGTTACACGCTCACAACCAAGATCAAATCGTTTAGACAGGCGCTGATTTATCTGGGCGAAGAACGTTTACGACGCTTTATTTCACTGGTTGCAATCGCTTCTGTGCAAGAGGACAAGCCCGATTCACTCTACTCGCTTGCTATTCAACGCGCTCGTATGTGTGAAATTTTGCTTAGCCAAATGAAAACCAAGTACGATCCTGGACAAGCCTTTCTGACTGGTATGTTCTCATTACTAGGCTCGCTTCTCGATCAACCTCTGTCGGATGTGATTGAAGACATTCCCGTCGATGAAGACATCAAGCTCGCCCTGACAAGTCGAAAAGGTGTGCTTGGGTATCTCCTTTCTATGTGTATTGCTTACGAACAAGCAGATTGGGAACTGGCTGAAAGATACTGCTCTGTCTTGAAGTTAACGGAAAATCAGCTAGCTGATGCATTCAATGAATCGACAGAATGGGCTCAAGAACTGCTTTCTCAAACACCTTAACTCGCTATAATGCTTCTCTCCCACTCTATTGGGATTATTTGTTTCATCGCTTTACCTAACGAGATTTCATCTTATGGCTTCTTCTTGTCCTTGCGGCGCTAACCGTACCTACCAACAGTGTTGCGAAATTGCGCACAACAATCACGCTGACGTCAAAAC
>NZ_JAWOTC010000287.1:0-1247 GCF_033338675.1 Vibrio sp. Vb1574
AAGCCTTCTTCTAATTTTTCGAGTTGTAGTAGGCTGAGCAATTCTCGTAGTGGTTTACTCATTGTGTCTCCTCACCGATGTGTTTTTTCTTCACGTTACCTCAAGATCTGATGATCTGTGAAGTGACTTTGTTTAGAACTGTTGAGTGACTTAATAGTAGTCTCATCCATAAACCTACGAATAAGGCAAAAGGAATGGTAACAACGTTTCTGCTTTGCAGGAAAAGTCCGGCTAGTCCTAATTATGAAACGAAATCAATTGTTTGAAAAATTCTAACTTAGTCAAACTATTGTCAAATAAACGAAAGGAAACAAGACAGTTTTATATTCCAACCCTATACTTATCCCGATTTAATACTCTTCTTGAGGAATATATGAAAAAAACACTACTACTTGTTACTTCTTTACTTTTTGGCGCTGCGTTAGTGGGTTGCCAAACTTCTCAAACAACAGAAATGGAATCTGCTGAGGCGTCAATGAAGACAATTACAGGTACAGTGGCTTACCGTGAACGTATTGCTCTACCACCAAATGCTGTGGTTACGGTAACACTAGAAGATGTGTCTTTGGCTGATGCGCCATCTAAACTTCTAGCAAAACAAACGTTCGAAACAGAAGGTAAGCAAGTTCCTCTTTCGTTTGAGCTGAGTTACGACAGCAACGAAATTAAACCGAATCACACTTACAGCGTGCGCGCGCGTATTGAAGTGGATGGTAAATTGCGTTTCATCAGTGATACGCATAACGGTGTGATCACAGACGAAGCACAAACTCACCAGTTGGATATTCGTCTAGTTGGTACGCGTTAATACCAAACATAGCGAACAAAAATGGCAGCCTAAGGCTGCCATTTGTATTTTCTGAGGGCGATTTTTCCTATCTCAGACACTTCGATCCCTTCTGCTTCTAATTTCTGCTTTTGCCTGTCTAAGTCTCTGCCTTTCAGCGATATCTTCCCTTGACTATTGATGACTCGAAACCAAGGCAATTTGCTACCTTCTGGCAAATTCCCAAGAGCTTTTCCTACGTGTCTGGCGTATCCCGGATAGCCTGCCATTTTGGCAATTTCGCCGTAGGTCGATACTTTTCCTTTTGGAATTTGGTGAATTACAGCAAAGATTTGCACTAAAAATTGGTCCATACTGAAACTGTCCGTTGTGGCTTGCTAAGGAATGGTAATACACACGACTTGTATTTCGCTAACAGTACTTGGGCAGTTTTAACATTTGTTTCGAGTGAGTGAGAACC
>NZ_JAWOTC010000288.1:0-1243 GCF_033338675.1 Vibrio sp. Vb1574
AGGCGATCTTGTTTTTGAGTTGAAGCAGCTAGAGAAATGCTGCACAGAAAAAAACATATCCGAATGCATGCCTAAACCAGGTGATCAGGTTCGTGTTAAGAGCGGACAATTTGCAGGTATTGATGCCATTTTCCAAGAACAAGACGGAGAGAAGCGTTCAATCATGTTGGTGCAAATGATCTCGAAGCGAGTGCCAGTTAGCATTGATAACACCGATTTAGACTTAAAGTAGTCGCTAATAACACCAACACAAAAAAGAGGTGCGCACACACCTCTTATTGAACTTAACGTCAACAAGTTAAATAATTGGGCTGGATTGCTGCTCCAGCCCAATTCTGCTTAGTAAGCGTCGTTGTGAACGGTTTGCACTGCACGGCCTGAAGGGTCAACACAGTTCTTGAATGACTCATCCCACTCAATCGCTTTCGCTGATGAACACGCTACAGAAGGACCACCTGGTACACATTCTGCAGCTGATGGTAATGGGAACAACTCCTCAAAAATTTCGCGGTATACGTAACCTTCTTTAGTTGTTGGTGTGTTGTATGGGAAGCGGTACTGAGCCGTTTCCATCTGTTGATCGGTCACTTTCTCTTCTGCTACGGCCTTCAAAGTGTCAATCCAGCTGTAACCTACGCCATCAGAAAACTGCTCTTTTTGACGCCAAGCGATTGAGTCTGGTAAGTAATGCTCAAAACATTCGCGAAGAATGTGTTTTTCCATCTTACCGTTGCCACACATTTTGTCTGCAGGGTTTAAGCGCATTGCGACATCAATGAACTCTTTATCCAAGAATGGTACACGGCCTTCAACGCCCCATGCCGCCAACGATTTGTTCGCACGGGCACAGTCAAACATGTTTAGAGCCAGCAGTTTACGAACCGTTTCTTCGTGGAACTCTTTTGCGTTTGGCGCTTTGTGGAAGTACAAGTAGCCACCGAAGATTTCATCAGCGCCTTCACCAGAAAGCACCATTTTGATGCCCATTGCCTTGATTTTACGGCCCATGAGGAACATCGGTGTTGAGGCACGAATCGTTGTTACGTCATAAGTCTCGATGTGGTAAATCACGTCACGAATAGCATCCAAACCTTCTTGAATGGTGTATGTCATTTCGTGGTGAACGGTGCCAATTTTTTCTGCCACTTCACGTGCTGCTTTTAAGTCTGGAGCGCCTTCAAGACCAACCGCAAAAGAGTGAAGTTGAGGCCACCATGCTTCTGATTTTTCATCGTCTTCAATA
>NZ_JAWOTC010000289.1:0-1240 GCF_033338675.1 Vibrio sp. Vb1574
AAACGGAGAGAACTTAATATGAGACACATTATTTCATTGCTATTGGAAAACCAACCGGGTGCGTTGTCTCGTGTTGTCGGCTTGTTCTCTCAACGTGGTTACAACATTGAATCATTGACCGTATCGCCGACGGATGACGAAACGTTATCGCGTTTGAACATCACAACCACATCGGATGAAATGCAGCTGGAGCAAATCCAGAAACAGCTACACAAGTTGATTGATGTACTGAAAGTACAAGAAGTCACTGAGTTTGAACACATTGAACGTGAACTGATGATGGTGAAAGTGAAAGCCAGTGGTTTTGCGCGAGCGGAAGTGAAACGTACGGCAGATATCTTCCGTGGACAGATTGTGGATGTCACCGCTTCTCAGTACACCGTGCAGCTTGCTGGCACCAGTGAAAAGCTCGACGCGTTCATCCAAGCCATCTCCGAAGTCACCGAAGTGGTCGAAGTAGCACGTAGCGGGGTGGTAGGTATTGCCCGTGGAGAACGAGCGTTAAAGCCTTAACAAGCCTCATATCTGACCGAAAAGCCACTGTATTACAGTGGCTTTTTGTTTAGATGCTGCCAAATAATGATATAATTGTCGTTTTAGTAGGCATCATAGGCTGTAGGACGCGTGAAAGTAAAAAAGCTGGTCGGCACATTATTGGCGACAGCACTATTCTTTAGTGCCCTCACCGCCACCTACTACTACCAGAAATACCAAGCCCTCTTAGCGAATAATGTTGAAAACACCGCCAAAGAAGCCTTACACCAACTGGCTTACACTGGGCGCGAATACAACAATATTCAAGATCAGATAGAAACCATCAGCGACCTACTTGGTCACAGTCAAAGCCTTTACGATTACTTACGTGAACCCAGTAAAGCCAATCTGACCATCTTAGAGAACATGTGGAGCTCGGTTGCTCGCAACCAAAAACTGTACAAGCAGATCCGTTTTCTCGATACCTCTGGCACCGAAAAAGTTCGCATTAAATACGATTTCAAAACCGGCATCGCTGGCCCATCATTGATCCTTCGAGATAAATCTGCGCGAGAGTATTTTAAATACGCGCAGAGTTTGGATAACGAGCAAATCTCAGCTTGGGGGATTGAACTTGAAAGGGACAAAGGTGAGTTGGTTTATCCGCTAAGTCCGTCACTACGCATTTTGATGCCAATTTCAGTGAATGACGTTCGACAGGGTTACTTAGTGTTGAATGTCGATATCGAGTATCTGTCATCCCTTC
>NZ_JAWOTC010000290.1:0-1240 GCF_033338675.1 Vibrio sp. Vb1574
GACGCTCTCTGCGCACAAACACCAATTCAGGATGCAAAGCCGCTATCGCTTGAGTCAGTTGATCTCGTCGATAACGCGAAGCCACTTCCAATTGAGGCAATTCAAATACGTCCCGCATCTGCTTTGCTAAGCCTTGCGCTTCTTCCAGCACACTGGTATCAACAATCACAGCAGGAAGCTGTTCTCCACGCACCAACCGAATCATTAGCGACGCGTCACACCCCAGAGGCTCTTCTTGCTCTAGAGCCTCTGCTGCCTCTCCCCCTTGCAGTTGATACAGCTGTGCAGGCACGGAGAGCGCTGCCGCTAAATCGATCATGGCTTCTTTTTCGGCTTTGGTCGGAATGCGAGTCACCAGCTCGGCGAATAGCGCATCAATTGGCAGTGGATAGACTTTTTTGCCGTGCTCAGTTACGTCACCGTTATCGTCTAATGCACCCATCGCTTGCAAACACAGAAGTGCTGCGTTCAATGACTTTTCTGGAACCGCATCAAGAAAGTGCAGCTCAGATAAACGATAGCCACAACACGCCGCCGCAAGCATGGGCTCTACCAGCTCTTCACGATGCAACTCCGGTGGCGTGACCAACTCTAATGGAGCATGTTCGCCAAATAAACGGATACAAGTGCCTTCTGCTACGCGCCCTGCACGCCCCATTCGCTGTGCTGCACTGGCTTTTGAAATGTTGGTTAATGTGAGAGCAGTACGTCCGTTGCGCTGAACCGTTCTTCGCTCCAAACCGCTATCAATCACAACGCGGATATTAGGAATGGTAAGCGACGTTTCCGCGACATTGGTTGCCAGCACCACTTTGCGCTGCGCTTGAACAGTTAAAGCTCGATGTCGCTCTTCATCACTGACCGAAGCATGAAGCTTCACCACAAGCACATCATCCAAGTGCTGTAACATCTGCGCGCACTGAGCGATCTCTTTTCGACCAGGTAAAAACACCAAGATATCGCCTTCCTCATCTTCAAGGGCTTCTTTTACTGTTTTCACCACGTCATTTTCACACCCTTTTTTATTGGGCAGATGACGACTGTCTATTACTCGATGAGTCACCGAGACAGGAAAACAGCGCCCTTCTGAACGAAGACGATGAGCATTAAGATAATGTGCGAGTTTTTCGCCCTCTAACGTGGCAGAAGTCACTATCAATCGATGCTGATTTTCTTGCTTCAAAATTGCGGTTAGTAGATCAATGTCCCAGCGACGCTCGTGAAATTCGTCCACTATCAC
>NZ_JAWOTC010000291.1:0-1237 GCF_033338675.1 Vibrio sp. Vb1574
GTCATAACCGCGTATCGTCAAAGGATAATGGTATGAGAAGTCGAATACGCCGGTTTCTCGCATTAAACCATCAAAATCCACCACAGCGCTGATCACCCCCCAATACTCTTTGTTGATTGGCGGGTCTCGAAATACTGGCACGCGTACAATAAGCCCTCGCCCACCTTGAACAAGCGACACCGGCCCCGCGATGAAAATCTCTTGAATATCTTTGGCTTTTTGAACTTGTACCCATTGCGCTGGTACTTTACGGTAATCCAGACCAAGGACGCGCTCGTTGCCTTTAGTTGGGAATATATGGCTAATTACATCATTTTCCGCAATACCGATGACCGTGATGTGCTTACTTTTGTTAAGAATACGATCGGCGGCAATGCTTAGCTCCTCTTCTTCGCTATTTGGCAGCAAAGTGATTAGCGTCGCTAATGTGCTGGCTTTGTAAATATCAGCCATGAGTACCGCTTCCAAATTGGAGCGGAGGATAGACAGTTGTTCTTTGGCTTCAACTTGCACGCGCTCTTGCTGAAGGTCTTGCTGATTCTGATGCAACAGCTCAATAACACCAACACACAAGGCAACAAAAGCGAAAAAGAACAGTGCAAAATAGCACTGCTTTCTGGGTGAATAACGCATTAGCTCCCCACTAGCTCGTCCGTTACTACGAGAATTATTCTTTTATTGTTAAAATTCTTATTATCTACAAGAATAACCAATAGCCTTTGCAAAGGTAATAATTATCTGAAATTTTTATGGTTTAAATAGGCAACGGGATGCAAGGACAAGGCGATTTATTTGAAAGTACGGATTGGCAAGAGGTACGCCAAGGTAAGCTCTTTTATCAGCCAAACTTTCTTTCTCAGCAAGAAGCGGATACGTACTTTTCAACGCTTATGAGTACCTTGCCTTGGCAACAAGAACGCATAACCATTTTCGGGAAATCGGTACTTCAACCTCGTTTGCAGACTTGGCATGGCGATGCGCCTTACACCTATTCGGGTTTAACCATGGCACCTCACCCTTGGACGTCTGAGCTGTTATCACTCAAGGCTCGCTGTGAAAGCCTTGCCAACACCCCGTTCAACTCTGTATTGGCGAATCTGTATCGCGACGGTCAGGACTCTATGGGATGGCACCAAGATAATGAACCAGAGCTGGGCCGAAATCCGGTGATCGCCTCGTTGAACTTAGGTGATACGCGCCGATTTGTGCTACGAAATTTACATTGTAAAAATCAAAT
>NZ_JAWOTC010000292.1:0-1237 GCF_033338675.1 Vibrio sp. Vb1574
TGATAGACAAGGTAAGCTGGAATCAAACAGCCAATCAAACCAAAGATAGGGCTACATACTGATGTGAAGCTCAGAACTGGTAGATTCAATACAATTGCACCCCACGCCATGAGAATCGCAAAGAGAATGATTCCTTTGGTGACCAAGTCTTTATTGATCTTCTCTTCAGGCATGACCTTTTTTAGAGCCAGCATCGCTAGACCTTGGCAAGAATCGCGGAAACCCAAGTACACACCAAAAAACGCAGTCATTACTGAGAAAATATTCAGCATTAAACTCATTAGTTTTAGCGTCGTGCCGTCCATACCTTGCGCAACCATCGCAAGAGCAGAGATGTTCTCTTCTGCTGCTTTAACCGCTTGTTCATGTGACATCGCAAGCGTAAAGGAAATCGCATAGAAGAAGACCGTCACAAACAAGATACCGAAAGCAATTTTCATTGCGCGCATGGCTTTGAAGCGAGCAACCTCAATTGATTTTTCTTTTGAGCGGTATGAGATCACCATTGGGCTCAAGCTTTGAATAAAGAGAATAGACGTTAGAGTAAACGGCAGTAGCTCAATTGCATCTTTCAAACCAGCGCCTGTTTCTGGAATCGCACCGACATTCGCTACATCCCATTTTTCGATCATCATGACGCCAAGTAATGCGACGGTACAAAGTTTAATCAGTACAAGACCAGTACTGACCTTAAACAAAATCTTTTCACCACGAGATGCAATAGCGACCAGCGTGCACACTAAAGCCAGACCATATAGCGGGTTTTCAGACAGTAAACCTTCCGTGATGCCAAAACTATGTAGGAAAGATGCCGAGTCATTGTTGATGGCTGTTGAGTAAACAAAGACCCAAATCACCAACATGATGAAGTACAGCACACCTAATAACGCCCCCCATTTGTTACCAAGGTAACCGGAAATGACGCCAGCGTAATCTTGGCACTTTGGTGAACTTGAGAGAGTGTTGATGAAAAGGCGTTGGAACAAGTACATCGCTGGGTAGCCGATCACGGCAGAGGCCAAGAATACCCAAAGGCCCAATACGCCTACTTTTACTGGTAAAAAGACAATACCGGCACCGATTGCCATGCCGATACTCATGATCACCCATCCCCAGTCTGTGCTATCAAACTTGGTCGCGGCTTTCCACTCGTCTAGGGCCATGCCTGCTTTTACGTGCGGTGGCTCTTTACCGATAGGTAAGGTTTGTGTAGGTGCTGTCACGCTCATTTTATTGT
>NZ_JAWOTC010000293.1:0-1237 GCF_033338675.1 Vibrio sp. Vb1574
ATATCGATGTGACCAAAGAACTGCCTATTGTCACGGGTTATGCATACTGCAAAGAAGGTTTGATGCACACTTATGACCGAGGCTACAGTGAAATGACGTTCAGTCGTATTGCCGCTATCACCAAAGCAGACTTAGCCATCATCCATAAAGAATACCATTTAAGTTCCGCAGACCCGCGCGTGGTCGGCCCAGAGAAAGTGTTGCCAATTGGAAGCACGAACTACGATGTAGCAGATCAACTTGCTAACTTGGGCATGGAGGCGATTCATCCCAATGCTGCCGCTGGTTTGCGCGAAAGTGGGATTGAGCTGCAAATCAAAAACACGTTTGAGCCAGAACATGAAGGTACGTTGATATCTTCAGGGTATCGCCCAGAAGAAGACAAAGTGGAAATCATCGCCGGTAAAGAAAAGGTCTTCGCACTGCACTTGTTCGATCAAGCGATGGTCGGCAAGGTTGACAACGTGAGTTACGAATTGATGGAAATCATCTCTGATGCACGCGTCAGCTTGATCGGTAAAGAGATGAACGCTAACTCGATTACGTATTACCTTGGCGGTAGCTCAGACAGCTTAAACAAAGTGTTATACAAGGCCGAAAAACGTTACCCGAATGCCTCCATTAAAGGGCGAATGGTTGCGCTAATTTCAGCAATCGGTTCACACATCGACACTAACAAAACGTTAGCGAAAGGCGTACTTTCTCTCATGAACAGTGGTGTTACACCGGTGGCGTTGCACTCGTCACTGCGTAATGTAAACGTGCAATTTGTCGTCAGTGACAAAGAATATCAACGTGCCATTTGTGCATTACACGATGAATTTTTTACGCCTGTCGAAGGCTCGAACGCAATGGAGCATGTGGCTTAATTGATTCATCGATTTAGACGTTACAAAAGGAGCCTTTCGGCTCCTTTGTCTGTTTAGTGCCAACCAAATTTTAAATATTTGGCCTTGCGGTTTCATGAGTTGATGGTGGTAAGTGAGGCAAGGTGACTTGTGGTTGCTCGCCTGTCAGAGAACGTAAGAATTCAGTGATTTTGGTGGACTCTTCTTTCGTTAGCTTTTGACCAAGTTGCAGATCGGCCATCATTTCTACCGCTTCTTGAAGATCCCAAACAGACCCGTCATGGAAGTACGGGTAGGTCAATTCTACGTTACGTAAGGTTGGGACTTTGAAGACGAACTTATCGAAATCACTTCCGGTAATGGCTTTGCGGCCAACATCTGGGTTGTCT
>NZ_JAWOTC010000294.1:0-1235 GCF_033338675.1 Vibrio sp. Vb1574
GGGTCGAAACAAGAGCCGTCATATATGGCAAGGAAAGAGATTCCAGCTTTGGAATCACGACGTGAACGGATCCAGCCGCGAACAGTTACTTCACTGTCTACTGCTAGCTTACCGCTTAGTACGTCTGATACAGGCGCGTAAGTCATGTTTTCAATATTCTCCATTGAGGTAAAAATTCAACTCAACGCTTATCAAAGTGCTTGTCTCAAAACATTTTTGTTTAAAAAACAAGCGAAGCATTGAGTTGGATAGAATTTTACAGATTCAATGGGACATATTACCCGTCAATTCGTCAGCTTCAACCTTTATATTCAATTTGGACGCGAGAAATTTCCTATTTATTTGCCCTTTGTTGCTCAGAAAGGGTGAATTGGTTAAGTAATTGCTCTAAACGGTCAGAAAGTTCTTCCAAATCGACACTGATATCCCGTGTATGAGAGGCAGATTGAGACGTGTCGTTCGCGTGCAAAGTAATCACGTCGATTTTCGATTGAATGTGCTTGCTGACATCCGAGGTGGTTTGAGTTTGCAGTTGGATGTTTTCTGCGTGTTTCAGCACTTGATGCATCTCGTCTACGACATTGTGCATGGTTTCAGACAGCGCTTCGACATCCAGTGAACGTTGATGAGCAAATTGACAAACATGATCGACTGACGAAAGAGACTCTTCGCTGCCTTGCTGAAATTGGGAAATGATGCTTTCAATGTTGCTGGTGGCTTCGGCGGTGCGTGAGGCCAGATTTCTCACTTCATCGGCAACGACTGCAAAGCCACGACCTTGCTCTCCGGCGCGTGCCGCTTCGATTGCTGCGTTTAGAGCGAGTAGGTTAGTTTGTTCGGCGATGCCTTTAATCACACCTAGAATTGAGGAAACTTCTTCGGTTCTCTGATTTAGAGACGTAATCTTCTCACGCACTTGTTCAATGTCGCTGACTAAGCTCTTGATGTCTTCGCTGACATTGTGCGCTTGGCTGGCGCTGTTTGTGGCTACGTCAACGGTGTGGTTTACCAACGTTGTTGCGTTGATTGTTGCCTCTTCAACCACGACTTGCTGCTGCAACATATCAATAATGTTGTTTTGCACTTCATTGGTTTCTAATTGCTGATTGTTTGCTGCTTCATCAGTGGATTGAGCAACGTCGGTGAGACGACCCGCAGACCCTGCTAACGAGTGGGAGGTGTCTTGCACGCGCTCAAGACTTTCCGAAACGGTATCCATAAAGGAATTAATAGAT
>NZ_JAWOTC010000295.1:0-1233 GCF_033338675.1 Vibrio sp. Vb1574
CCTTTCACGATGTACATAGCGCGCTTGTTTGTGCCGCGGTATTTCGCTCGAGCTACGGTTTCTTGGCCTGTGTAACAGCCTTTAGTGAAGCTAATGCCACCTAAGGCTTGAATGTTCAAGGCTTGTGGAATGTGCTCGTTTTGCGCTGTGGCAGAAACGAATGGCAGTGCAGATTCAATGTCGAACCGAGTCCAAAGCTCGCGTGTTGTCAGCGTAGCATCGCTGTTTTCGATCAGTGCTTGCGCCGCTTCTTCTGTCACAACAAGTAACCAACGGTTCGCCTCTACTTTTACCGCAGTGCCGCCATTGATGATGCGTACATCACCGGCATCTTCATTTAAAGCAGACACAAACGCATCGGCGTTGACACCTGCAACGCCAAGAATCACATCGTTAGATTCTTCAATCGTGACTTTGGAAAATACGGCGTATTTTTTTATTTCTTTCAGTTCGATTTCAATCGCAGATTTCGGCTGGATCATGCCGTAGCCATCACCATGATGGAACAAGCGGAATACACTCCACACTTTACCTTTCGCGTCGCAGTGCGCACCGTGTGTTGATTGGTCTTTTTCTAGAGAAACCACATCACAGGTAACTTGACCATGCAGGTACGATTTTTTGTCATCGCCTACCATGGTGATCATGCCTAGATGATCGAGTCGTGAGATAGACAGTTCTGGTAGAGCATCTTGAGTCGATAGGTTGAGCGGTGAAAAGCGAGTTTGCCATTCCATGATTACAATGCCTTTTGAAGATATTTTTCAGCTATGTTAAATGCAGATTCACCATTTGTCAGCTTTCAATATGCCCAAGTCACCTTAAGGTGTTCGGTTTAGCGAGAACCGCTCAGTTTTCAGATGTAGCGGTAATTTGGAAATCTAATCAACCTTGAGTAAGAAACGTCAACAACGTATGCCAATCAAGGATAGGTGACGTTTTCTATCGTGATTTCATGGCAGAATAATTAGGAAAGAGCTCGCTGTTGCTAAACGTGAGGTTCAGTGGTGTTGAATCAGTGACCAGCTTTGAATCTGACACCTTGAAGTTACTTAACGTATTGTGACCCGCACACTAGTGACGTAGCACATCCCTTGTTACACTCCGCATTAATAACAAGACATCTATGAAGGAATAATGAATGTACACTCCTGAAGAAAAGGCGCGTATTAAATGGGCTTGTCGTCGTGGCATGCTTGAGCTGGATGTGGTGATTATGCCGTTTTTTGAAGA
>NZ_JAWOTC010000296.1:0-1230 GCF_033338675.1 Vibrio sp. Vb1574
CCATGATATCTGGGCAAAAACTGAAGTGGTGGTTTTGCCAAAAGCAAAATAAATCGCCTAGAAACAAAAAAGGAAGGCATAGCGCCTTCCTTTTTCTTTGATTATAGCTTTCTTCTCAGCAACGCTACCGCAATCGCCAAAAAAGCTAAGCTCGTGGCTAAGGCACCAAATATCGGCGGTATGCCATACACCAGAGTCAATGGCCCGAAGAACTCGCTGGAGATATAGAAAGTGAAACCAGCCACAACGCCAGATAAAACTCTCGCCCCCATTGTTACGCTTCGCAGCGGACCAAAGACGAAAGACAATGCCATCAACATCATTACGGCAATCGACAAAGGCTGCGTCAGCTTACGCCAAAATGCGAGTTCGTAACGTGAAGCATCTTGCTCTGATGCTTTCAAATACGTCACATAATCATACAAGCCGCTCAGAGAGAGCTCTTCTGGTTTTACTGTCACCACGGCTAGCTTGTCAGGAGCCAACGACGTGTGCCATTCCATTTGATCCATCTCTTGTTTGGAAATCACGTTTTCGTCTTGCATGTTGGTGATTTGCACGTCACGCATCAACCAATTGTTATCTTGTTGGTAATCCACTTCTTCAGCGAAGATAACTTTTTCTAAGTTCTTGTCATCATCAAAGCGCCACATGTTCAACGCATACAACTTGTCATCTTCCACTTTACCGATGAAGATGAAGTCGTTAGCATCACGAGCCCAAACCCCAGCACGAACCGAAACGATGCTGCCGCCAGACAATGCAAAAGATCGCAAATCACGCGCCATTTTCTGAGCTTCTGGAGCACCCCATTGGCCTAAAGTCATCACGATAAGCATCAATGGAACGGCCGTTTTTAGCACGGACAAACCGATATCCAGCTTGGAGAAACCCGCCGCTTGCATGACCACAAGCTCAGAGCTTGACGCCAGCATACCCAAACCAATCAGCGCACCCAGCAATGCTGCCATTGGGAAAAACATTTCAACGTCACGAGGCACGCTCAACAAAACGAAATACAAAGCGTGCGTCAGGTCATACACACCACGCCCCACTTTTCGTAGCTGTTCCACGTATTTGATGATACCCGATAGGCCAACAAACGTTGCCAGAACCAAGGCTGTGGTAGAGATGATGGTTCTACCGATGTAAAGGTCTAAGATTTTGAACACAGCTTACGCGAGCCTCTTCTTACGGAATTTTTCTTTCATTCGTCGAGCTGGAACACTG
>NZ_JAWOTC010000297.1:0-1227 GCF_033338675.1 Vibrio sp. Vb1574
GAGCTGGCTTTTTTCGTTCTATACATCGTAAGATCAACACCCATTCTAACAATCTCTCGCTCACCCCACGGTGTCGCATTCATGTTCTACGAACTCCTACTGTAGCTAAGATCTTCAACCAATACCGACAACCACATTGCTTTAGGCCAAACTCAACGTTAGAACCGATCTTTTAACAGGTAAGAGTTCTTCGACAAGACACTGAATAGTATTAACTTTCTAAATCTCTCAAGAATAGACACAACAAAATACTAACTGAGCTATCCCAGATACCAAATGGCTAAGTCATTAGACTGCTAAATCATAAAACGACTGAGTTGTATTGTGCTTAGCTACGGAGCATTGCCTTTCGCTTTTACCTGTAGAGCTATCTCCGCTCATCCAACAATTAACAGATACAAAAAATCCCGCTAAATAGCGGGATTTAATTAAGACTAAATTGAACGAGCTTGGTGATTAACCTTGAATACCAACAATCAACCAAGGTGCATTCGGTACTGTTAGGTCGCGCTCTAGGTGCCAGATATCTTCAATATCTTCCTCTACACCTTCTGCAGCATCACGGTAACGGCCACTAAATTGCAAACTTAATTGTGCTTTGTTCGCATCGTATTCAGCACGAACGATCTCTGCATCGACATACATCACATCAGTGTGCTGCTCACCTTCTAGCTTCGCGCGCTCAGCTTTCAGATCTTCAAATAGACTTGGAGAAACATATTCTTCAATAGTGTCTAGTTGGTTGTGGTTCCACGCACCTTGCAAAATGCGGTAGTGCTCACGAGAACCGTTAATAAACGCAGCTTGATCGAAACCCGGTGGATAATTGTGTGGTACATCTGTTTGAGCACCAAAACCGGTGAAACCGCCTGCGTTTGTATTTGGTTGTTGTTCAAAGTTCTGCATGTTTGGTTGTTCAAACTTTGACGCGTTACCACCAAATGCCGGTTGTTGACGTTGCTGGTTCATACTGCCCTGCTTCGCACCTAACATTCCGCGCATAAGCTTAAAGATAATAAAGGCAATTAAACCAATGATTAGGATATCCATAAACTGGATACCTTCAAAAGCACCACCGAAGAACGCAGCAAGCAGGCCACCAGCTAGAAGGCCACCTAATAGACCGCCCATCAAACCTTTCTTGCTAGAAGATTTGGTCGTTTGCTCTTTACCGATCGTATTGGTGTTTTGTTGCTGCTGTTTAGGTGCAGGTGCTGTTTTGTAGCT
>NZ_JAWOTC010000298.1:0-1227 GCF_033338675.1 Vibrio sp. Vb1574
CATCGGGCGGCTCATTGGACCAAACTGCGCCGTTTGCTCTGTTAAAGCAGGTGGCGCCGTTGACGAGCCTGAAGCTTGAACTTGCGCGTTGATGTTGGGGTAAATGGATTTAAACTCTTCCACCCAAAGTGTGGTCATCCCCGCCAAAGTGTCTGAGCCTACCGAAAGCAAGTTACCAACAATGCCAGTGGTTTTATGGTAGTTCGGTAATGGCTTATCTTGAGCAACCGCCATACTCGAACAAATAAGCGCGATACAAGCGATGGCTTTACTGACTCGACGTCCCATTATTTCACCACTAAACGACTTGGAAGTACGAACGAGAACTTGCTTCCTACACCGACTTCACTTTGAATTTCCAGGTGTGAGTCATGATGGCTCAACGCATGTTTCACAATTGCCAAGCCTAAACCACTGCCACCCGTATCGCGTTATCGTGCTTTATCAACTCGGTAGAAACGCTCAGTCAGTCGATGCAAGTGTTGTGGCTCAATACCATCACCACTGTCTTCAACTTCAAGGCACGCACCTTGTGCGGTTTGATACCAACGAACATGAATATTGGCTCCCGGAGGAGTGTACTTCACTGCGTTGTAAACAAGGTTGGAGATCGCGCTGCGCAATTGGTCATCATCTCCAAGCACACGAAGGCTGGTATCGACATCAAACGTGAGTTTATGTTGGTCATCACCACTTAAGCTGATCGCTTCTTTCTCTAATACTTCAAGCATTGCTGGCACGTTTACGACATCTTCCAACTCATGCATCGGCGCGGCTTCAATCTTAGATAAGGTAAGAAGTTGATTCACTAAGCTGTTCATGCGGTTAAGCTGCTCCGTCATCACCCCATGCGCTTTAGTCCACATCGGGCCGACGATCATATCTGGGTCTTCCGTCATCTCCAGATAACCTTGTAGTACGGTCATCGGAGTGCGTAGCTCATGAGAAACGTTGGCGAAGAAGTTACGACGCATTCCTTCAAGTTGCTTAAGTTGGCTCACGTCACGCACCACCATCAGGTGTTCACCTTCAGTGTAAGGCACGATACGCAGTTCTAACATACGTTCGACATTCAACGGCGAGCGCATTTCTAGCGGTTCAGAGAAATCTTTTTTATTGAGGTACTTGATGAAATCTGGAGTTCGAATCAGGTTCGAGATAGGTTGACCGGAATCTTCTGGCCAATGGAAGCCTAACAGGTGTTGAGCTAATCGGTTACACCAAACA
>NZ_JAWOTC010000299.1:0-1226 GCF_033338675.1 Vibrio sp. Vb1574
CTGCCCGTTATGCCAACGATGTGAACGTCGGCTTATTTGGCTACCCAGTATTGATGGCCGCGGATATTTTACTCTACGGTGCGCACCAAGTACCCGTGGGCAGCGATCAGAAGCAGCATCTAGAACTGGCTCGTGATATTGCGACACGTTTCAACAACATCTATGCGCCGGAAAACCCAATTTTCACTATTCCTGAGCCGTACATTCCAACCGTGAACGCACGCGTCATGAGCTTGCAGGATGCGACCAAGAAGATGTCGAAATCGGATGACAACCGTAAGAACGTGATCACCTTGCTGGAAGATCCAAAATCGATCCTCAAGAAGATCAACAAAGCGCAAACGGATACCGAAACGCCACCAAGCGTTCGCCATGATGTTGAAAACAAAGCGGGTATTGCAAACCTAATGGGTCTTTACTCTGCAGCGACAGGCATGAGCTTTGAAGAGATTGAAGCGAAATACAAAGGCGTTGAAATGTATGGCCCATTCAAGAAAGACGTGGGTGAAGCGGTTGTTGCGATGCTTGAGCCAATTCAAGAAGAATACCGTCGTATTCGTGCAGATCGTGCGTTTATGGATGAAGTGATGAAGCAAGGCGCGGAGAAAGCATCGGCTCGCGCGGCGGAAACACTGAAAAAAGCATACGAAGCTGTTGGTTTTGTTGCTCGTCCGTAATCTCAAGTAATCCAATACCCAAAAAGCTCCACTTCGGTGGAGCTTTTTTTATGTGCTGAGAAAATTACTCGAAGGGTGTGTTGTCCATACAGCGCTCCATATCATAGTACTCAACGCGGCCACGAGCGCCTAAAAACGAAGACTTCACCACCATCCCACGATCCACATAATTAGTGAGGAAAACACAGGATATCTCGTAACTTAACTGTTTGATTTTATATGGCTCCCAGTAATAGTCTGGTCCAGGCAGGCGGGCACGAAAAGAAATGACACCATCGTCACTGACTTCAAACTCTTCCATTCCCTTGAACTCATTTTTTGCTGATTGGATAGTTTTTTGATTAGCGGTTGGGTAAAGCGGTTCAGAAGATGTTAGCTGACAACCTGTCATAAGCCCAAACGCGGAGAGAGCTAGCCCAATACGTTGAATTGTTTTCATTGATTTTTCCACGATAGATGATGGATGAGATCTTATTGTCTCGCGTTGGTTTTATAACGCTTGTGTATGTTTTTCTCCACTGTGTTGTTGGAATTTATCATTTTTGATTG
>NZ_JAWOTC010000300.1:0-1222 GCF_033338675.1 Vibrio sp. Vb1574
TTCGATTAAGGCAAATTTAAGTTGCTCAGCACCTATCGCATACAATGTTACGGTTGCACGAACTTGCTTAGGTAGATATAAGTCGTTACCTGAATCGGAAATCAGTACAGAAGCCTGACCCGCAGAACCAAGAGAATAAACAACGCCGTTATCATCAACTTGAATGAGGTTCTGCCCGCTTTCGACTTGATAACTCAGTTTACCTTTCTGCCCGCGCACGGTCAGAGCTTTCCCGTCAGGATCGAGTGCTACTAGGCTTAAATCACTGGCAGAAAGATCATTGTTAAAACCTCGTTCAACCGTGACCGAAAACGTCGTTTCAGAAGATTCATACACAGAACTGGTATCTGTTGCACGAATTATCGCGGTGCCTGGACGCAGGATTTGAAATACTCCCGAATCACTCACCCTCACCACATTCGGCGGATTTGAATCAATGACTTGGTAAGATACTGAGCCGCGAACGTTGCTCAATAGTGTCTGAGTGATGGTTCCCACACCCTCAAACTGCAACGAGGCATCTTCAACAATCAGCTGTGGACGACTCTGCTTCGTGATAGAAGTTGGAGAGCTTGTATTGCTCGGCTTGGAGTCACCTCCTCCACCGCAACCAGCAAGTAAAGCAGCAAGAAAAATCAAATAATAATTTCTGTTCATTTTTAGTAATAATTTGTTACATCCCAAGGGGCGAGATAATAATACGATGTTTTATTAATCGCTATCCCTATTGTTGATGACTTTATTACTTAAGTATTTACTACTATATTAAGGGTAAAAATAAATTCTGATAAATGGCGAGAAAATTACCCGAAAAAACACAAAGCAAACGTTTAAATTAATGTAATTAATTAATTTAGAAAGAGTGAATATTCAACAAAATAAAACAGGAAAAATAATGAAGAAAAATTGCGTTAATTTTTGGCGGGCTATGCTGTATGGACATTAACAGATTAGAAAAACATAATTATCTAATACACAAATAAAAGCAAGAACGAATCTCGTTTATATTTAATAAAAGAGATTTGTATTTTAAAACTGGAATAATGTCACTCTTACATTCCATTTTAATGTCTCGTCAGTAACAACTATTATTCCAGTAACTGTAAACTTAGATTAACTTCGAATTGGCAACTCAGTGGTATATTTAATCGACTCCATTGCAAATGTTGAAGTCACGTTAGATAGCCCTTTTACACTATTCACTAAGCGCTTATAAAATTCG
>NZ_JAWOTC010000301.1:0-1220 GCF_033338675.1 Vibrio sp. Vb1574
TTATCGGCACTGGCAAGATTGGTATCGCCACGATGCGAATCTTTAAAGGCTTAGGGATGGAACTGCTTTGCTACGACCCTTACGAAAATCCTCTGGCTATAGAAATGGGTGCACGATACTGCTCTCTTGAAGAGATTTACGCCAATGCAGATGTTATCTCTCTTCACTGTCCAATGAGCGAAGAAAACTACCACCTATTGAACGAAAACGCTTTTGCTCAAATGAAAGATGGCGTGATGATCATCAATACAAGCCGCGGTGAGTTACTCGACTCTGTCGCCGCTATCGAAGCACTTAAACAGGGTAAGATTGGCGCTCTCGGTTTAGATGTGTACGACAACGAAAAGGACTTGTTCTTCCAAGATAAATCCAACGACGTTATCGTGGATGATGTTTTCCGCCGCTTATCGGCATGCCACAACGTTCTGTTCACTGGCCATCAAGCTTTCTTAACTCACGAAGCGCTGAATAACATAGCATCTGTGACATTGAACAACGTAGAAGCCTTCTTCTCCGGCCAAGTTTCAGGGAATGAACTAATCAACTAAACATAGAATCGAGGAGGATAGTAGAGCGTAGATTTTCAGCTATGCTATACTCCTCGACCATTAAAAAATTGAGTCTATTTACCATGAGCATTAAAACTGATATTCAAAAGCTGCATAACCGCGTAGATACCTGCCAACGTAAACTGGATGCAGCACGTTCTCGTGGTGATCACGAAATGATTTCTAAATTCACGGATGAAGTTGAAGATCTAACAAAGAAGCTTAACCAACTTAAGCACAAACAAACATACGAACTAAATAAAGAACGTAAAAGCCTGTTAGATATGCCATTCTCTCGTGAAATCACTAAAGCAGAACAGGCAGACATCGGTAAACTGAAGAAACGCGTACGCGGCCTAGTTATCGTTCACCCTATGACCAAAATGGGTAAAGAACTACGCCTAGACGTGATGACTGGCTTCGCACCGAAAGAGTTCTAATACACTCGACAAACACATTAAATGTAAGAACGCCCAAGCCCATCGCTTGGGCTTTTTTGTATCTGAATGAACTAGAGAAAAGGGAAGTTGAATAGCTGCAAGGTGTGCAACAGTAAAACTCAAGTTGCCAGCCACTCAATCTCACAGCGTTTAAGTCTTGCTGCTTTAGAAAGCGTCACTTTGGTAGGTTCGAAAGCTTTAATGGAACATCTGTATGCTAAAGATCATTCAT
>NZ_JAWOTC010000302.1:0-1217 GCF_033338675.1 Vibrio sp. Vb1574
TTCTTGGTCTAGAGTGCGTGTTGCCATGATTGACGTCACGTTACAACCAAAACCAAGAACCAACGGCACAAACGCTTTACCCGGCAAGCCGATTTTCTGCATCACTTTATCGAGTACAAACGCAGCGCGAGCCATATAACCCGAACTCTCAAGCACAGCTAGGAACAAATACAAACACGCAATGACAGGAATAAAGGTCGCTACCGTTTGGATACCGCCACCAATACCATCGGCAATAACCGTCACAAGCCAAACTGGCAAATGACCATCCAATAGGTGATGACCACCATCAACCAAAAGTGCGCCAACGCCGATATCAAAGAAATCGATAAATGCACTACCAATGTTAATCGAGAACATAAACATTAGGTACATCGCAACAAAGAAGAATGGAATCCCCACCCACTTGTTCAAAATAAACTGATCAAGTTGTTCGGTAACACTGCGGCTGCGTTTGCCTTCACTGCGGCGAACTTTTTTACATTGTTCGTGCAGATGTGTGTATTTGGTATCCGCAACGTGTAAATCAATATCCAAATCTAAAGTCGCAATCGCTTCCAGTACTTTGCTTCTATCAAGATCGGAAAGGCTATTGAGAACCATCGTGTCTTTTTCTAGAGCACGAATCGCTAATGCACGATGAGAAACGGTTTGATCGTTAAATAGAGAAGAAATATGCTCGATCGCTGCTTCCATCTTATCGCCGTAATTCAAAGAGCAGTCTTTTAGCGCAACACCCTGAACTATGGCTTTGTGGAGCTTTTCTTTAAACTCAGCAACTTGTGCTTTATTAGTGGCAGACAAACTGATCACTGGGCAACCTAGCGTCTTTTCTAACTCACCAATGTTGATCATCTGACGTTCACGCTTTAACGCATCCATTTTGTTGAGAACAACAACCATCGGACGACCAAGCTCACGAAGTTGCAGCGTCATATATAGACTGCGCTCTAAGCTGGTGGCATCAATCACGTTGATGATCAAATCAGCTGGGTGCGTCAACACCGCACGAGAAGCGATGGATTCATCGATACTGTTACTATCGTTACCGCTATCCAGAGAGTAAATGCCCGGCAAGTCCGTCAGTAAAAACTCATCACCCGCGTGCTTAAATTGACCCGTTTTTTTCTCAACAGTCACGCCCGCCCAGTTACCGACTTGCTGTTTGGCACCAGTCAAACCATTAAAAAGAGTGGTTTTACCGCTGTTTGGGTTAC
>NZ_JAWOTC010000303.1:0-1217 GCF_033338675.1 Vibrio sp. Vb1574
GCTGAGGTAAATATGGATAGTTCAACCCCTTTTCGTCTCCCTCGTAAAACGCCGTTTGGCATTGGTGAAAACGTTGCAGAATGGGCTACGGGTTTAAGTCAGCTCGATAAATTCTACGCCCAACGCCCCGTGAATACGGATACCAAAACTTTCTTGCGATTCACACTGGATATTTTGGGTATCGACTATCGCATTGCCCATGGTTCGCTCGGCTCAGTGCCAAAGCAAGGCGCAACCGTCATTGTGGCGAATCACCCTCTCGGCTGTGTTGAAGGCGTGATTCTCGCCGAACTACTGTTGATGGTACGAGACGATATCCAAATTTTAGCGAATCAGTACCTGAAAACCGTGCCAGAGCTCGACCAACTTTTTATTGGTGTCGACGTATTCGAGGGCAAAGATGCGGTCAAGTCGAACATGAAGGCACTTAGAGCAGCCAACAAACACCTTGCGAATGGCGGCTTGTTATTAGTTTTCCCTGCGGGTGAAGTGTCGCAGTTGGTGGATGCCAAACAACAGCGTTTAGAAGACAAAGAATGGAGCCGCAGTGTCAGCGCGTTAATTCGTAAGAACAAAGCCGTCACTGTTCCTGTCTTCATTCGTGGGCAGAACTCAAAACGCTTCTACATGGCAGGTAAAATCCACCCTCTTTTACGCACCTTGATGTTAGGAAGAGAGCTGCTCAACAAGAGCGCAAAAACCATTGAGTTGTCCTTTGGGCAAGCAATCAAGTTTAAAGAACTCAATAACCTCAACGATGATCAGATCGTCAATTATCTAAGGCTCAACACCTACCTGCTTAACCGCGATGTAAATGCCACTCAGCAAACGGTCTCAGACAATGATCTCTTACCTATTGCGGCAGGGTTACCCATAGGCCAATTACTTGAAGAGCTGCACAGCTTACCGGCAGAAACCCAATTGCTTCAAAATGGCGAGTTCGACGTGTACTGCGCCAGTGCGCAGCAGATCCCATCTCTCCTGCATGAAATTGGCCGCTTGCGAGAACATAATTTCCGTCAAGTTGGCGAAGGGACCGGACAAGCGATAGACATCGATCACTTCGATCATGATTACCTGCACCTGTTTGTGTGGGATCGTGAGAACCAATGCATGGTAGGAGCTTACCGTCTTGGATTAGTTGATCAATTATTGGCGAAATATGGCGTAGAAGGATTGTATTCGCGCACATTGTTAAACTATGACCAACGCTTTCT
>NZ_JAWOTC010000304.1:0-1217 GCF_033338675.1 Vibrio sp. Vb1574
AGCGAAACAGATGATGCGTCAGCTTGGCCGAATCCGTGCCGAGTACGAAGCGGGGCAAATTGCCGCGCCAACTGAGAAAACAAACTCTTAATCAACATGCGAATTTATGCTGACAAGCTAGCTGACCATCTAGCCAAACACTTAAAGCAGGTTTATCTGATCTTCGGAAACGAACCGCTACTGATCCAAGAAAGCCGCCAAGCGATTCAAAAAACCGCTCTACAACATGGTTTTGAAGAAAGACACCGTTTTGCTGTCGATGCAAGTTTAGATTGGAACCAAGTGTATGACTGCTTTCAAGCTCTGAGCTTATTTTCTAGTCGACAACTCATTGAGCTTGAGATCCCAGAAAGCGGTGTCACCACAGCCATCAGCAAAGAGCTACAGACTCTGTGTGACATGCTACATGATGACATCATGCTAGTGATCATCGGAACGAAGCTGACTAAAGCGCAAGAAAATGCCAAATGGTTTAAAGCACTGAATGCCAAAGGCGACTGGGTCAGCTGCTTAACGCCGGATCTTCAGCGTTTGCCTATGTTTGTGCAAACACGCTGCCGCGCATTGGGTTTAAAGCCCGATCAGCAATCCTTACAGATGTTGGCACAGTGGCATGAAGGCAACTTATTTGCACTTTCTCAGAGTCTAGAGAAACTGGCTTTGCTCTATCCTGATGGCGAACTGACTGTTGTACGCTTAGAGGAAGCCTTAAGTCGACACAACCACTTTACGACGTTTAACTGGATTGATGCGTTACTTGCAGGTAAAGCTAATCGTGCTCAACGCATCCTGCGTCAATTAGAAGCCGAAGGCATTGAAACGGTCATTCTCATCCGAAGTGTGCAGAAAGAGTTCAACCAACTATTAAGCATGCATCAAGATCTGACTCAAATGTCGATTAGCCAAGTCTTTGAGAAGTATCGCGTTTGGCAAAATAAACGTCCGCTTTATAACGCCGCGTTAATGCGCTTATCAGCAAGCCGTATTTGCGCCCTAATCTCCTTGCTTGCGCAAGCTGAGATTAAAGCCAAAACCCAGTATGACGAGTCCGTCTGGCCAACTATTCATCAATTGAGCTTAGAAACCTGCTCTCCTGATATTAAGCTGGCAATTTAAAAATCAAAGCGTGATATAGTGCGCGACCTATTTTGCCCAACGACACGCAAAATAGATGGGATGTAAAAGAGATAGCCCGAGGAAAGCCGAGTGCTTCGCGA
>NZ_JAWOTC010000305.1:0-1215 GCF_033338675.1 Vibrio sp. Vb1574
ACCTTCGATCTGAGACACATCTTCTGGTGTTCCCTGGGCAATGATCTCTCCGCCACCTTGTCCGCCTTCTGGTCCTAAGTCGATGATCCAGTCTGCTGTTTTGATGACGTCCAAGTTATGCTCGATAACCACAACGGTATTCCCGTGATCGCGCAGGCGATGAAGTACGGTCAATAGCTGCTGAATATCATGGAAGTGCAGACCAGTTGTCGGCTCATCCAGAATGTACAAGGTTTTACCCGTATCACGCTTGGATAGCTCTCTTGCCAATTTCACTCGCTGCGCTTCGCCGCCTGATAATGTGGTTGCCGCTTGACCTAAACGAATGTAAGACAGACCAACGTCCATTAGAGTTTGCAGCTTGCGGGCAATCGCAGGAACAGGATCGAAGAAGGTGCGAGCATCCTCGACGGTCATTTCCAGTACTTCATCGATGGTTTTGCCTTTGTAGCGTACTTCCAGTGTTTCGCGGTTATAGCGCTTCCCTTTACACACATCACATGGCACGTACACGTCTGGTAAGAAGTGCATCTCGACTTTGATAACACCATCCCCCTGACAAGCTTCACAGCGACCACCACGAACGTTAAAACTAAAGCGGCCAGGTTTGTAACCACGTGAACGTGATTCCTGCGTACCAGCAAACAGCTCGCGAATAGGGGTAAAGATTCCCGTGTACGTCGCAGGGTTCGAGCGTGGTGTTCGGCCAATTGGGCTTTGATCGATGTCGATAACCTTATCGAAATGTTCTAGACCTTTAATCGACTTATAAGGCGATGGGTGTGCAGTAGTAGCGCCATTGAGTTGGGTGTGTGCAATTTTGAAGAACGTATCGTTGATCAAGGTTGATTTACCGGAGCCTGACACGCCAGTAATACAGCTAAACAATCCGACAGGAATAGACAAGTCGACGTTCTTCAGGTTGTTACCTGTTGCGCCTAGTAGCTCGACGGTTTTCTTTGGATCGCGAGGGGTACGCTCTTTAGGGACTGCTATCTCTTTTGCGCCACTTAGATACTGACCTGTGAGAGAGTTCGGGTTGGCGATGATCTCATCCATCGTTCCTTCGGCAACCACATTGCCGCCGTGTACCCCCGCTCCCGGGCCAATATCAATCACGTGATCGGCACAGCGAATGGCATCTTCATCGTGTTCTACCACAAGTACGGTATTACCTAAATCGCGCAAATGAGTCAGTGTTTTTAGGAGTCGTTC
>NZ_JAWOTC010000306.1:0-1213 GCF_033338675.1 Vibrio sp. Vb1574
CTGATCCGCGTCCTTTTTTCCTTGTCGTCACTCGTCAAGATACTGGACAGGCAGAATACCTCACTCCGGACGTCGATATGTTAGCGGAGACCATGAAGGCCAGCAGCGCCCTGCCCGTACTCTATCGTAATGGCGTACTTCTTAATGGCACTCGATATGTGGATGGCGGCGTTGCAGATGCCCTGCCAATTGCCGAAGCCATCAAAAGAGGAGCGACAAAAATCATGGTCCTGCGCAGCCAGATTGCCAGTTACCGGAAACCAAGATCAAAGTTCAGTGCCATCACAAAACGTATGCTGAAGGAAACGCCAGCTCTGATTGAGCCTATGCTGACACGTGACGTTCGTTACAACCAAACATTGGAACTGATAAACAATCCGCCACCAGGCATTGAGATAATCCAAGTGTGCCCACCAGAAACGTTTAAGTTAAAACGCTTAAGCCGCTCACCAGAACCTTTGCGAGAAGCATATGAACTGGGAATTGAGGCTGGCAAACAAGCCATAGAACGTTGGAATTCAGTGTAAAGAAAAAAGCCACCTCGATTAAACGCAAGTTAATCTAGGTGGCTAACGCAAACTCGATGGCAGTGGATTATCGATTTGCTTCGCTACGAGCCCAATAAGCAGGCTCAAATACATTCAGCGTAATACTAAGACATCGGTCAAAATTGGCTGTTCGCTGTCGTTCGCTTTAATAGGTTTCGAACACCCCTGAGTTGTAGTCTTCAATCGCTTGTTCAATTTCTTCGATACTGTTCATGACAAATGGGCCATAGTGAACCACTGGCTCATTGATTGGTTCACCTATAAAGAGCAGGACCCCACTGTTGTCTGCCGCAGTAAACTTTGCCGCCTCTCCTTTTGATAACAGCGCCATCTCACCTTGCTTTACAGTGCGTTGATTTATCTCGACACTGCCTTGGTACGCATAAATCATCATGTTATGGTCAGCGTCCAAAGCTAGCTCAAGCGTGGCTCCTCTATGAGGCCGCCAATCAGCAACAGTTGCTACAACACCAGTTTGAGTCAACGGCCCAACAATTCGTTCTCCCGCAATCATCAACTCACCAGCAATGACACGAACAAGCCCTGTCTTTGCAGTGTCAAATTCCGTGATCGCCTCTGTTTGAAAATCGTGGTATTGAGCGGGTTTCATTTTGTCTTTGGCTGGTTGATTAATCCATATCTGAAAACCATGCAGCTCACCGTCT
>NZ_JAWOTC010000307.1:0-1210 GCF_033338675.1 Vibrio sp. Vb1574
TCCGGACCAGAAAAACGCACCTCAACCGCGAACTTATCTTTGGTTGCCAGCTTCAGCGCTCGAAAGCGAGGTTCGGCATCCGGAAACGCCTCTTTCAGCCAATCATCGCCACGCGTTACCAAGTGACTGATGCTCTCGTAGTCTTTGGTGTTGATCAGAATCTGCCCGTAGGCAGGGTCGAGCGGCTCAGGCTCTACCGTTACCGAGAAGCGAGGTGCACTGGTGCCGACGTAGCTAGAGATACTTTCCACTTCTGGTTGTGCGACCAACCATTCTTCAACTTTGCGCATGTCTGCCGAGGTTTGTTCAATCTTGGCACCATTGGGTAGCCAGTAATCGAGAAACACAATTGAGCGATCCGACTGAGGAATAAAGTTCACGGCCACATACGGGATTGCCACGGCGGTGACTAAAATCAACGGAACCAAAGCGGCTAATGCTTTACGCGGGTTGTCCACCGTCCAGAATACCAACTGTTTATAACGGCTCGGTTTAGTCTCTTCGTTGTTAGCTTTTGGCTTGATGAACATCCACGCCATTAATACCGTAAACGTCATCGCGACGATCCATGAAAGCAACAGTGACGATGCCACAATGTAGAACACAGAGCTCGCAAACTCGGCGGAGTCGGTTTTGGAGAACAACACTGGGCTTGCGCCCATAATCGCGATGACAGTTGCACCTAAAAGTGGCACGGCGGTTTCTTTGACGGAATCAATCGCGGCGCGAGTTCGCTCGATACCTTTGTTGAGCTTGGCGATCATCATATCGGTGATCACAATGGCGTTATCCACCAACATGCCCAGTGCGAGAATAAACGTACCTAGCGAGACACGGTGCAAATCGATGCTGGCGATGTTCATGTATACAAGCGTGAGCAAAATCGTCAGGAGCAAGCTTGCGCCAACGATGGTCGCACTCTTAAAACCCATGAAGACCAACAACACCACAAAAACAATCGCGACACTTTCAAGCAGGTTGCCAACAAAGTCGTCGATAGACTTTTGTACTTCTTCAGGTTGATAAGCAACGGTCGAGATGTCGACACCCAGCGGCAGCGTTGCCTGGTAGTTAGCGATGATGTCTTGAATCGTATCGCCAAGTGACACCACGTTAATGCCTTGAACTGGGCTCACAGCCAAGGTGACAGCGGGCTCTCCGTTGTAGCGGTTTTCTGCCAATGCTGGTGTTTGATAACCCATGGTGATGT
>NZ_JAWOTC010000308.1:0-1209 GCF_033338675.1 Vibrio sp. Vb1574
TACTCCAAGCTCTAACGGCTTTTTCAATGTTCAAAACAACACAACGGCCCCGAGATGCACTCGGGGCGAAGTTGGCGTTATTGCGCCATCAGTTCAGATGGGATTTCGATTCCCATTTCTTTGTAGTAACGAACCGCACCCGGATGCAGCGGTAAAGGAAGTCCCGAAATCGCTTTTTCGATCGCCATCGCTTTGGTTGCTTTGTGGATGCCTTGTAGGAACGGAAGGTTCTCGTAAATGGCTTTGGTCAGTTGGTAAACGTCCTCTTCCGAGATATCGTCTCGAACCGCAAGGAAGTTGGGCTGAGCAATCGTCGTGATTGGTTTATCTAAACCTGGGTAAGTGTTGGCAGGAATGTCGTACTTGGTCCACAACTTGTAGTTGCCGTTGGCTTGCTTGATTTGCTCGTCAGTGAACGAAAGTATCGAGATATCTTTGCCTAGCGCCGCAAATGCTTGCGTCACCGCCCCAACAGGAACACCTGCTGGCGTGTTCATGCCATCGATAGTGCCATTTTGTAGCGCACTTGCACTGCCGCCATACCCCATAAAGGCAAGGTTGAACTTGTCTGGGTCAACATTCAGGCCTTTCATGATCTGACGGCCTGAGTACTCAGTACCGGCGTTCTTTTTACCGATAGAGAACTTTTTGCCTTCGCGGCTTTTCAGATCACTAACCGTACCGGTTTTTGCTAAGTCGCTACGAACAATGAAGTGTTCAACGTTTTGCCATAACATTGAGACTGAACGCAGCTTTGCTTGGCGACCGCTTTTCTCGTAAGGACCTTCCCCAGACCAAGCCCACGCACCGTACAAACCTTGCAAAATCGCAAATTGCGCTTCGTTTTCATTCAATAGTTTGACGTTTTCACCAGAGCCAGCAGAGCTGATAGCAGAAAGGGAGAAGTGGTGCTTTGGTGCGAGTTTCACTTTACTTAATGTCGCCAAAGCCACCCCTACTGGGTAGTAAGTGCCACCAGTAGAAGCGGTCGCAAGGATGTAGCTGCGCTCTTCCGCCGCTGCATTTGTCGCGATACCAAAAGATGTCACAGCAATAGCCAGTGCTTTTACGAGCTTATTCATTTTCATTATTACTCTCCGTGTAGTCGTTTCACGATTATGGATTTACATCATGTTAAATCTTTATTAACAACAAAACGCTAAGAGCAACTTAAATGCCAATTTTCAACTCATTGTTTTTATTTAATAA
>NZ_JAWOTC010000309.1:0-1208 GCF_033338675.1 Vibrio sp. Vb1574
ATTTTCTGCCCGGCCTAGGACGAATCACGTGTTCAAGTTGCAGTTCTTGTTCGGTTTCAATTCGATCTTCTTCTATCTTTACTGGTACAAAAGTTTCTTTTTCACTGAATGTCTTTTGCGCCGTTAACTCTGGTGAATCCGATTGCTGCTCTTTCTCAAGTGCTTTTTCAGAGAAAATTTGTTTCTGCTTCAATTCACTCATTTCAATTTGTCTCCTAGCAGATAATCCAGTGCTTTATCTAGACGTATGTGTTTCATCGGTTCATCACTTGCTGACGGCATAGGACGGAAGGAAGTAAAGTCGAAACCACTGTTTTGCCAATAGGCAGCATTGGGTAGCTTCTTCGGCACCTCTCCTGGGAACATCGTCATTGCCTCACCGTTTAAGGTCGTCCCTTGTAACGCAGAAATGGTTTTGTCGCCTGAGGTAATAAACCCAGAAGTGGTCGCTTGGATGGAAGCAATGCTCATACAACTCATTTCAATGTTCTCATAAGCAGCGGTTTGCCATGCTGGGTGCACCATTTGTTGCAGTAGAGAGACAAGGTGCGGATGCTGATCTGGTGTCACGTGATCGGCCTTGGTGGCGGCAAATAGCACTTTGTCTATTTTTGGCGAGAACAAACGACGCAAAAAGCTACTGCGACCATAACGAAAGCTGTGCATGATCTGCTCAAGAGCCTGACGCATATCATAAAACGCCTCGTCGCCAGCATTAAGTGGCTGTAAACAATCCACCAGCACAATTTGGCGGTCAAATGTTGCAAAATGGTGCTTATAAAACGCTTTCACGACTTTTTGCTGATATTCATGAAAACGCGCTTCCAACATGGCTAAGTTGCTGCCTTTAGGCGCTTTGCTTTCCGATTCAAATCGACAAGGAAAGAACTGCAACACCGGTGCACCAGCAAGCTCTCCTGGTAACACAAATCGCCCTGGCTGAACCCAGTGCAGCCCAGCATCTTTACAAGCATGGAGATAATCCGTGTAGGCGTGAGCCACTTTCTCTAGCTGTTTTTCATCTGCATCCGCATTGAGCTCGATCTGTTCGAGTTCAGCTAGCCATGCTTGAGCTAACTCTTTGCGTTTGCCTTTCAGCGCGTCAAACTGCGTTTGAGACCAACTCGAAAAGTCCATATCTAGCAAAGGCAAGTCCAGTAGCCATTCCCCCGGATAGTCGATGATGTCAACATTGAGAACCGCCGTTT
>NZ_JAWOTC010000310.1:0-1207 GCF_033338675.1 Vibrio sp. Vb1574
TTAGATATTGCACATACGATGCCAACTTTTTAATCCTTTAAATTCAATAACTTAATAAATTTTTCATTTTTATATATATATCAGCATGGTAAATTTCGCACCACAAGTGTTAAATTAACCAAGCAAATCCAACAGCCAATTTCATTCAGTTAATCTATAGTATAGAGCGCCATTTCTCCTCACAGTTATCGGCTCAAAACGTGCGCCTCAAACATTCATCTAAAGTCATTCAGGCCTAAATCCTCGGCATAAAAAAAGCAGCCCGAAGGCTGCTATTTATTATTAAGAAAAGAGATACTAGTTCGATGTATTCGCAGAAATATCTGAAGATACTGACGACTTTCTAAAACGACCAATGACACGCTGGAAGAAGCGCTTAATCGCTCGAAAGATGTTTTTAATATCTTCAAGCATTAGATACAGACAAGGCACTAACACCAACGTCAGGACTGTGGCATACAGCACAGCAAAGCCCAAAGCGACGGCCATTGGTATTACGAAACGTGCTTGCAGACTGGTTTCGAACATAATAGGCAATACACCAGCAAAGGTCGTGATGGATGTCAGCGTAATCGCTCGAAAACGCGCACAACCAGCCTCAACCACCGCCTGCTTGATGCTCATTCCTTTCTCTCGCACTTGGTTCACATAATCTGTCATCACCAACGAGTCGTTGATCACCACACCTGCGGCTGCGATCAAACCGAATGTCGACATCATGCTAATGTCTAGCCCCAACCAGAAATGTCCCCAAATCGCCCCTGTTAAACTAAACGGGATAACAGACATCACGATAAGAGGCTGGGTATAGCTCTTCAATGGTACGGCAAGCAAGATATAAACAATGATCATCCCTGCCACAAAGAACATGATTTGTTCGTTGCGTTGCGCGGCTTGCTCTTCGATGTCACCACCCAGCTCTGTTTTGACACTTGGGTGCAGCTTCTTCATATCAGGCAAAATACTATCGTCGATGATTTTCACAATTTCTTGTGGCTCAACGAGTTCTTCATCAATAGAGCCGTACACATAAACGGTTTGATAACCACCTTCGCGACGAATTGTGCTAACCCCAGGCTGCTCACTGATATTCACGACATCGCCCAACATCACTTTCTTGCCTGCTGGCGTAGTAATGACAGCGTAACGTAATGAAGAAAACGCTTCACGAGTCAGTTGAGGATAGCGAACCATGACTTTGATCTCT
>NZ_JAWOTC010000311.1:0-1207 GCF_033338675.1 Vibrio sp. Vb1574
GGGCTTTTTCGTATATTCAGATTTGAAAGGACTTGGACAAATCCCTCCTTGAATACAAGCCCAACACTCCGCCACATTTAGCAAAAGACCACTAATAAGTTAGTGATCTTTGTTCTGCCTAATTGCCTTCTTCAACTATCAAGAGGCAAAGACTTCTCTCGCCGCTTTTATTAACTGCATGTGAATAGGTACAAGGTCTGCGTGGTTTGTTCTATATCCACCCCCCACAACGGCGGCAACAGGAATCCCTCTGTTTTTCATCAGTTGAAAAAGAAACCGATCACGCTCAAAAATTGCTTGAGTCGATACGTCAAAGTAACCAAGCTCATCATCTTGATGAATATCTACCCCAGCGTCGTAAATCACCATATCTGGACGATGGAGATTCAACGCCATCTCGACCACCTCTTTAAACGTCATCAAAAATGTTTCATCGTCTGTTCCTTTTGCTAACGGAACATCCAAATCAGACTGTGGTTTTCTCGCAGGAAAGTTTTTATCGCAATGAAAAGAAAGCGTCACGATGTCAGGTTCTTCTTGGCACAAGGTGGCGGTTCCATCACCATGATGAACATCACTATCAATAATTAAAATCTTATCAACGTGCTCGTTATCCAACATGTGTTTAGCCGCAATCACTAAATCGTTGAACAAACAGAATCCGCTACCAAAATCTTTGTGCGCATGGTGGTAACCACCACTCAAGTGCAGTGCGATACCGTGCTCAAGCGCTTTTTCGGCTGTCAGAAGCGTACCAGCCGCTGACGTCAGAGTTCGAGTGATCAGAGCTTCACTCCAAGGAAAGCCGATTCGACGCATTTTAGCGGCTGGCATATTTCCTTGTACCAGTAAGTCAACATAGTCCGCATCATGCACGCGCTTGATCGCTTCAATTGACAGCGCTTGTGGTTCAAAAAACTGTACCCACTCAGCTTGCACACCGCGACGTACCTCTTCGTAGAGATATTGATACTTCATGATTGGGTAACGATGCCCTTCAGGCAATTCAAGTCTTGAGTATATAGAGTGGTATATCAGTGGCAACATGAGACATTCTTTTCATACAACGTTGTGAAATATTACCAACTACAAAGGTTGAATAGAAATTAATTTAATTGATAATGATTTTCATTAAAAATTAAATTTCATACTCCAACGATGAAGAAAACGACATTTACGGTCCTAGGCGCTTTGTTTGGTTCCTTCT
>NZ_JAWOTC010000312.1:0-1207 GCF_033338675.1 Vibrio sp. Vb1574
ATAAAGATGAAATCGCAGCGCATGTGATCATTTTCCCTAATACATCGAAAGTGCCAGATGGCGAGATGGAAGAAGGTGACACTATCGACCTGAATGTGCAGCTCACTGCCGGTCAAACGCTTGCGTTCTTCATTATTCCGAATGGTTGGGGCTGGTCTGGCTCATACAATAACATTGCCAGCCTTGGCAGTTGGGGCACGCCATTTTATAGCTATTCCAATCTAAACCCAGAGTCGACTTCAGAAAATCGTCGTCATAACGTGGCTTTTATCGATACGCAAAACGAGTTCTTAGTCCTGGGTTTTGAAGATATTTATCGCCCTGATGGCGACAATGATTTCAATGACTTGCTGTTTACTGTCGAAGTGAGCCCATTCACCGCCATTGATGGTGTCAACACTGATGGTTCGACGGACTCGAAATACGAGCCATTGGTGCAAGAAAACAACCCAGAAGTGACGGTGACTTCGGTTTATCCAAGCTCAGACACGTACGCGACGATGGCGTTTGAAGATCGCTGGCCGCTAATGGGCGACTACGATTTCAACGATGTGGTGTGGCGTTATCGCGTTACCGAACTGCTAAATGGTCAGCGTGAAATCAAAAACATTACATTCGATTACACCTTACAGGCGATGGGAGCTGGGTTCTCCAACGGTTTTGCGGTTCATCTACCAAATGTTAACCCTGCCAATATTGCGTCGACCGTGTTGACTCGAAATGGCGAACCCGTCACTCATCAAGTGGTGCAATCTGGCGGTGAGGCGGTGCTTGTGGTCTCAGAAAACTTGCGCAAAGACTTAGAAGCATTGGGTGAGTTAGACAGCAATTGTACTTTTTATCGCACTCAAACCGCGTGTGTGAGTCAGCAAACGTCAGATGCTCTGAATTATCAGCTCACCGTTGAGCTATCGACGCCTGTTTCACGTGAGCAAGTTGGCTATCCGCCTTACGACTCATTCATCTTTGCTTCGAAAGACTCGTATCACGGTGATTTTACTGCCACACCTCCGGGTATGAGTTGGCAAACGCACTTCAAGTCCTTTGCGGGAACCAGTGAGATGAATAACTCTTTTTTCAACCTGCATGATGATAACTCCGGCGGCGCTGAGTCATTCTTGACGAACAACAACATGCCGTGGGCGATCAACATTCGTGACGAGTGGGATCATCCGATTGAAAACGTCGACATCAGTAAAGCGTATCC
>NZ_JAWOTC010000313.1:0-1206 GCF_033338675.1 Vibrio sp. Vb1574
GCTGGCGATTGTGGATACTCTGCCTATCATCATTACCGTTCCGGCAGATTTGGCGTATCTGGTTGCTGAGCGCTATGACCTAGTCGTAAAACCGTTACCATTCCAATTTACGCCTTTTGATTATTCGATGATTTGGCATGCGCGCTGTGAGCATTCTCCTGCTCAAGAATGGCTGCGCTCCGTTGTGCGTGAAGAGTGCAGCAGGCTGATTGCAAAGCGAATCGAAGACATGGGATTGAACGGATAACAAAAGAGCCAGCAACGCTGGCTCTATTTACGTGAAGTGCTGATTTGTAGCTTGATAACGATAGCTTTATAGCTACAGCTTGATGACTATAGCTTGATAACAATGCGACCGGTTACTTGGCCGTTGGTAATATCTTCGGCGTATTTTGGCGCTTCAGCGAGCTCTACTTCAGTACACGCTTGCTCGAAGTAGCTGTCTGGTAGTAGCTCAACCAGTTTTTCCCACGCTGCGATGCGTTTTTCGGTTGGACACATCACGGAATCCACACCTTGCAGACGCACATTACGTAGGATGAACGGCATTACTGTGGTTGGCAGGTCAAAACCGCCAGCAAGACCACACGCCGCGACGGCGCTGTTGTAATCCATTTGCGCCAATACTTTCGCTAGCACTTTGCTGCCAACGGTGTCGACTGCGCCAGCCCAAATTTGTTTTTCTAGTGGGCGTGCAGGCTCTTCAAATTCAACACGGTCGATGATGCGGCTTGCGCCCAGTTTTTCTAAAAGTGGACCGTTTTGTTCAACACGACCAGTAACGGCTGCCACTTTGTAGCCCAGTTGAGCCAGAAGCGTCACCGCCACCGAACCTACGCCGCCACTGGCGCCAGTGACAAGGATTTCGCCAGCTTCTGGTTTGATGTCAGCATCCATCAGAGCTTGAACACACAGCATTGCGGTAAAGCCAGCTGTACCGACCATCATTGCTTTTTTGCTGTCTAAGCCTTTTGGTAGAGGAACCAACCAATCCGCTTTTAGACGAGCACGTTGCGCCATACCGCCCCAGTGGTTTTCGCCGACACCCCAGCCAGTAAGAACGACTTTATCGCCTGCTTGGTAGCGTGCATCGTCAGAGCTTACGACCGTACCCGCTAGATCAATGCCTGGTACCATTGGGAAGTTGCGGATGATTTTACCTTTCCCTGTGATCGCAAGGCCGTCCTTGTAGTTTAACGATGAGTA
>NZ_JAWOTC010000314.1:0-1205 GCF_033338675.1 Vibrio sp. Vb1574
TTTCAGTACGTGGCGAGTTGGTACAATTGGATGAAGCGTACCAACGTGTTATCTCCAGCAAGGAATATCCGGCAGCAGTACAAAAACTGTTGGGTGAGCTACTCGTTTCAACGACTCTTTTGACTGCAACTCTTAAATTCGAAGGCTCAATCACAATCCAACTTCAAGGTGACGGCCCTGTTTCTCTTGCAGTAATCAATGGCGACCACAACCAACAAGTTCGTGGAGTGGCGCGCTGGGAAGGTGACATCGCTGATGACGCTAGCCTGCACGAAATGATGGGTAAAGGTTACCTAGTTATCACTATCGAGCCGAAAAAAGGCGAGCGCTACCAAGGTGTGGTTGGTCTAGAAGGTGAAAACCTGACGGAAGTGTTAGAAGGTTACTTCGCTAACTCTGAGCAGCTAAAAACGCGTCTTTGGATCCGCACTGGCGAATTCGAAGGTAAACCGCACGCGGTGGGTATGCTTATTCAGGTTATTCCTGATGGCACTGGTTCTCCAGATGACTTCGAGCACCTAGAGCAACTGACTAACACCGTAAAAGACGAAGAACTGTTTGGCCTAGAAGCGAACGATCTACTATACCGTCTATACAACCAAGACAAAGTACGTGTGTACGAACCTCAACCAGTAGCGTTCCACTGTGGCTGTTCACGTGAGCGCAGCGGCGCGGCAATCATTACCGTTGAGAAAGCTGAAATTTACGACATTTTAGCTGAAGTAGGATCGGTTTCTTTACACTGTGATTACTGTGGCACAACATATACATTCGATGAAACAGAAGTTACCGAACTGTATACGCAAGCTTCAGGCGGCAATAAAACGCTGCATTAATTTTTATAGCTTATCAAGCACGTAATTTACCCACAAAAGGCCAGCACTATGCTGGCCTTTTTGTGATCTACCCCCCGTAACACCTGGCTTTCCACGTAATAAAACAACTGCTTAATTTTAAGTAATTAATAATCGTTTTGCCCTAGCGCAAAGGTTTGCGCGCACGATAAACTATTCGCACCAATATGTGACGGGTTACCTAAAACCTTAATGAAATCATGGGCAATTTTTGAACTATCTCCCTGTTTTCTCCCCGCCCCGTTGCTAGCATGGTGAGCAGATAAAAATTAAAACATTCTTACAAAATCCCTACAAAAATCCTTATAAGGAGCACCTATGACCGTTATGGAACATACTAAGGCTGCAACA
>NZ_JAWOTC010000315.1:0-1201 GCF_033338675.1 Vibrio sp. Vb1574
TCATCATTCGACACTAACTCGTGGCGCTCTTTGTTTACTAGCTTGTCCATCCCCCAGAACAACCCGAGGGAGACAATGAGCGCCAGTGCAATTGAGGCCAGATACCGCATAAGCTTAATCCTTATTGGTTGCGGCAATGGAGATGCTTTCTACACCTGCCATTTTGATCTGGTCCATAACCTTCACGACTACGCCAGCATTTGCTTCAGTGTCGGCTTGGATAACAACTGCGCCATCAGGGCTTTCTGCACGAAGACGTTCAATATTCGCGCGAACCGCGTCCACTTCGATGCGGCGTTTATCAACCCAAACATCACCCGCCGCACCAACTGCGACCATGATGTTACCTTTTTTCACGGTTTGCGCAGAGCTTGCTGTCGGGCGGTTTACTTCTAGACCAGCTTCTTTTACGAACGATGTTGTTACGATAAAGAAGATCAACATGATGAATACGATGTCGAGCATCGGTGTCATATCGATAGCGGTTTCATCACTGCTATCACTGCTATAGCGTCTTTTCATGACCTATACCTCTAATTCCATTTACTCAGGCAATATGCTTTAGCTTATCTTCCAGCTTTTGCGTTGTGACTTTGGCTAAATGATCAAGACGTGAACTAAAGAACAGTCCTGATAGAGAAGCCACCATCCCGGCTAAAGTTGGGATTGTTGCCTTTGAGATCCCCGAGGCCATTGCTCGAGGGCTTCCTGTTCCTGTTACCGCTAAGATGTCGAATACTTGGATCATGCCAACAACGGTGCCGAGCAAACCCAGTAAGGGACAAAGCGCAATCAATACTTTCACGATTGGCAGGCCCTTTTTATTCTCAATGTCCTGACGAGAAACAATTTCTTGTCGGATCATCTTAGCGTTCCAGCTCTGGTGCTCTGAGCGCTCCTGCCATGAGCCAACGGCTTTTTTCATGGCTTTTGGAGCGACGGCAGCAAAATAGAACCAACGTTCTAACAATACTGCCCACAGCATAAAGCTGAGGATGAAGATGGCGACGAGTACATCGCCACCCATTCCCAAGAAGCGCCTAATTGATTCAAGTTCTCCAACTAACCACCACATAACGCCTCCTTAGCTTTCGGCTTTATGTAGTTTTTCCTGATAGCGAGCGATGAAGCCTGCACTCTGTTCTTCAAGAGTTTGAACCAAACGACGACCTTTACTGTGTACGATGGTGTAAAGGAACAG
>NZ_JAWOTC010000316.1:0-1199 GCF_033338675.1 Vibrio sp. Vb1574
TGGTCAATAAAGACCTCGCATTACCTGCCGTAACGTTAGATAACCAGTACATTGAAGTGATGCTGAATGCGGGTCTCAGTGCCGATAGCAACATTGCCATTAATACGGGCGTCGATGGTGTCGGTTTATATCGAACTGAAATTGCATTTTTACTTCAACATCACTTTCCATCGGAAGATGAGCAGTATCATCAATATCGAGCAATATTAAACAGCTACTCGAGCCAACGCGTGGTGATGCGTACTCTAGACATCGGTGGTGATAAACCATTGCCATACCTGCCAATCGAAGAGGACAATCCGTTTTTAGGTTGGCGCGGGATTCGCTTTACGTTAGATCATCCTGATATCTTTTTGATTCAATTGCGTGCGATGCTAAGAGCCAGTGCTGAAAGTGGTAATTTAAGTATCTTGTTACCCATGGTATCTGGTATTAAAGAGCTGGATGATGCGATGACGCTGATCAACCAAGCCTACAGCGAAGTTGTCTTGCTTGATGAGCGTATCCAGGCTCCAAAGGTCGGGGTGATGATCGAAGTACCATCGATGGTATATCTGCTTCCTGCCATCGCGCATCGAGTGGATTTTGTCTCTGTTGGTACTAACGACTTAACTCAGTATTTACTGGCGGTGGATCGGAACAATTCCCGCGTCGCTGATGTCTATGAATCCATGCATCCGGCAGTGCTGTTAGCGCTCAAACAGATTCATGACGTGTGCGATAAATATCATGTGCCAGTGTGCATCTGCGGTGAATTAGCCGGTGATCCATTTGGTGCGCTCTTATTACTTGGGTTGGGATACACCAGCTTAAGTATGAACACATCTAACGTGGCTAAGGTGAAGTATTTGATTCGTCATAGCCAACAACAGGAACTAGAAAAACTAGCAGAACAGGCGATGACAAAATCGTACGGAGAGGAGATTCATCAAATGATGCATGATTTCTTTATCCAACAAGGTTTTGCAGGCTTCGTTCGTGCAGGGAAAAAGTAGGTAATCGTGACCGTCTCTTTATTTTTGTTATTGCTGGCGCTGGGCGCTTTTGTTGGTGTGATGGCGGGGCTACTCGGCATTGGGGGCGGATTAATCGTCGTACCTGCGTTGTTATTTTTGCTGCCTTGGGCGGGCATTTCTCCAGAAATGAGCATGCACATGGCGCTTGCGACATCTCTGGCAAGCATCATCGTCACATCAGGT
>NZ_JAWOTC010000317.1:0-1199 GCF_033338675.1 Vibrio sp. Vb1574
ACTGTCGATGGCTACATAGTTAAAGGTTGCTTCGCAAACCATGAAACGATCTTCGATGCCGTCTACTTTCACTGGTTTCACCCAAACTTCTAGGTCAACGCTCATCGATGTACGGCCGATTTTCTTACACACGCCGTAACAACAAACCACGTCACCTACGCTGACTGGTTTTTTAAATGTAATGCTTGAAACAGAAACGGTAACGACGCGACCAGAACAGATCTCTTTCGCCAGAATCGCACCCGCCAAGTCAAGTTGAGACATTATCCAACCACCAAAGATATCGCCGTTTGCATTTGTATCAGCGGGCATTGCAAGGGTACGAAGCAGAAGCTGGCCTTTCGGAGAGTTAAATTCTTGGCTCATAGTGACATCCTAAATCTTCAAGGGCGCTCAAAAAAAGCGCAAATATGGTGTGCCAATAAGAATACTAATGCAGTAATTATTGGTCCGTTGAACAAAACAGCGACCCGAAGGTCGCTGTGAATAATACATTTGCGCGGATTATAGCAAAATTGAGTTTTTAATCATCAATCGAGACATCGGAGGAGTTATTTTTCTCTTCCTTTGGCATGTGCTTGTAAATGTAGACACCAGTAGCAATCATGTAGGCGAAGGTGGCAATCAGCATTCCAAACACTTTGAAGTTAACCCAAACATCCAGAGGTAGCTCGTAAGCGATGTAAATGTTTAGGCCTGCAAAAAATGAGAAGAAGCCTACCCATGCCCAGTTTATCTTCGCCCAAATCGCGTCAGGTAGCGTGATCTCTTTACCCAACATGCCTTTGACGACCGATTTTCCCATTAAGTGGCTGGCGGTTAAGCCAACGGCAAGCACCACGTAAATGATAGTGACTTTCCATTTTATGAAGTTGTCGTCGTGGAAGAAAATGGTCATGCTGCCGAATATCGTGACGATGACAAACGTGATCAGTTGCATCTTCTCTACTTTCTTATACAGCGCGTAGGTCACGATAAGTTGAACTGCCGTTGCAACGATGAGTGCTCCAGTCGCTACATAGATGTCGTACATCTTGTATAGAGCGAAGAAGATAATGAGAGGAATAAAATCAAGGATTTGCTTCATGTTGCCAAAAACTACCGAGTTGTTGAGTTGCTGACAGTCTAGCGGAATCTGGCGTAATGTGAATAGCTCAAGGGATTTGGATAAAAAATTGCCGCTCAATGAGCGGCAATGT
>NZ_JAWOTC010000318.1:0-1198 GCF_033338675.1 Vibrio sp. Vb1574
CTTGTTCATGTTTGGGCGTGTGGATTTTCACGCTTTCAGACATGTCTGGGATTTTCCACGCACCTTTGCCGCTGTATGCGTAATACGTGACGCCAGAAACAGGCCCATATACCACGCCCATCGCTGGCTTGTTGTTGTCAATTAATGCAATGATGGTCGCAAAGTCGCCACTGCGTGCGATGAATTCTTGTGTGCCATCTAATGGGTCGACCAACCAATAACGCTGCCATTGTGCGCGCTGCTCTAAGCGGATGTCGGCGGCTTCTTCAGACAACACGGGGATGTCTGGTGTCAGTTCACTTAAACGTTCAGTGATGAGTTTGTGCGCGGCAATATCGGCGCTTGTGACCGGTGTTTCATCACTTTTGGTATACGCTTCATATTGCTTTTTCTCGTAGATATCGAGAATCATTTGTCCCGCACTGCGGGCAATTTCGATAACTTGAGGAAGCAGGTGAGATAGATCTTTTGTCATTGGCATAGGTGATAGTCCTTACTCACAATATTTGTCGGTTTACACCGTTATTGATTGTTGTTGTGAGTGGTGTTTGGTAAGTGTTTCAGTGCCAACATTAACGCCGTGATGCTTCGTGCTTCACAGAAGTCCAAATGCGTTAATAGCTCTTCGGCTTGTGCGAGTGGCCAGCGCACAATTTCTAACGGCTCTGGTTCGTCACCTTCTTGCTTTTCAGGGTATAGCGATTGACCTAGAAACAGCGTCATCTTGCTCGAAAAATAAGAAGGAGCAAGGATCACTTGTTTTAACGGGGTGAGTTCCTTACAACCAAAACCAATTTCTTCTTTGAGTTCGCGGTCAGCGGCCTGATGTGGCGTTTCACCGGGATCGATAAGACCTTTAGGAAAACCCAGTTCGTAACGCTCTGTACCAGCAGCGTATTCACGTACCAACAGTAAATCGCCCTGCTCGGTTATCGGTACAACCATTACGGCATCGCGACCACTTGGCTTCATGCGCTCATAAGTGCGATGCTCGCCATTGGAGAAGCGAAGGTCGAGGGCTTCCACAGCAAACAGTTTTGATCGTGCGACCGTCTGACAAGAGAGAATCTCTGGTGGGGTCCTTTTCGACATGGCGCTGACTCCTTGGTGTCGTTGGCTTTTGTAAGGTGCGTAAGATTCTTAATATATGAGAACTCTGCAAGAGTTGCTAGTTTGATTTCATCGCTTCGGCAGTGTT
>NZ_JAWOTC010000319.1:0-1196 GCF_033338675.1 Vibrio sp. Vb1574
TAAATGATGCAATGGGTAAGATCTCTACGTCGATGGATAGTGCTAATTCAGCCGGTGGCAGTGGTAGTAAAGGCGGTACTGCCGACGGTAAACAAGGATAAGTTAACCCGTTATAAATTTAGAGAGAGGGGAAACCCTCTCTTTTAAGGTTTTTATTCTATGAGTAGAGCATTAATTTTTGTATTTGTTGCCATCACTATGTTTTTGGCCTTTTTTTACGTCAGTGATTTCTTTGACCAGCCAGAGCCTGTGGCCGTCGTGGAAAATGAAGTGTTTGTACAAGTCGCATTTGTTAATCGAACTGTGAACAAAGCTGATCCCGTCAATATTGATGCAATTGATATTCGAGAGTTTTCAGAGTCAGAAGCAAAACAGCATTCTTATACCCCTTATACGAGTATCAAGATTGAATCTGGCGCTCTATGGGCAAAAGATGTCACCGAAGGAACTCAACTAACGTCAAACTTGGTTTCTAACCCCGGCGAAAAAGATTACATGTATCTTTCGCTTAAAAAAGATCAGGTCCCTTATTACTACCTTTCTCAAGGCAGTAGCATTGTTGAGGCGTTACCAATACAACCTGGCGACCGCGTCAGCTTTGTCGCTACAACCTCATCTCAATCGAATTTATTAGAAAGCGGTTATTCCGATATCGATAGTTTAACAAGCAACGTCATTATTGATGGTGCATTAGTTTTACAGGCGATGAATGTGTCTGAAGATGATTCGTCAAACGAAGACTATGGCTTGATCATCGCGTTGACCGTTAAACAAGTACTTAAGCTTGAAATGGCACAAAAGATCGGAGCTATAACGCTGGTTCCTGCAAAGATGGTTCATAAATACTTATCTGTGAAAAGTAGCGATTTAATTGAGCATCGATTTGGCGTTCGACAGCTGAGAGGGAATTAAGGGTGTTCAATAAAAATATACTATTAGTCACATTAGGAGTGGCGCTATTACTCCCAGCTTCAGTCTCTGCAGGGGAGCTATTGAGCTTAGATAAAGGCGCAGCAAAAACCATTAACGTAAAACGTAACATCGACACCGTATTTGTCGCAGACACTCAAATTGCGGACTACAAGGTAATCGCAAATGGGAAGCTCGTGATTTACGGTATCGGTCGTGGTGCAACGTCGATCATTGCTTATGATCGAGCCGGAAACGAAATTTATAACGCAGAAGTGGTAGTCAAC
>NZ_JAWOTC010000320.1:0-1192 GCF_033338675.1 Vibrio sp. Vb1574
AGCGATGCATCCAGTGCGTGTGGCAGACGTAGAAGCGGCGCAGAAAGAAATCCTGGCGATTGCTCGTCGTATGGCCGACGCTGGCGAAATCATGCTTTCTGGCGGCGCAGACGAGTTCTTATAATCTCTATAGCCCTGCGACCTTCTTGTTGCGGGGCACCTTCACTTCAAATCTAAAACACAGTAGGTAACCCATGGCTGGCGATAGAAAACGTGGATTTATCCGTCCTGATGAAGATGATGCGCTGATCGAACCGCAACGTTGGGGTTTGCCCGACTATGGCGATTCAAAGGAAAAAAAAGCCAAACAGACTGCGTTTAACTACGATCCTAGCTGGGTGCCAAACTTTGACGAGCCAGAAGAAGAGCAAGCTCTTGAACTGACAGAAGAACAGATCGAACTGATCAAGCAAGGCGCTTATCAAGAAGGTTTGTACCAAGGTCAAGAAGCTGGCTTTAAGCAAGGGTACGACAAAGGCAAAGAAGAAGGCTTGCAAGCAGGCCATGCTGAGGGCTTAGAGCTGGGTAAAGCAGAAGGCGTTTCTGCTGGCCAAGAGTTTATTCAACAGCAGGTTGAAGTGTTTATGAATCTCGCCAACCAGTTTGCTCAACCTTTGGAGTTGATGAATGCTCAAGTAGAGAAGCAACTGGTGGACATGGTGCTGTGCTTAGTCAAAGAAGTGGTGCATGTCGAGGTTCAAACCAATCCACAAATTATTCTCGATACGGTTAAGCAGTCGGTAGAAGCTCTGCCGATTTCTGGCCATCCAATCACATTGCATCTCAACCCTGAACATGTTGCCATCATTCGCTCTGCGTATGGTGAAGAAGACTTAGATTGTCGCAACTGGACACTGGTTTCTGAACCATCACTTAGTCGTGGCGATGTGCAAATCGAAGCAGGCGAATCGAGCATTAACTACCGCATGGAAGAGCGCATCAAGAGTGTGCTGCACAGCTTTTGTGGCGCGAACCGTCACCAAGAGGGTGAGTAATCCATGCAAGCTTTGGCCGATCGTCTCAAAAACTACAAAGTCGAAGGCTTAACCACGCGCCCGGTCGCTTCTGGCAAATTGGTGCGCGTTGTTGGTTTGACCTTAGAAGCAACGGGCTGTCGTGCGCCGATCGGCAGTCTATGTTTGGTTGAAACCATGTCTGGTCACATGGAAGCTGAAGTGGTTGGTTTTTCTGG
>NZ_JAWOTC010000321.1:0-1191 GCF_033338675.1 Vibrio sp. Vb1574
TTCAGCATGGTCACTTCTTTGCTAACCCCTTTCCATTCAAATACGGAAGAATATGCGGACGAGACTCACCAGCTAACTTGCTCGTAACCTCTTGTGACCACGTACTTTGTTTTTGATTGCTTGAGCGGTTTGCATAGTAGTTCTGCATCGTTTGGTCGTATGCTTGAATGTCATCTAAGTTGAGATCTTGGTACTGGTTCTCGTGCACGACTACGCGTGCAGGTAGGCGAGGTTTAACTTCTGGGTTTTGATCTGGATGGCCCAAACACATACCAAATAGGATGGCGGTATTCTGGGGTAGCCCCAGTAGCTCATCCACTTGTTGGGCATTGTTTCTTAAGCCGCCAATGTATACGCCTCCCAACCCCATAGATTCTGCTGCCAATAAGCAGTTTTGAGCCATGATTCCTGAGTCTACGGCGCCTATTAGCGTTAACTCTGTGAAATCGGCTTGAACATTAGGATTAATACTGGCGTGACGCTGGTAGTCGATACAGAACACCAAGAACTCTGCCGCGCTTTCAACGTATGCTTGATTCCCTGCAAATTTCGCTAGTTGCGATCTCTTCTCTGTGTCAGAGACTCTAACAATTGATACTACCTGCAACATACTGGATGAGGATGCGGCAAGACCCGCTTGAAGGATGGTTTCCAGTTGCTCTTTATCGATAGGCTGTGAGGTAAATTTACGAATGGAACGGTGGCCAAGAATGGTTTGGATCGTACTGTTCATGATGACTTAACATCCTTTGTTCTATTTTTAGGCTGAGCGTTCACCTTAGCGGTATTTAATGAATGGGTAAACTATCGCGAAAGAAAAACTGTGCCTTAGAGCATAAGTTTGAGTTCAGACTGGGGAAACGGCGCGCATTCTGTTTGTGAAGGTATATACTGTTTTTAGAATCAATAGTTTATCTACGTTGGAAAGATGAAAGAGCTGATACTTCATACCGTCACAGTGTTCATGGGGTTCTTTGCGATCATGAATCCCATTGCCAATATTCCTATCTTTTTGAGCCTCACGGCGGATGAAGATAAAGAGACCGTTCGATCAATAGCACTTCGTTCGGTGTTTATTGCTTTTGTCATCGTGGCTATTTTTGCCATCGCAGGAAAAGTGATTTTCGACCTCTTTGGTATCACCCTTTATGCGCTGCGCATTACTGGGGGGATCTTAGTCTTCATGATTGG
>NZ_JAWOTC010000322.1:0-1190 GCF_033338675.1 Vibrio sp. Vb1574
TGTCTAAAGAAAAATTTGAACGTACGAAACCGCACGTTAACGTTGGTACTATCGGCCACGTTGACCACGGTAAAACAACTCTAACTGCAGCTATCTGTACTACTCTTGCTAAAGTTTACGGCGGTGTAGCTAAAGACTTCGCATCTATCGATAACGCTCCAGAAGAGCGTGAGCGCGGTATCACAATCGCAACTTCTCACGTTGAGTACGACACTCCATCACGCCACTACGCACACGTTGACTGTCCAGGACACGCTGACTATGTTAAAAACATGATCACTGGTGCTGCACAGATGGACGGTGGTATCCTAGTTGTTGCTGCGACAGATGGCCCAATGCCACAAACTCGTGAGCACATCCTACTAGGCCGTCAGGTTGGTATCCCATACATCATCGTATTCATGAACAAATGTGACATGGTTGACGATGAAGAGCTACTAGAACTAGTAGAAATGGAAGTTCGTGAACTTCTATCTGAATACGATTTCCCAGGTGATGACCTACCAGTTATCCAAGGTTCTGCACTAGGCGCACTAAACGGCGAAGAGCAGTGGGAAGCGAAAATCGTTGAACTAGCAGAAGCTCTAGATACTTACATCCCTGAGCCAGAGCGTGCGGTAGATCAGCCATTCCTAATGCCTATCGAAGACGTATTCTCAATCCAAGGTCGTGGTACAGTAGTAACTGGCCGTATCGAGCGTGGTATCCTAACTGTAGGTGACGAAGTTGCTATCGTAGGTATCAAAGACACTACTACAACTACATGTACTGGTGTTGAGATGTTCCGTAAGCTTCTAGACGAAGGCCGTGCAGGTGAGAACGTTGGTGCACTTCTACGTGGTACTAAGCGTGACGAAGTTGAACGTGGTCAAGTACTAGCTAAGCCTGGTTCAATCACTCCACACACTAAGTTCGAATCAGAAGTATACGTACTGTCTAAAGATGAAGGTGGTCGTCACACTCCATTCTTCAAAGGCTACCGTCCACAGTTCTACTTCCGTACAACTGACGTAACTGGTGACATCCAGCTACCAGACGGCGTAGAAATGGTAATGCCAGGCGACAACGTACAGATGACTGTAGAGCTAATCGCACCAATCGCAATGGACGAAGGTCTACGTTTCGCGATCCGTGAAGGTGGCCGTACAGTAGGTGCTGGTGTTGTTGCTAAGATCTTCGACTAATTCATA
>NZ_JAWOTC010000323.1:0-1190 GCF_033338675.1 Vibrio sp. Vb1574
TTCTTCGTTGCTCATGATATCTCCAAAACTCTCGACACTTAATGTGCTTAGGAGTTGAAATCTCTTAGTTTCCTGACACAAAAATTCGCATAAAAGCGTAACTTGCCTTTATTATGGGGATGAAGAATTCTGATTCAAGCCTAATTCGGTTGGAAAACTTATGAAAAACCCGTTTGACGTGATCGCCATCATCGGAAAACCGAGAGATCAACAAGCGATTCAGACTCATAAAGAGCTTTACGAATGGCTGACCTCAGAAGGTTACAAAGTGTTTATTGACGATCGCCTTGCAGCGATTTTGGACGAGATCCCGCAAAACCACTTCGCCAGCTTAGTTGAGTTGGGCAAAAACGCAGATCTTGCGATAGTTGTCGGTGGTGATGGCAACATGCTGGGCGCAGCGAGAATTTTATCGCGTTTTGACGTGCCTGTGATTGGCGTAAACCGTGGCAATCTAGGCTTTTTAACTGATTTAAACCCAGACGATTTCCAAGCGGCACTCAAAGCCGTACTTGCGGGAGAGTACATTGAAGAAGAGCGTTTCTTACTTGAGGCAGAAGTGCATCGTCATGGTCAAATAAAAAGTCATAACGCCGCTTTAAACGAAGCCGTGCTCCATCCTGGGCAAATCGCACATATGATTGAGTTTGAGGTGTACATTGATGAAAGCTTTGCCTTCTCTTTACGCGCCGATGGGTTGATTGTCTCCACACCAACAGGCTCGACAGCATACTCACTTTCTGGTGGTGGCCCTATTCTGTCACCAAGCCTGAATGCCATTTCACTGGTGCCTATGTTCCCTCATACCTTATCTAGCCGACCGTTGGTGGTTGATGGCAAACGTAGAATCAAACTGATTGTGTCACCAGAAAATCGCGGTACACAAGAAGTAAGTTGTGATGGACAAGTGTCGCTGCCAGTTTCTCCCGGCGATGAGATCCACATTTATCAAAGCCCAAATGTACTCAAACTCATCCATCCGAAAGACTACAGCTACTATCACGTATTAAGGAACAAACTCGGTTGGTCTAGTAAGTTATTCTAGCTTTCATGAACACGAATTTAAGCCAGTTGCTGATTGCTGCTGGCTTTTTTCTTTTTTGGGATAACACGTAAAGACTTACTAATAAGGCGACGCGATATATCCTGCCGTTAAAACGAAATTTATAAACTTTGATCCTGTGTGCAAA
>NZ_JAWOTC010000324.1:0-1188 GCF_033338675.1 Vibrio sp. Vb1574
TAGGTCCTGATGCCACAGATAAGGTCAGTGACGAAGCGATTCTTTGGGGTAAAGAATCGCTTAGGTCCTGATGCCACAGATAAGGTCAGTGACGAAGCGATTCTTTGGGGTAAAGAATTACCTGTCGAAGAGGTTGCGAATCACATTGGTACGATAGCTTATGAGTTGGTGACCAAATTGACGCCTCGCGTCGAAATGGAATATACCAAGTAATCCATGAATAAACGAATCACCTCAATGCTGGCACTTTCTGCCAGCATTTTTTTGTCTTCTCCGGCGCTAAGTTCAGAGAAAGACTCAGCCTTTGTCCCGTTCTATTTCAGTACCGATACGTTGGGCAGTACCGTTGGAGTTGCGGGGGTTGCTAAAGGGGTTGGTCAGCCTCAAGCTGCACTATTTGGTATGGGGCTGTATTCGGAGAAAGACAGCTATATTGGTTTCCTCTCTGCATTTAATTATGCGCTCTCTCCCAATGTGCTGTTCAGTACTCAGATGTACCAAGCTCGTTTTAATGACAGTCCCTATTACTTAGGTGAGCAAGGCGATAACAACTCGTCGTTTGAATCTCAGACGATCACAAACAGTGATGAGCAAAAGTATAAGTTCGAATTCAAATACCTGTTGCCGTGGGGCGCGGTGAAAGATCATGGTTTGAAAGGCGCGTTTCTACCCAGCCGCGACGTTCGCAATGCATCGCCTTTGGCGTCGGGCGTTAGCTCTATCCTGCTGACGCCTTTTTATTCTTCACGAGCGTTGGATGTATACAATGATAAGAAAGAGCAAGCTTACGGTTTTACATTGGGTTTTGATTGGGACAACCGCGATAGCGCACGTAACACGACCCGAGGCTCGCATACCTCTTTGAATTTGACGACGGGCGCAGAAAGTTGGCAATCAGAGGATCTGTGGCTCAAGTGGGAATTCCAAAATAGCCAATATTACTCGCTGGGGCCTCTTGGTGATTGGTTTGATCAACAAGTGCTGGCCTTGGATTTTTATACAGCCGACACACCAACTTGGAATCAATGTGATGGTGTTGTTTGCAGTCGTCCGCCAGAGCAAGGACAAGTTCGCTTGGGTGGGTTGTACCGTTTGAGAGGCTATACCGCAGGTCGCTACCATGGACGATCTGCGATTCACTATTCTGCCGAATATCGAGTATTACCAGACTGGCAGCTTCTGGACGAC
>NZ_JAWOTC010000325.1:0-1187 GCF_033338675.1 Vibrio sp. Vb1574
CGCTGCCCGGAGGGGCACACAAGAACACCACTATGCGTTCCTGCTTCTCATGATAGAGGCGAGTAAATTTTTCGATAAGAGGCTGATGGATTCGTTTTACGTCAGCATCGGGAAAGGTTGCTTCGGTTTCGAAGCCACTGACGTTTAAATTCACTTTCATGGTGAACCCTTACTGATTGATTTCCTCTTCGATTCTTTCTATCAACATTTCACACGACAGCTTGAGCACTGTTTTGATGAGAGATTCGTATCTCATTTGCGAAAAGGACTCAAACGAAGAGAACTTTAGCTGATTGATCGACTCAAGATAAAAGCAGTCTTGCTGAGAAGAGAGTACCGCTTGGTTTTTGATGAAGTCATAAATCACATCATCTGTAAACGCGATCTTTTCAGGCTGAGTAACCACATACTCCAATACCTGATCGTACAAGCCAATGTCTGCATAAGTTTGTAATGAGATTTTTCCCATCGCAAACATCAACTTGGAGACAACATCGGTCGTGACCAATGGCCCATCTTCTCTCAATAAAGGATCCACAGCATACTCCTTCACTAAGTCGTCTTGGACGAACACACTCGGAAGTAATGCTTTTAACTTGAGGTTAATTATTTTGTTAGAAACCTGAAGAAACGCAGTGGCATTTTCACACTCATCCAATTTCTCCAGTAACTCGTCTTCACGTGACAACGTCTTATGACCTCTCCATTATGTGGCAGCGCAAAGGCTACCACACATGTTCGTTGCAACTAAACCGTTAAGCTCACGTCATAAAACTCAAGTAACGCTTTTTCTGCATGCGCGTTCCACACATAGTTGTTCGCGCACAAAATCGCATCGAGTTCCGCAAAGAACGGGTCTTGGTCTGCCAGCGATAAAAAGTCATCAATCGCCGTCAATGGCAGGTCAATATGTGGGTAAATCAACTTCTTACCGCCCGGAATATCCAACTGATTCAGAATCGTATGTGGCGCAGCTTGTAAACCACCAACATGTGTGATCATGAACGATGGATTGATCTTGCCTTGCGAGGAAAGCTCAATAGATTCCACCATGTCACCCTTTGAACCACCGGCCGTCCCTACAATATGGGTTGATTCGTAATGCACGTTGTAGAAGTTAAACGGTACTTTAAAATTCTTATCCGTTGGGCCAGCAAAGAAGTTGAGGCAGCCATCATTGCCAAGTA
>NZ_JAWOTC010000326.1:0-1186 GCF_033338675.1 Vibrio sp. Vb1574
TTCACTCCGACTTAGCAGAGCTTACTGATCCTGAAGTGCGATCTTTTGTCGACTTAATGGATATGATTGTGGTGGTGGTAACGGCAGATGCCCTGAGTTATCTCACTCTTCAGTCTTGGCTACAACATGAAGAGCTATCGAGATTGCTTCGCTCTGACAAATTACGTTTTTTGGTGAATAAGTATCAGCCAGAAACCGAAATTGGTCGTGATTTCATGTTGGTGCTGAAAAAGGAACTTAGCGAATCGTTGATTCCTGTTTCGATTCATCGAGATACGGCATTGCTTGAATGTGTGGCAAACCTGACGACCGTTCAACACTATTCGCCATCGAGCCAAGCCGCAAAAGATTTTCAGTCTTTTGCTTTTTGGTGTGTATCAGCGTTATCAAGCGCTCAGGACCAAAGCTAATTTATGCGAAGTCTTAATCTGATTTTCCAACGCTGGGTAGTGGACCAATTCAGACTACAGAAGAAAGCTTACGAGCAAGCCTGGAATTGCAAAACAAACTGGGTTGGTGAGTGTGCTTTGTCTTTTTGGTTTTCATTGAGTTTTGTATTTTTAAAGCCGGTTATTTCGGGTGTTCCCTCATGGAAACTGCCTTTGGTTTACTATCCAAACGTTAATTTTGCTGCGCCAAGATGGTTTGATCCTGTACGTTTTATTATCCAAAGCGTGTGGTTGCTTTGCTTCAAGCAAAACGTAAATACAGCATGGTCCAAAAAAACCAGCAGCTTAGCGATGACTTTAGCCGAGCAAATTCGCAATGCGTTCTACTTGCCATTTGAATTGGTTGCAAAAGGCGTCCGCTGGTTAGAACAGACAGCGAACAACATCAAAGATCCACAAGTTCGAGAGCGTATTAAAGCAAGTAAGTCAGCGATGGCGTTGAACTACACCTTGCTGTTTTTCGTGGTGTTAATCGCTTTGCTTTGTTTTACGGTGCCATTTGGTTATCAGGCTCAGACTGTCTTTGTGTTGTTACTCTGGGCATTAGCGATGATGGTTCGTCGCATGCCGGGTCGTTTTCCTACCATGCTTTTGATCATCTTGTCGGTTACGGCCTCATGTCGATACTTGTGGTGCCGTTATTCGTCTACCCTGAACTGGGACGATCCTGTTGCTTTGTTTCTAGGGGGCGTTTTACTTCTAGCTGAGACGTATTCTTGGATTGTGCTGATGCTTGG
>NZ_JAWOTC010000327.1:0-1182 GCF_033338675.1 Vibrio sp. Vb1574
GGCGCTTGTTTCGCTTGCGCAAGGATTGAGCTTGACGCTTGCGATAGAATTTGTGATTTGGTCATTGCCGTCGTTTCTTTCGCGAAATCTGTATCTTTGATACGGCTCTTCGACGCATTCACGTTCTCGTTAATGTTGTCCAAGTTGCTGATTGCGTGGTTGAAACGGTTCTGGAAAGCACCCAGCTCTGCGCGGTGGCTATCTACGTATTTCAGTGCCGCATCGATGATAGCAACAGATTCTTGTGCGCCACCAACTGAGGTTACGTCGATAGTATCTACCGTTACTTTTTTGCCTTCGCCCAAACCTAGTTCACCAGATAGACCGCCTGAAAACTCGACCTCGCCCTCAACTTTGTTGTTGCCAGCGAAGATTTGCAGTTTACCATCTTGGTCTACTGATGCTTTCACTAGGTCAGTTTGGCCGTTAATGTAAGTCGCAAGCTCTTCGATATCGTCACCCGCTTTTGCGCTGATGTTGATTTCTTGCTCTTGGCCGTAGCTGTCCGTTAGGTTGATTTTTAGGTCGTTCTTACCTTCAGCAACGTTCCAGTCTTTACCTTTACCACTTTCAGCTTGGTAGCTCACACCGCCCATCATTTTGTTGTCTGAGCGCATGTCTTTTAGCTCAAGCATCACTGCTTCACCGTTATCCGCACCGATTTGGAACGATTTCGCACCGTGTGTGCCGTTTAGTAGCTTGTTACCACCGAAAGAAGTGGTTTCTGCGATACGGTTTAGTTCGTCGTTTAGCGCGGTCACTTCTTCTTGAATCGCAACACGTTCTGCTTTCGAGTTTGAACCGTTTGCTGATTGCAGAGACAAATCACGCATACGTTGAAGAATATTAGTGGTCTCATTCATTGCACCTTCAGCAGTTTGTGCAATCGAGATACCGTCGTTCGCGTTGCGAACCGCTACATCCAAACCACGGCTTTGTACGTTCAAACGGTTCGAGATTTGTAGACCCGCAGCGTCATCTTTTGCGCTGTTGATTTTAAAACCTGAAGACAAACGCTCCATAGAAGTTTGTTGAGCTGAGTTTGCGTTGTTTAGGTAACGCTGAGCGGTCATCGCTGATACGTTAGTGTTTACATTCACTGCCATGGTGATTTCTCCAATTGATTTTCCGGTGTAGCGGTTTCCGACGTCTCGGAAAACCAAGTAGTTCTCTCAAAGTTAC
>NZ_JAWOTC010000328.1:0-1182 GCF_033338675.1 Vibrio sp. Vb1574
AGAACACGAGTGCAGAAACACTGCTGATTACTAGGTGAGCCATTGTTGAACCAACGAAGATGTTAATCAGCGCTGCAACGATCACAATGATCAAACCTGCCATCAGGAAGTTGCGCATGAAAGAGAAATCTTTCTTGCTTGAAATGGTGTAAGCCGATAGGCCAAGGAACACCATACCAGTCAAACCTAGAGCTTGAGCAATGATAGTAGGACCGTTTGGAATTGATGCGTAGTAGTTAAGCATTGGACCTAAAGCACCACCCATTAGAGTCGTGAAAACGAATGTCCAAACGATACCAGATGATGAGTTGATTGCCTTTGGCATAACAAAGAACAAAATACCAATCGCGGCAAGCTGCATCACAATCGCCATGATTGGTGAAATTTGCATTGCCATAGTCGCGACTGCTGCGATAGCACTGGTCATCAGTGTCATCGACAGTAGGAAGTAAGTGTTTTTCAGTACTTTGTTAGTTTCAAGTGTATTAGGAACACTTGTTGAACGAGTAAACATTGGACTGTTCATAATTATCCTCAATAAGGGAGTTTACTATTGGTACATTTATGGGGCTGAAAGTTCAAAAAATCAAGCCCTTTCCATGGATATCCTAGATAAAATGATAATGGAAATAAGATGTTATGTATGTGGCAACTTGTAACACAATATTACCACCAAGAATTTTTGCGTTGGTGCTCACAACGATTGGTGATGTAAATGACAAAAAGCACTGACTTCGTTCGAAATCAGTGCTTTTAAAGCGTTCTCTGCGTTGATGATTAATGATGCAGGATTTGCGCTAAGAAGTTTTGCGTGCGATCCGATTGAGGATTCTCAAAGAAGTCGACCGGGTTGTTCTCTTCTATGATTTCTCCTGCGTCCATAAATATCACGCGATCGGCGACTTCTTTAGCAAAGCCCATTTCATGGGTTACACACAGCATGGTCATGCCTTCTTCCGCCAATTCGACCATAACGTCCAACACTTCACGCACCATTTCAGGGTCGAGCGCAGAGGTTGGCTCATCAAACAGCATGACTTTAGGACTCATACACAATGAACGGGCAATCGCTACACGCTGTTGCTGACCACCAGATAACTGACCTGGGTATTTATCGGCTTGGTCTGGGATTTTAACGCGTTTGAGATATTTCATCGCAACCGCTTCCGCTTCCTCTTTCGG
>NZ_JAWOTC010000329.1:0-1180 GCF_033338675.1 Vibrio sp. Vb1574
ATTCTGGCTGCGCTATGAAAGGAGCCATCCAAATCGCCGGCTTTTTGCCTTTTGCGCGAATGTTTTGAATCAGCTCCTTCACACCGCCAGAGAATTTATCCGACGGCGTAAGCCAATCCCCCATGAACGCTTGATAGCCATCATCCAGAAGTACCCATTCTAAGTCTTCGAGCTTGTCTTGCATGCAATCGACATTTTCTAAAACATTTTGCTCGGTCACATCGGCATAGTACGCATACCAAGAACACCAGCCTATCGGTGCATCCTGCGTGACACCGTTGCGAATAGGATGATGCGCGGCAATCATCTCGCTGAACTCTTGATACAGATCGGATAGCGAGTTGCCAGTTAAAATCGTAATGGACTCAAGTTGATTGTGTTCCAAATCCGCCACTTGCGTGTGTTCGCCATCGATTGCTGCGGTCAGTATCCACTGCCCATTTCGCTGTTGTATATCAAAGTAACCAGCAAATCGACGGCACGTCGTGAAGCCAAACAAGGTGTAACCAGCAGAATCCTCAATCACTAGATAGTTGTAGTAACGCTTAGGTGCATGTTGCGAGTACACACGGTATGGGGGAATGTTGTCGGGGCATCGACCTATTTCAATCGGGTGCGTGATCGTTCCTGACGTTTGCGCCAACATTTGAAAACCATCACCAATCACGTTGGCTTCGTGCTCGTATAGAAACGGCATTTCGAACAGCACTTCACGGTCAGTAAAGGTCTTATTGTGAAGCCCAGAGAAAGAGAAATGGGCTTGATTACCAATCACATCCACGTGCAGATCGTTATCGATGATCGTCATTTCGGAATGGTTGGCTAACTGAATGGTCTGAGCCATATTGCATCTACTCACTGATTATTATTGTTTTGTGTCCAATTGACCCCACGATGCTTGGTTGCGCGTGAAGCCTTTTGAATATGACTTCATTATCCTGTGAATGATGCGAGCAATTCGTTATTTTCGTCACGAATCCATGCACTCTGACGCTCAAAAACGGTTATTGAGATAACGCTCACTGAAATTTTGGTTAAAAAAATACCAGCCCGAAGGCTGGTATTTCGATTTATGCAAATTGCACTAATTAAGCAACTTCGATTGGACCACCGAATGAAGTCACTGGCGGTACTTTGCCTGTGAACTTCTCGAAGTCTACGATACATGTGTTCGCAGAAG
>NZ_JAWOTC010000330.1:0-1178 GCF_033338675.1 Vibrio sp. Vb1574
ATGAGGCAGAAGCAAACCGCCCAATAGATATTCTGGTCAGTGATATTGAAATGCCGGGGTTGGATGGTTACGAGTTAGCGTTTGAAGTGCAAAATGACTCAGCTCTTAATCACTCGTACCGCATTCTGCATACTTCACTGTCGAGTGAGATTTGTGTCGATAGAGCGCATCAAGTTGGCGCTCACGAAGCGTTAGAAAAGTTTAATGCTGGTGAGCTCATCGAAGCTATGCTCCGCGGGGCAAAAGAGCTAGAAGCCAATGCCATGGCTTCTTAACGTTTAACTGAACATAATATGTGGCTTTGTGTTCACTCGAAATCGTTATCACTTTGTCGTCATTTCAACGATTTATTGCTGACTATTGATGACACTGCGACGCTTAAGGCGCGTGTACTAAAACGACTTGTCTACAGCGTTTACTTCTTTGGCATAGCGTAGCTGCGAGACACAAACTCAGTTTCTTCCACTTGGTAAACATGATTAATGTAAGAAGCCAAGCTGTAAATGACATTGGCCATTAAGTTGGCGTAACGAAACAGAATCGGCGCTGGTTGCTTTTTCCCAGCATGCTCTATCGCGACGAGTGCTCGAACGGTTTTCTTTGCTTGGCAGCGGCACAAATGCAGTTGACTAGACGTAGCATGGCCACCGGGCAGCACAAAACCTTTAAAACCACCGTCTATGCGCGCTTTTATGGCCTCATAGTCTGCTTTCAGCTCTTCAACTTCCGATTCTGTAATCGCTAACTTGCCACGCACCGAACCATTGAGATGGTAAACATTAGGCTGAAGGCGCGTGAGAATATCTCGACTGAAGTCGTCCAATTCCATCGACAGCCCCAACCCAATCCGGCTGCACAACTCGTCTGCGGTGATCTCGAAATCGCACACAGGGCTATCTTCGTAAATAAAGGGATAACAGATCTCGCTCAGTTCCTTGCTTACAGGTCTCATGCTGTTGTTCCAATGTAAAAAAGGGAGTCAGTAGAACCTAACTCCCTCTTAGTAATCATAAAAACGACGTCCGCATTAGGCGTTTTCGATTTTCTTGTGGCCTTCTTGTAGATGCACAAAATCAACCAAGTCATCGCCTGAGACTTGATACGCTTGACCGAACCCTTTTACGAACAAACCTTTCTCAGCTTTAAGGTTGAACAGTACAAAGTCTTCAAGCTGGCTT
>NZ_JAWOTC010000331.1:0-1177 GCF_033338675.1 Vibrio sp. Vb1574
GCTTGGCCATAAAACGGCAGGTTGTGAAGAAAATCAATGAAGGTTTGTTTCAACGTTTCGAAGTCACCACCGTAGGTATCCATGTGGTCAGCTTCAATGTTGGTAACAATGCTTACCATAGGTTGCAGGTGCAAGAAAGAGGCGTCGCTCTCATCCGCTTCTGCAATCAGAATACGGCTAGAGCCCAAGCGCGCATTTGTGCCCGCGCTCTTTACTAGACCGCCGTTTACAAACGTTGGATCAAGGCCTGCTTCGGAATAGATTTGTGTGACTAGTGCTGTGGTGGTGGTTTTACCATGTGTACCCGCAACAGCGATACCATGACGGAATCGCATCAGTTCAGCCAGCATTTCTGCTCGGCGAACAATAGGAATACGCAATTCACGAGCCGCCATGACTTCAGGGTTTTCCTCGTTAATCGCGGTGGAGACGACTACCACACTAGCCTTTTCGACATTACTTGCTTGGTGACCAATAAATACGGTTGCCCCTTTCGACACTAAGCGCTCGGTTACTGGGTTTTCAGACAAGTCTGAACCCGTGATTTCATAACCTTCGTTTAGAAGAACTTCAGCAATGCCGCTCATGCCCGCACCACCGATACCGATGAAGTGGATGCATTTCACGCGACGCATTTCTGGTACCATCGCGCGAATCTGAGCTAGGTCTTGTGTATGTTGGATAGTCATTAATTCGATTCTCAATAATTCGTTAACGCTTTTCGGTCAAAGCGACAATGGCTTGTGCGACAACTTTGTCAGCATCTAATTTTGCGGCACTGCGTGCCTTTTGAGCCATTGAAAGTAAAGCTTGGCGATCCAATTGTTGGATCTGTTGAGTCAAAGACTCCACGGTTAAATCAGGTTGTTCAATCATCTTCGCAGCACCGCATTCCACTAAGTGGTCGGCATTCAGTGCCTGTTGACGGTCTTTATGCATGAACGGGATAAAAATCGCGCCTACACCTGCTGCTGAGACTTCAGATACCGTCAATGCGCCAGAACGGCACACTAGCAGATCTGCCCACGCATACGCTTGTGCAACATCATCAATAAACTCGGTCACTTCTGCATTAGCAACATTGTTCGCTTGATAAGCAGCTTGCACTTCTTGCGCTGCGCCTTTACCTGCTTGATGACGAATACAGTAGTCTTGTCCCAAGTTTGCCATCACCGCT
>NZ_JAWOTC010000332.1:0-1176 GCF_033338675.1 Vibrio sp. Vb1574
TCAAGCTACGCGGTGGCAAAGAGCAAACAAGTTAAGTACGAATCAGGCGATCTTGCATCCGTACAAGCGGTAACAGAAGCTGTCGAAGGCATTTTTGGTCTAGCGCAAGTCAACCCAGCTGATATTGTCTACTCATCATGGTTCAGCACTCAATCCGTAGGTGACACGTTAGCGGCTGTTAAAGGTGTTACTGCGACAGGTTTTGCTACTGGCGCGAACACGCTAAATACCGTTTACAAAAATGATACTAACGAGAATGCTGTCGACCTTTCTACTGCGTACACAATGGTGCTTGGTGAGACACAAGACTTTATGACAGCGTTAGATTCGGACAGTGACTTTAATAAATACGTCAGTGACTTAGATGCAGCGAAAACCGCGATTAAAGGTCTTTACGTGCAATCTGGCGCGAGTGTGAATGTTACTCAGGGTCAAGTAAGACTGCCACACTACCTTGAAAAAGGCGCAAACTGGAACATGCAACCGATGGTGTCTGCGATGCCAAGCCTAGCGAAGCTAAACGCAGCACTTACCGATCCAGCAGAACAAGCGAACATGGTTCAGCAACTTTCTTCTGGCGTTTTCGCAAGCTCTCCTGTAGACGTTAGCAAGCTGGCAACAGATCCAACAGAGCAGCTAAAACTGGTAGGCTCGAAACTGTACTTAAACGACGGTACACAATTGGATAGTGAGCGAGTTATTACTCGTTACTCTCCTGTTCCTGCGGTTAAGTCTTTAGAAAATGTCGAGTTCTTACTGTTTACTCCTCAAAATGGTGTAGCGAAAGACGTGGTGATCTACCAACACGGTATCACCTCAGCGAAAGAAAACGCGTATGCATTTGCTTTTAATATGGTGCAAACTGGCGTAGCTGTTATTGCTATCGATCTTCCAATCCACGGCACACGTAGCCTAGACGAACAACGATCGGCAAATGCGAACGTTCTTGCTTACTTGAACCTTTCTAACCTTGCTGTAGCGCGTGATAACCTTCGTCAAAGCGTGCTGGATGTATTGGGCTTACGTGCTAGTTTAGTAGTATCAGCGCAAGGCGGCCTATTGGCTGGAGGCTCTCTTCAAGGTTTTAACCCAATGACGGGCTCTCAAGTAAAAATGCTGGGTCACTCACTAGGCGGTATTGTTGGTACGTCTGCGGTCGCTGCTGCAAACAACACA
>NZ_JAWOTC010000333.1:0-1175 GCF_033338675.1 Vibrio sp. Vb1574
CGTTCTCGAATGCGTTTGCAGTTGCAAAACACAATACGCAGCTCCAACACATGCTCAACAGCATCATCGAAACCATTGACTCAAATGAGATAGAAAAACTTCTGCGCTCGCACCGAAGCTTCAACCTAGTTTATGGCTACGACGATGAGCAAATGGCAAAATTTTTCTTGGCAGGTGCGGTCGCTTTTTCTCTGATGTTTGCTGCCGCGTATTTCATTCTTGCGCACCTACGTCTAAAGGTGAAATTAGCTGAGCTGAATGCCAACAATGAAGAAGCGGAAAAACAATGGCTGATGGGCATCATTCAAGAAATTAACAGCTTGGTGTTTATTCACGGTGAAGATAACCAGTTGGAAATGAGCAACTGTGCCAACTATAATAGCAAGCAACGCCAAGAATGTAAGCTGAAAAGCTGCTCGACTAATGCGCCTCTCGTGAACAACTCGGATGAATTGGCCACTGTAATTGGCGGACAACGCATCTCGGAAGAGGTCGCGTCTGCGGGGTGCGAACGCGGTATTAAACATGTGTATCGAGAGCGAAAAACCATCGCGTCTCCAAGCGGGAAGAAGAAGTTTGTGCTGACGGTGATTCAAGACATTACTCAGCAAAAAGAGCGTGAGCAGGCGTTAATTAATGCGCAAAAAGAAGCACAAACTGCAGTGCGCGCCCGTGAAAACTTTTTAGCGACCATGAGTCACGAGTTAAGAACCCCATTATCGGCGGCGCACGGCATCCTCGATTTGCTGAATCGCCAAGTGACGGCCGATTCAAATCGCGAGTTGATCGCTCAGGCCATGCGATCACTCAATCATTTGAATGTGCTAGTAGACGAAGTGTTGGATTACTCAAAGCTGGAAGCAGGGCAGTTAACCGTTGCTCCCGCTAAAACCGACTTACTCAAAACCTTGTGCGATGTGTTTAGAAGCTTTGAGCCAAGAGCGCTTGCGAAAGGTTTGGATTACAAAGTTACGATCAAGCCGTTTTCGGATGCGTTCATTGAAATCGATGCACTGAGATTAGTGCAAATCACCACCAATCTGCTCTCAAATGCCGTGAAATTCACAGCAGAAGGCGAGATCGGAATCAGTGTCATCCTGCACGAAAAGCAGCTTATTTTGAAAGTTGCAGATACGGGCATTGGCATGACGGATGGTCAACTCGAAGGCATTCTC
>NZ_JAWOTC010000334.1:0-1175 GCF_033338675.1 Vibrio sp. Vb1574
TCACCTCTTCGGGTCGCGAAACATCAGTGAGTGTTTTCCAAGAAGCTAATGGTGAAGTGAAAATGTTCACTAACTACCAAGACTTAAACGGTATCTCGATGTCGGGTCTATCTAAGTCGATGGATGACATGGTGTCACTTCTAAACAGCTTCCAAATTGAGGACACAGGTTACGTGTTCTTAACGAATGAAAAAGGTGACATTCAAATTCATCGTCAACAAGGCAAAAACAAAACGTCGATTGCGCAGCTTTTTGGCAGTAACGCGAATCAACTGCTGAACAAAAACAGCTTCAACCTAATTAATGTCGAGTTTGAAGGTAAGGACAATTTCGTCGCGAGTATGTATGTGCCGTCCATGAAATGGTTTGTTATTGGCGTCGTGCCTGTTGACGAAGTGTTTGCTGATCTCAATGCAACTGGCCAAAAAATGATGATCACAACCATTGTAGTGGCGTTGGTGTTCATTTTGATGGGCGTATTGCTTGCAAACAGTATCACTAAGCCAATTCGTTTGATTGCAGATCGCTTTACCGATCTTGGTCAAGGCGAAGGTGATTTATCACAGCGTATTGAAATTCGTGGCAATGATGAAATCGCGCAACTTTCTAAAGGTTTCAACGGATTTATTGAGAAAATCCACGCAACCATTAAAGAGGTATCTTTGACGAGCGGTGCACTGAGTCAAGCGGCAGACAGCGTGTCGAGCAAAGCAACGTCAACGTACGACAATAGCCAAGAGCAACGTGACCAGACGATTCAAGTAGTTGCAGCGATCAACCAAATGGGTGCGACGATCAGTGAAATTGCGTCTAACGCAGCGACGGCAGCCGATACTGCAAACCAAGCGTCTGATAATACTCAGACGGGTCGTGAAGTTGTGATGAAAGCGAAAGAAGTGATTAGCCGTCTTGCTGACGATGTGGAAACGACAAACATTGTTGTGACACAGCTTGCTTCTACAACGAAAGATATCGGCTCTATCCTTGGTGTAATCCGCGATATCTCTGAGCAAACAAACTTGCTGGCATTGAACGCAGCGATTGAAGCGGCACGCGCAGGTGAGCAAGGTCGAGGCTTTGCGGTAGTTGCAGATGAAGTTCGTAACCTAGCGTCGCGCACTGCCGATTCAACGGAAGAGATTCAACGTATGATCAACCAGCTTCAAAGTGATGCT
>NZ_JAWOTC010000335.1:0-1173 GCF_033338675.1 Vibrio sp. Vb1574
ATATGATATTTGCCATGAGTACCTCATCAAAGTAATGATGCTTGAGCCAAGTTAAAGGTTGGTTTAAAATTAATTCTACAATGTAGAATAATTCTGAGTTTATCGAGAAGATCAAATGTCTGTCAACGAAAAGAAACGCGGAAGACCGACCGCAAAGCAGTCACAACTGAGTGCAGAAAGCATCCTGGAGTCGGCTAAATTATTGATGAAAAAAGACGGAAAGATACCAAGTGTTCGTCTGCTAGCGACCCAATTGGATGTGGATCCTATGGCGATCTATTACTACTTCAAAAACAAAAATGCTTTGCTTGAAGCGTTAACGACATCACTGGTGGAAGACATTTATCAACCGCAAGCGAATGAAGATTGGCAAAACGAACTCAAACACCTGTGCGCTAGTTATATTGAGCTGCTGCGTGAGTATAACGGGCTGTTGCAAACTATGTTGAGCATGACATCCCACGGACCTGCTCAAGTGTTTACTGAGCGCTATCAATTGATTGTTCAACCTTTGGGTTTATCCCAGCAAGTAGAGCAAGACAGTTTGGATCTATTGGCAGATTACCTACACGGTTTTGCGCTGTCGATTAGCTGTTGCCACGATGCAAGCTTGATTAAGACTGATATGTTGGATGGGCCTCTAAAACTGATCTGTTCCTCATTGTTGGCATCTCGAACCTAGTTCACATTACCGCGACGTTTTTGCTTATATCGTGAAAGAAATTCCCATAACCAAAGGTTCTAATTAATCGAGATGGAAGGGCTTTTATTTGAAGATTCCGACCTAATATCTTGATTATGCCCAGCCAATTTAAGGTGGGGATTTTTAAGCATTGCTGCTGGTAACGATTTGAACCAGCCTACAGGTGCATTCAAACACGATAAGGAATAACAATGGCTAACGAATACACACCACCAAGAGTTTGGACTAACGACAGTGAAAATGGCGGCCAATGGGCGAGCATTAATCGTCCCGATTCTGGCGCACGTCACGAGCAAGAGTTGCCAGTTGGAGAGCACCCATTCCAGCTTTACTCAATGGGGACTCCTAATGGTCAGAAAGTGACGATCATGTTTGAGGAGCTTTTGGCGGCAGGCGTAAAGGAAGCCGAATACGACGCGTATTTGATCAAGATTGGCGATGGCGACCAATTTGGTTCTGGCTTTGTAGCT
>NZ_JAWOTC010000336.1:0-1170 GCF_033338675.1 Vibrio sp. Vb1574
ACGCCCAGTTCTCAATTTGAGAATCAAAAATGAACGATGATTTAGATGCAGATTGAAAATTGAAGAGGAGAGTTTGGCTTTATAACCGTGCCATTAACGTGAGCTGAAAAAACAAATGCAATACCTGTCTAAACTTTATGATTTACCTTGCAAACCATTACTTATGTTGATTGTTCTGAGTCGAATAATTAACACTGACAAATAGGTAAATCGGTGGAGTTACGTTTCAATAAAGATGCTTTTTTGTACAAGGTTCCCCCATGCCATTAAAAATGACATTGATTGCCCTTGCCGTTATGGCATCTGCGCAGCCCCAAGCGAATACACCTATAGCTCCGCCCGTCTCTCTTGCTGAAACCTATCAAGATGGAATAGATGTTTCTGAGTATTGGTACAGTGAGAAACTCGATGGAATTCGAGCCTACTGGACAGGTCAACACCTCGTGACCCGAAACGGAAACCGAATTTATGCGCCCGAGTGGTTCACTGAGTCACTCCCGAACTATCCATTGGATGGTGAGCTTTGGGCCGGACGCGGAAATTTTCACATTGTTCAGCAAACCGTTCTTGATAAAACACCAATTGATAGCGCGTGGCGCGAAATCGATTTTATGGTGTTTGACATGCCGTATTCCGCAGGAGATTACCGAAAACGTTATTACAACATTCAGGATTTAGTGTTTGATATTGATGAGCACCACATCAAATACGTTGAGCACCGAGCCATCCAAAACGAGCAACATTTGTTTGCTCAACTGGATAAAATTTCCTTGTCCGATGGCGAAGGCGTGATGCTGCGTAAAGTGTCGAGCCGTTACCAAGCGGGCAGAGGAAGCGACTTACTTAAGCTAAAGCGCTACGCCGACACGGAAGCTCAAGTGGTTGGCTACAAACCGGGAACGGGGCGTTTGCTTGGGATGATGGGCGCAATGCTCGTGCGTTTGCCAGATGGTACAGAGTTTTACATCGGCAGCGGTTTTACGGATGAAGTTCGTCGCCATCCGCCGAAAATCGGTTCTACCATTACGTTTAGATACAACGGATTTACCCAAACGGGGAAACCAAGATTTGCTCGCTTTTTGAGAGAACGATTCAAGGAGTAGGAGAGTTTCCCACTACCACGCCACAACGTTTGAAAAGACCCTGCCAGAACTTAACATGTTCGAGGGT
>NZ_JAWOTC010000337.1:0-1170 GCF_033338675.1 Vibrio sp. Vb1574
TGGTCTCGGAAATGGAAGCGAATAAGCAGCATCGTGAATACTTATACGAGACGTTAAAGACGTATTTAATGTTGTTTAATCCGGAAAAATATCAACAAGAAGAGGTAATTGCTTGGTTCAACTTCTACTTTGAACGTCAGTATCCAGGAGAGTTAAACAAAGAGCTACGTGAGCGTTTGCTAGTGCATACTAAAAACTTACTAGAGAACGACGAGAAAGGCTTCTCAATGGATGCGACTGCTATTAGTGCAGCACGAGAAGTTCTAACGCAAATGTCACTTCCAGAGCGTGCATATCAGCGTATGAAGATGCAGTTTGCTAAAAGCCACGTTCCGTCTTTCCGTTTAACATACGTGTTAGGACCTAAAGGTTTAGAACAATTTGAGCGAGCAAGTGGAAAACCTCTATCGCAAGGTATTTCCGGTTTTTATACCTACAACGGTTTTCACAGCGTTTTCCAAATTCAGATTAATCGCACCGTCAAAGGATTGATGGAAGAAAACTGGGTGTATGGGGATGATCTTAAAGCTCATGAAATTGATCATGATAGTGCTATTCAGGGGGTTCAAGCCCGCTATTATCAAGATTATGTCAATGAGTGGAAAACTCTGATAGAGGATATTCAGCTTAAACAAGCTCCTAGTTTGGCTTTAGCAACAGAGCAATCAAGAGTTCTATCCGGTGTAGAAAGACCAATTGAATCACTTCTGCGTGCAATACAAAAGGAAGTGGGGTTATCGAAAGTAACGTTATCGGAAAATCAAAAGGCAGCAACGGAAGTCGCAGGAAAGGTTGCAAAAGTGAAGTTTTCTAATACGGCAGACAAACTCGATATGTATTTGCCTGAAGAGAATGGATTTAATGTTGCTCTATCAGGTAAAGAAGTTGAATCCCATTTCACCGAAATCTTACGACTTAGTGAACAAGACTTTGATGATATTCAGCAAGCGATGGTGAATTTGCGTTCGTACTTATCTGATTTGTCTAGCTCTGGCAACAATCAAAAAATTGCTTACAAAAGCATATTGGATGGAACGGTGACTCAGGATGTTGCTGCCTCCTTTGCTAGAGCAAAAGATCTCTTACCAAAACCGTTTAATCAATGGTTGGGAGAGTTGTCACAGGAATCGGTTAAGTTTGCAGAAAGCGGCTCTAAAGATCATCTAAATC
>NZ_JAWOTC010000338.1:0-1167 GCF_033338675.1 Vibrio sp. Vb1574
GAACTCATTTCTTAGGCTGTAATCGAGATAGATTTTTAGGTTTCTGCCCGGCATTTTTGCCAAATAAGCGGCAAGATTACTTGCGCCAGCCGATACGCCCCAAAAGCTGTCGAAGGGAGAAAAGTCCGCAGCTAAAAAATGGTCGAGTATTCCGCAAGAAAATACCCCTCGCATTGCGCCGCCTTCAACAATCAGTGCACGAGAACCTACATGTTCCATCTGCTTATCCGCTTTCTATCTTTTAGTTGAGTAACGGCAGCTTAACGTATAAGCGGCTGATTCCCAAACAAGGCCGCATATGTTCATGCGGGGAGGCATCAGATTGGCCAATCTTGAGTGCAGTGATGAACGCCTTTCTTAGTTTTCCATGTTGACTTTGTTTGATGATCAAACTAAATTTAAATCAAATATTTTGATTGTCAAACAAACTAAGCAATAGGGATATGATTTATCTATGGCAATAGCACAACACACGCACGATTTTGTTTCTCATAACCATAAAGGTGAAAAGCGAACTTTTTATGTTCTCATTCTGACGCTTGTCACTATGGTGGTTGAGATTGCTGCGGGCACGCTTTTTGGCTCTATGGCCTTACTCGCCGATGGATGGCACATGGGCACTCATGCTGCGGCATTTTGCATCACCTTGTTCGCTTATCGCTATGCTAAGCAAAATGCGAACAATGAGCGTTTTTCGTTTGGTACCGGGAAGGTCAGTGTTTTAGGTGGTTTTACGAGCGCGATTGCTTTGGGCATGGTGGCGCTAATGATGATGGTGGAATCCGTTCACCGTTTGTTTAACCCTGAGAGTATTCAATTCAACGAAGCGATTATGGTCGCAGTGATTGGTTTGGTGGTTAACTTATCAAGTATGTTGCTGCTGCATGATCACCATCATCATGATCACGACCACCCACATGATCATAACCATTCGCATGGACACTCGCACGAGCACCAGGACCACAATCTTGCCGCCGCGTATTTTCATGTCTTGGCAGATACCTTAACGTCACTGTTAGCGATCGTCGCACTTATTATTGGTAAGTTTTACGGATGGATTTGGTTAGATGCCATTATGGGGATCGTTGGTGCTTTGGTGATTGGTAAGTGGACTCTCGGTTTGATGAAGCAAACTGCACCAGTCTTATTAGATGAGAACATTAATCA
>NZ_JAWOTC010000339.1:0-1166 GCF_033338675.1 Vibrio sp. Vb1574
CATCCATATCAATAGTGAAGTGTCTCCACAAATCAGAATCACCGACTTTGTTAAGTCGCCGAGCTGTAGGAGTAAGTGGTTTCATAATAGAAACTTCCGGTGATTATCCAAGCACCTAACTTCACTTCTAACACAACTTTGACTGTGTAACTTTGGTGTAATTTCAACCATTCGTAATTTAATATTCGTCAGAAATGGTCGTCTATTCAATCACTACTGTGGTAAATAACGCTGTGCATAATTGACAATCGCTTGTGAAATCTCCTGCAATACGCCAGTTTCCAACTGCCAATGGTGCCAATAAATACGATAAGACATCAGGAAGCCAGGCGTAATATCAATTAACGAGCCTTGCTCTAACTCATCAGTAATTTGCAAACGAGGGATCAAACAATATGCCACTCCAGCTAACGCCATTTTGAGAAAAGCCTCTGAGCTGCTGATGTTGTGATGAATCACGCTATCAGGACGCACATTGAAATGCTCCGTGAGAAACTTTTTATGTAAGTCATCATACTGATCGTAGGAAACCGCTGGCGCCTTTGCTAAGGTCTGATTGTTTACACCTTCAGAAAAGTAACGCTGATAAAACTCAGGGTTAGCCACACAAACGTAATCAATTCGTCCTAAGTAATCGGCGCGACAATTTGGTATCGCTTGAGACTCTAAACTGATCGCCCCTGCGACCTCACCACTTTTCAGTTTTTCTATTGAACGTGATTCACCGTAAATCGTCAGCTTCAACTCTACTTGACGAGTTTTCATGACATCTTGCAAAGCAGGCAGTAACCACGTAGCCAAACTGTCGGCGTTAGTAGCCAAAGACTGTTGTACTGGGCGCGTTGTAGTATCGTTTTTGATCTCAGGTAAAATTTCGTGCTCTAGCAACCGAACTCGGCGGTAAAGCCCCAATAGTTTTTTCCCAATGGGAGTTGGCTTGGGTGGCTGCTCTCGAATTAACACAGGTTGCGCCAAGAATTTTTCGAGCTGTTTAATACGCTGCGAAATGGCAGATTGTGAGACAAACAGATGCTCAGCAGCTCGTTCAAAACTGCCTTGATAAACAACGGCATCCAAGGCTTCTATCCATTTGTAATCCAACCCTCGCATTCACTTTCTCCCAAAAAACCAACACCAAACCGTTAAATAAGTAACTCTAATAATAT
>NZ_JAWOTC010000340.1:0-1165 GCF_033338675.1 Vibrio sp. Vb1574
GTAGAAGTCGCTGCTGAATATAGCGATCAGGTAATATTAGTGGTGGCAATTGAGCTTCGTGAAGTGAGCGCGTTTACCCAAGCTATCATCAATAAAAGTGGGGCAAAGGCAATTGTAACCCCACTCGACGGACAATAATGAAAACCAGGAAGCAACAGGGACAGCTTCGCTAGTCAATCAATCCATGCAATTTCGTTCAATTATTCGAATCGTCGGGCTTTTGCTCGCGCTTTTTAGTGTCACCATGTTGGCACCCGCACTGGTTGCGCTTCTTTATCGAGACGGCGCTGGTGTACCTTTTGTCACGACTTTTTTTGTGCTGCTTTTTTGTGGAGCGATGTGTTGGTTTCCTAACCGTCGGCATAAACATGAGCTCAAATCACGTGATGGCTTTCTTATTGTTGTTCTTTTCTGGACGGTTTTGGGCAGCGCGGGTTCGCTTCCATTTTTAATCGCAGATAATCCCAACATTTCTGTGACTGACGCTTTTTTTGAATCCTTCTCTGCTTTAACTACGACAGGGGCGACCGTTATTGTCGGACTTGACGAGTTACCTAAAGCGATTTTGTTCTACCGCCAATTTCTACAATGGTTTGGTGGGATGGGGATCATCGTACTTGCGGTCGCTATTTTGCCAGTGTTGGGCATCGGTGGGATGCAGTTGTACCGCGCAGAAATTCCGGGTCCAGTGAAAGATACCAAAATGACCCCGCGCATAGCCGAGACAGCAAAAGCGCTGTGGTACATCTATTTAAGCCTGACAATCGCTTGTGCGGTTGCTTTTTGGCTCGCGGGCATGACGCCGTTTGATGCCATCAGCCACAGCTTCTCTACCATTGCAATTGGTGGCTTCTCAACTCACGATGCCAGCATGGGCTACTTCGACAGTTACGCGATTAACCTGATTACCGTGGTGTTCTTGCTGATCTCTGCTTGTAACTTCACTCTGCACTTTGCAGCATTTGCCTCTGGTGGGGTTCATCCTAAGTATTATTGGAAAGACCCAGAGTTCCGCGCATTCATCTTTATTCAGGTGTTACTGTTTTTGGTTTGCTTCTTACTACTATTGAAGCACCACTCTTACACATCACCTTATGATGCGTTTGACCAAGCATTGTTCCAAACTGTCTCAATCTCGACAACCGCAGGTTTTACCACAACCGGT
>NZ_JAWOTC010000341.1:0-1162 GCF_033338675.1 Vibrio sp. Vb1574
TTTGGGGCGCTCACTTGGCAAGCTAGGCATGCGCTATGGCAAAAAGCGCGTGCATATCGCGAAGCGCAACCTTGAACTGGCATTCCCCGCGAAAACGCCAGAAGAAGTGCAACATATCGTGGAAGAAAACTTCAAGAATACCGGGATGGCACTGATCGAAACCGGTATTACATGGTTTTGGCCTCCATGGCGCTTCAAAACGCTCATTGTCGAGAAAGACATCCACGCTCTAAAAGAAAAAGGCGCGGAAGGGAAAGGCGTATTGTTGTGTTGTGTGCACGCTCTTAACTTAGAAATTACCGCGCGAGCTTTTGCTGTTTTAGGTGTTGCGGGTTACGGCGCATTTCGTCCTCACAACAACCCAGCGTACAACTTCATCCAATATTGGGGGCGCACGCACAACGGCAACAAACTGATTGATCGCAAAGATGTGAAAAAGATGATTCGTGTACTGCGCAGCGGCGAGCGTTTGTTCTACTTACCTGACCACGATTACGGCCGCAATAAATCGGTCTTCGTGCCGTTTTTTGCCATTGATGACGCTTGTACAACAACCGGCACCAGCATTTTAGCCTACACCTCAAAATGCGCGATCATTCCAGGTTCTGGTTTCCGCAATGACGAAGGCAAATACGAAATCATCGCTGATAAGTGCATTGAAGCCGATTACCCACAAAAAGATGAAGTGGCTGCGGCGGCTTATATGAACAAGTACGTGGAAGAAGTGATTTTACGAGCACCTGAGCAATGGATGTGGCTACACAAACGCTACAAAACCATGCAAGATGAAAACGAGCCCAAAGGCATTCGCTACAAATAAATCGCAAAAGAAAAGGTATCCGATTGGATACCTTTTTTATTGAATTCGAAAAGTGGGAAATTAGATGCCGTATTCCGCGCGGTATGCTTTCACCGCTTCAAGATGCTCGGTCGCGTTACCTTTTTCTTCAAGGTAAGTGATTAGGTCACCCAAACTCACGATAGAAATCACCGCACAACCGAAGTCGCGCTCAACTTCCTGAATCGCAGAAAGTTCGCCTTTGCCTTTCTCTTGGCGGTCGATAGCCACTAATACGCCAGCCAGATCTGCACCATTCGCCTTGATGATTTCCATCGATTCACGAATCGCGGTACCCGCTGTAATCACGTCATCCACCAGCAT
>NZ_JAWOTC010000342.1:0-1161 GCF_033338675.1 Vibrio sp. Vb1574
GAATGCGCTTTGATATACATCAATGTTTATGCGCTGAATTTGCACAAAACTCCATCACATTGATCCAGATCAACCCGTATTAGAAGCGTATGTTAAGAGAGAGTAATCAGGAGAGAAATTAACCAGTTGCAAGCAAACATCGAGTTAACAATCAGTGCTTTTTTCTTACCTAATTAGTATTAGAAGAAATTCAATAAATGAGAGGTTGGTCACTTATGGTGAAAGGCTGAGCATTTTTGCTCAGCCTTAGAATCTTATTTTTCAATTCCGAAATGAAGATATGCACGATCTGTGGCGATTCTTCCTCGGGGAGTGCGTTGTAAATAGCCTTGCTGAATCAAATATGGTTCTAGCACATCTTCAATGGTGTCTTTTTCTTCACCAATAGCGGCAGCCATATTGTCGAGTCCAACTGGACCACCACCAAATTTCTCCATGATAGCGAGAAGAAGCTTGCGGTCCATGTAATCGAAGCCCTGAGCATCCACATCCAACATATTAAGCGATTTGTCAGCAACATCGGCACAAATATGTCCGTTGCCCTTCACTTCTGCATAGTCACGGACACGGCGCAATAGACGGTTTGCAATACGAGGCGTACCACGAGCTCGTCGAGCAACTTCTAACGCGCCTTCTGGCTCCATCGACAACCCTAGACAATCTGCACTGCGTTGAACAATGTTCTGTAGATCTTGCACTTTGTAGTACTCAAGACGCTGAGTAATACCAAAACGGTCACGCAGCGGAGAAGTCAAAGACCCCGCACGCGTCGTTGCACCAATCAATGTGAATGGTGGCAAATCAATTTTGATAGAACGTGCGGCCGGGCCTTCACCAATCATGATGTCCAATTGGTAATCTTCCATTGCCGGATACAGCACCTCTTCGACCATAGGGCTAAGACGATGGATCTCATCAATGAAAAGCACGTCGTTTTCCTCAAGGTTGGTCAACAACGCGGCCAAATCGCCTGCTTTTTCGAGAACAGGTCCAGAAGTAGTACGGATGTTCACTTCCATCTCGTTAGCAACAATGTTTGCCAACGTCGTTTTACCCAAACCTGGAGGGCCAAAAATAAGTAGGTGGTCTAACGCCTCACTACGCAATTGTGCCGCTTTGATGAAAATCTCCATCTGATCACGGACATGATCCTGACCTTGG
>NZ_JAWOTC010000343.1:0-1159 GCF_033338675.1 Vibrio sp. Vb1574
CACCGCGTGGTTGAGGTCAGGGAACTTCAACGGGTCACGTAAGAAGAAGACTGGCGTGTTGTTGCCGACTAAATCCCAGTTGCCTTCTTCGGTGTAAAACTTTAGGGCAAAACCACGGATGTCTCGTTCTGCATCCGCTGCGCCGCGCTCACCAGCAACGGTCGTAAAGCGAGCAAATAGCTCGGTCTTTTTACCAACCTCAGAGAAAATTTTTGCACGAGTGTATTTTGTAATGTCGTGAGTCACGGTGAATGTGCCGTACGCACCAGAACCTTTTGCGTGCATACGACGCTCAGGGATCACTTCACGATCAAAGTGCGCTAGCTTTTCTAGAAACCAGACATCTTGTAGGAGTTGAGGGCCACGTGGGCCTGCTGTCATCACGTTTTGGTTATGAGCAACTGGGCAACCTGCCGCAGTAGTTAGCTTTTTGTTTGTCATTCTTATTTCCCTCCAGGGATTCATCAAAACCTTAGAATCTGAAAGGAAGATTATTACGGAAAGTCATGAGGTTAAAGCTGATAATGCTTATCAATTCAATAGGTGGTGACTATGGCCGAAAAGTCACAGAAATCAGAATTGGACTACATTTTAGTTGTTGATTTATCTTAGGATTTATTAGCAATTATCAAGAATAATTGGTAGGGATAGAAGAGGTATGAATGATTGAATTTATAAATAAATACTTGCGCTCTATTTCGATAAAAAACGTCCCTTTGATGCGATTGAGACAACGTTATTTGTCTTCAATCCAAGCCTCAAAGGGACGATTAAATTAAGCGTAGTTCACTTCAATTTGTTCGGCTTTCTCGAAAGCAGGGTGCGTCGCAAGTTGTTTACCGTAACGAACCATATTCGGGAATTGTTCTGCTAGGCCAAACATCTGTACTAACTCAACGATGAAAGACATCATGATGTCTGCACCCGTCAATCGCTCTTCTACGAGGTAGGTTTTTCCTTCTAACGCTTGTTCGAAGTAGCTCAATACATTCATTGCTTCTTTGTCGGCGTATGCAGGCAAAAACTGCATCGAGTTCGGCTCTTTACTGATGAATATTTTCAATAGCATCGGCAAAATAGCGGAGCTTTCTGCAAAGTGCATCCATTGTAAATATTCAGTATGCGCTTTTGTACCACGTTTAGGGGCAAGCGCTCCATC
>NZ_JAWOTC010000344.1:0-1158 GCF_033338675.1 Vibrio sp. Vb1574
CGAATATCGCGATCCAGAGAAAGAAAAGTTAGAAATATGTACAAACGTTATATAGCCCAAATTATTTTTGCGTTAACAATCCTGATCTCCGCACCAAGTTGGGCTGAAACGGAAGAGACTGGACCAAAATTAGCGTACTTCACCCTAGAGCCAGATTTAACCACTAACTTTTACACCAAAGGTAAAAAATTAGGCTACGTACAAGTGCGTATCGACATCATGGTGATGAGCCAACAAGACCTAGCGATTGTTGAGCACCATCAACCCTTGATTCGCGATGCAGTCATCGAACTCCTAGGCAAACAAACCGAAGATACGATCAAGTCGCTTTCTGGCCGAGAAGACCTACGCAAAACGTTGGTGAAAGAGCTAAACGAAACCTTACTGCCAGAGACCGGGAAAACCGTCATTGCTGATTTGCTGTTTACCAAATACCTCTATCAGTAAGTAACGCTGCTTTAGATACAAAAAGGCCGCTTTCGAGCGGCCTTTTTTTGTTTTTGCTATCACGCTTGTTGTTGGTATTTCTGCTTGCCCGAATCGAACAGCGCAATCGCCATCCCGGCCAACAAGCCAGCTAAGTGAGCCGTATTGGCAATGGCCATAAACGGTTGCACAAAACCAAGTACCAGCCACACCAACATAAAACCAATGATGGATTTCGGCAGCGTTAAACCTAAGTGAGGTAAACGGTAACCCAAAACCCACAAATAGCCGAGTAGCGCGTACACAACACCAGATAACCCGCCGAAGTTCGCACCTTCAACATAGAACTGGCCAGCACCAGAGAGTGCCGCAGACACCACAAAGATTTGCAGTAACTTGCCAGAACCAAGTCGACGTTCAATATCGCCACCAAGTTGCCACCACCACAACAAGTTAAAGATGATGTGTGTTACCGAGAAATGCAGCAATGCATGACTCACCCAACGCCACAATTGCCATTGCTGGCCTTCAAACGCGGGAAAGTGCAACAGAGCAAATACCCCATTTCCAAAGCCTAACATCTGCAAACCATAAATCACGGCGCATACGGTCATGATCAATAAGGTCACTGGACCGGCTTTGGCTTTGATCATTCCCATGATGCTTGGGCTAGCGTAATGAAATTGGCTCTTACGAGTATCGGCAACGTCCCAGGAAGCGGCGCTGTATTTG
>NZ_JAWOTC010000345.1:0-1158 GCF_033338675.1 Vibrio sp. Vb1574
GACAGCTTGACGGAAACCGGTCAAATTAAGCACCACATGGTGGATGGTTTTAAGTTCGAACCAGACCGCAAGAACGTGACTTGGATTGTGTGTGATATGGTTGAGAAACCAGCTCGCGTGGCACATCTTATGGGCCAATGGCTGCTTAAAGGTTGGGCGAAAGAAGCCATCTTTAACCTGAAATTGCCAATGAAAGGTCGTTACGATGAAGTACTGCAAGATCTTGAAAATCTAAAAATGTTCTTGATTGAGAACAAGGTGAAATTCAAGCTGCAAGCGAAGCATCTGTATCATGACCGTGAAGAGATCACGATTCACATTCAGTGTCTATCTAATATCTCTCCGCACTAAGTTATCGTTTCTATGTGGTTGAACATTATCAAAAAGGCGCCTACTTCAGGCGCTTTTTTATTGCGGTTTAGGAATCGCGACAGTCACTCAATTACTGGTTGGTTGGCCACATCTCTTCCCATTTTACTGATTCCATGTTGTCTTCGATGCTATCTGGCGTTTGAGCAAAAAAGTCTAATCCAGTTTGACGTTCAACTTCGTCAATGGTGGTAATAAAGTTGGCTAACTCAGAGCTTGAAACATCACGATGCGGGACAATGAACGCAATGGCTTCATCAAAGCTTGGATCAAGAATGACTTTGTAAAATGCGCTCGGGATCGCCACACCATTACCGATTGTTCCTTCGTTACCTTGGTAAATCGGTCCGGTCACCACATAAAGCTCATTGTACTCATTGGCGAGGTCACGAACATGTTCCTCTAGAACGCGCCAACCAACTCGGTTAAACCCCGGCAGTTGAGGTGACATGTTACTCATCAAAAAGCTTTGCTTCATTGACTCTTGGGTGAAATCCATTGTCGCTGACGGCGCAAGGTGCCCTCTGTCGTATCCTGAGCCTTTGTAGTCTGCTAGGGTAGAGCGAGCGTAATCCGGCATTTCAGTGTCTTCTTGGAAGGCGTTACTGCGTTTGTTGGTGATGTTCACGCTTTCCGCGGTAATGTGGTAAGCAACCCAGTCTGCATTTTTGGTGTTGTAGTTGTACCCAACCGCATAGCCATCTCGGAAAAGGAACTGATCGCTGTTGCTTGAAGGTATGCCTTTATCAAGGTGTTGACCACAAGTTTCAGCAAGAGTAGGGAAGGATA
>NZ_JAWOTC010000346.1:0-1156 GCF_033338675.1 Vibrio sp. Vb1574
AGATAGCAGTGAAGAATGGGGTTGGGTGTTAGTCGCTCTTATGCTACGCGATGTTTCTGATGAAGCGGCTCTTGCTGCGATCATGGATGGGACGCGAGAAAACTATCGCCTTGCTCAGCGATTGACGGAAACCTATTTTTATCTCGGTAAACGTCATCAATTGGAAGGTGACATCGCCAGCGCGATTTCGTTGTATAAGCTCGCCATTTCGTTGAATGTGTACGAGTACGTTGAGCATCGTTACTCTTTCTTGGAGTTAGCACAAATTTATGACCAACTTCAGCAAGATAGGTTGGCCAAGCTAAAAGCCGCCGAGCAACAAGAACAGCAATAATGATAAAGCCGCTTCCATAAGCGGCTTTTTTACGCTTGATGATTGAGATAACTCGCTTTAGAATAGTTAGTCTTGCTAACTAATTGGTGAATCTTTATGGCTTTAGAAGAGAGTTTGATCGATTTGGAGCGTTTTTGCGCCAAAGCTTGGCGTGTTTACGCTAAAGAAGATCCATTGTCTCATCTTAGCTTTAACGAATTTGATTACTTACGCGTAATTCAGGTGTTTCCTGAAGGCGTTCGTATTACTGATCTTGCCGACGAGTTACAGGTAACCAAACCTTCTGCCTCCAATATGGTGGTGCGTTTAGAAAAGAAAGGGTTAGTGAAGCGTATTGCTTGCAATGAAGATGCTCGCGCAAAGCGTGTCTTACTGACGGAAGATGTCGCTGAAAAAATGTCTTTAGAGCAAATTGTTTATAAGGATATTTCGGATCAAATGATGCTAAAGCTAAACGAACAAGAAGCCAAACAATTGCAGTCGCTACTCAATAAAGCGCTTGGAAATTAATTCAAAAATTCATTTATTTAACTATTTAGTTAGCTTTGCTAACTATTGGTGAGAATCATGCAAAACTCCATTTATAAACAGTTTTGGAAATATACCATTCCAACTGTCGCAGCCATGTTGGTCAATGGGCTGTACCAAGTTGTCGACGGTATTTTTATTGGCCGTTACGTTGGCGCTGACGGATTGGCGGGCATCAATGTTGCTTGGCCAGTGATTGGTAGCATTCTGGGAATAGGGATTATGGTTGGTGTGGGAACGGGAGCCCTGACTTCCATCAAGCAAGGAGAGCAAGATCAACAAGGTGCGAAACGG
>NZ_JAWOTC010000347.1:0-1155 GCF_033338675.1 Vibrio sp. Vb1574
CTAACCAAACAATACAATCATCTGCTTTTGCTGATGATGAGATCGACCTAGGCAAGCTCTTCGGCATATTGATAGACGCGAAATGGTTTATCATCAGCATTACACTCTTTTTTGCAACATTAGGTATCGCGGTCGCGTTGCTATCAACTCCGATTTACAAAGCCGACGCGTTAATACAAATCGAAAAGAAGAGTTCAGGTGGTATCTCGGCGATGGTCGGTGACATGGGAGAACTCTTTTCTGCCGAATCATCTGCAACTACAGAAATTGAAATAATTAAATCGAGAATGATTCTTGGCGATACCGTTGATAAGTTTAACTTAACAACCATTGCCACTCCTGATTACTTACCTTTTGTTGGTAAAGGTCTAGCACGAATCAACGGTACTCAAAACTACATTTCTTTGACCACGTTTGAAGTACCTCGAACGGCTAGAGGATTATCTCATCAACTGATTGCTACAGACATCGAGAAAGGTCAATTCAGCTTGATGCTTGAAGACCAAATGGTACTTTCTGGTTCAGCGGGTCAACTGATTGAGATGAATGGCTATCGTGTAAAAGTGAACCAGCTCAATGCTCAAAATGAAGATACTTTTACAATAAGTAAAATAAGCAAGTTAGATGCTATCAACAAGTTAGCCTCACAACTTTCTATTTCAGAGAGAGGTAGCCAAACAGGTATTGTATCTCTAAGTATTGAAGGTGAATACCCAGACCACAATCAGCTTGTTTTAAATGATGTTGTTCAAAACTATTTTTTGCAGAATGTTAGAAGAAACTCAGCTGAAGCTGAGCAGAGCCTCAACTTCCTTAAAGGTCATTTACCCGAGATTAAGGACAAGCTAACTATTTCAGAAGATACATTGAACAGTTTTAGACAAGAAAACGAATCTATCGATTTAAATCTCGAAGCACAATCTACTCTAAAAGTGATGGTGGCACTTGAAGCCCAACTTAATGAGTTAACATTTAAAGAAAGTGAAATCAGTCAAAAATTCACCCAAGACCACCCAGCTTATAAATCGCTGTTAGACAAACGTCAGACATTACTGCAAGAGAAAGAGCGTCTTAACAAACAAGTTCAAAAACTGCCAAAAACACAGCGCGAAGTCTTGCGTATGACTCGTGATGTCGAAGTAAACCAGCAAATCT
>NZ_JAWOTC010000348.1:0-1155 GCF_033338675.1 Vibrio sp. Vb1574
AGTAAACCTATCGTTAATGACCCTGTCATCAATGAATATATTGACTCTCTTGGGCACAAATTAGTGGCCAATGCGAACGATGTAAAAACGCCGTTCCACTTCTTCATGATTCGTGATCGTAATATCAACGCCTTTGCCTTTTTTGGCGGTTACGTTGCATTGCACTCAGGGCTATTTCTTCATGCTCGTAGCGAAAGTGAACTCGCATCCGTTGTCGCGCACGAAATTGCACACGTAACACAGCGCCACCTAGCGCGCAGTATGGAAGACCAAGCAAGGCGCTCTCCAGCTACTTTAGCCGCGCTTGCTGGTGCATTGTTACTTTCGATTGCTTCACCAGAAGCAGGCATGGCAGCGATTACCGCCGCAACAGCAGGCAACATGCAAAGCCAAATCAACTATACTCGCTCAAACGAGAAAGAAGCCGACCGCTTCGGTATCGCAACCTTAGCGAAAGCAGGATTTGATGTGCAAGCAATGCCGCGTTTCTTTGGCCGTTTAGCCGATGAATACCGCTACGCGAGCAAACCGCCACCAATGCTACTGACTCACCCTTTACCAGAAGACCGTGTAGCAGATAGCCGTCAACGTGCACAAGCCTATCCCCCAATGCGCATTGCACCCTCTATCGATTACCATTTGGCGCGCGCGCGCATTGTGGCGCGATATGCCGGTATCGACGGACAAGCCGCACTAGGTTGGTTTGAGCGTACTCAAAAGAAAGCTTCAGCGGACATCATGCCGTCATTTGATTACGGCCGAGCGCTGGTTCATCTGGACAACAAACGCTTATCACAAGCAGAACCGATTTTGAAAAAGCTGTTAGCGCAAGATCCGGGCAACCCATTCTATTTAGATGCAATGACCGATCTATACATCGAGAAAAAACAGCCACAAAAAGCCGTTGAGTTGCTAAATAGCGCGCTAAAGCGTAATCCTCAAAACAAAGTATTAACCATTAACTACGCCAACGCGTTGCTTGAAGCAAACCAAAATGATCAAGCGGTGCGTACGCTTCAACGTTATACACACGATAACCCAGAAGATAGCAATGGCTGGCAGCTATTATCGAAAGGCTATCATGCCCTTGGACGTAGTGATGAAGAGCTTGCAGCTCGCGCGGAAATTCTGGCACTAAGAGCAAACTGGAATAAA
>NZ_JAWOTC010000349.1:0-1153 GCF_033338675.1 Vibrio sp. Vb1574
AAATAGGGCAGGCCAACTGAATGGGCCAAGATCGAAAATTTGTTCGAATGCTGTATGCATCTTGACCTCCAAAGCAGCGGAGTATGCATAGACTTATCCTGCAAAGCGAACAAAAAGGATCGTTCGTGTCGACAAATTTACATTGAACATCTGCTTCTGGTTTGGAGCGCGACGATGAGCCAAATGGTGAGCAAAAACGATCAAATTGGCGATGATCTTATTTTATCGTTTTGATGGAATGACTTTATTAAACAATAGACATAAAAAAGGCCAGTATGAGACTGGCCTTGGTGATTATTGCACTTGCCGTTTAACGGTAAACGCGAGGGTTAGTTGCACCCCAGATAGTGTAGTGCTCAGGCAGAATACGACCGCTTTTCTCTTCGGTTTCTTCTGCTGTGATTTCTTCAAAGCCTTGGCGGCCAAATACAACTACTTCGTCGTTTGCCTGAACACCAATGATGTCAGTGACATCAACCATAGTAGTGTTCATTGACGCTTTACCCATTACGCGAGCACGCTGACCGTTGATCAGAACGTCAGCTTTGTTGCTTAGTGAACGGGCGAAACCGTCTGAGTAGCCGATAGGCAGGTTAGCCAGGATAGAGTCACGCTCTAAAACTTTAGTGCTGCCGTAGCCGATTGTGCTGCCTGCAGGGAAGAAGTGCAGTGATGCTACGCGTGTTTTGAAAGACACGATGCGCTCGTAAGGTAGGGTTGCAGGGTAATCACCGTACAGCATGCCGCCAGGACGAACCATATCCAGATGTGCTTCAGGCAGATTTAGCGTGATGTAAGAGTTAGCCACGTGCAGTGTGATGTCTTTACGTTTCAGACCTGCGCTGTCCATTAGCCACTTTGTTTCTACTTTGAAACGGTCAACCTTGCGGCGGATTTCATCAAGACCTTCATTCGGGAAGTGGGTCATCATACCTACGATTTTTAGGTTAGGATCGCTTGCGATTTCCACACCCTCAACCTGACCTTCATACGTTGTCAGATCCAGACCATTACGACCCATGCCTGAAGTATTCAGAGCAAGGTGAACAGGAATAACGGTATTGTAGTGGTATGCAATCTCGATGATTTGATCCGCCGGCATCTTAGTGCCAATCAGCTCTTCGATTTCGTACTGTACGCCGTTTTCAATTTC
>NZ_JAWOTC010000350.1:0-1148 GCF_033338675.1 Vibrio sp. Vb1574
AACTTCATTACTCTCTGCATCTTGGTACTGAGGAGATAATTGATACTCGTACTCTGTTGGAAGGAGACGTTTAGGTTCCATGGTTGATTTGAACAGATTTACAATGGGAACACAGCCAACCATGACACTTTCCTCGTCTACTTGCTTTGGTAGCCAGTCATCGCTTGTATCGAAGTAAAAACAAATCTCGACCTGCCCTTGAATCTCTAACTTATCTAAGCCGAGCTCAATCAAGTCAAAGAACATGAATTTTTCTGGGAAATGAAGGTACTCGACCAATAAACGAGATCCCGAAAAACTTCTCTTTCTGTAAGGGACGACTTGTTCCTCGTCCCCAAAACCAACCGATTGAAGATGCCTCTTAGTTAGAGGCATGATTTCTTTACCATCCAATACGATTGAAAGACCAATCAAACTTTGGAATAACATTTGATATAGCTTGAGTGTTAATTGCGTCTGTCCATTTAAGTACAAACGCAAACAATCGATACCCATAGAATTGATAGAGGACTCTGAATCATGAGCACTCAGCTGACACCTTAGTACAGAGTGCGCATTGTGCTCCCACTTAGAGCCAGTAGGCTTGAAAGGCGCGTTCTCAAATGAACCAGAGATAATATCGAGTGGATACATTGTTGTCGGGTAACCCGTTCGAAACTGGCAATCTTGATATCCAGGGGCACTAACTTCGACTCTTTCACCCACAGGAATAGCAAATGAACTAGTGGTTGACTCTGAACAGTTCAATTTGATCACTGACATCGAAGGAATTGGCGCATGAAAGTCCGGATATAGCTGTCCCATCAGTGATTCCGTAAACTGTGGGTAACTGTTATCCAGACTTTGTCTTATCCGAGCGGTTAAAAAAGCACAACCTTCCAACAGACGTTCAACATGTGGGTCTTCAACTTGTTCTTCGCTGATACGTAACCTAGCCGCAATTTTAGGATATTGCTCGCCAAACTCTTGTCCTTTGTGTCGCAGATAGGCCAATTCACGATTGTAATATTTTAGAAACTCTTCACTCATTTCGCTCGACTCAACTTCATTCCTAAGTTCACTGGCTCGACTTCCGAATTGAATTTCAACTCGTGGATGTCATTATCAATCAAACAAGTTGCGCTAATTTCTAACCGTAAGGTTCGCTC
>NZ_JAWOTC010000351.1:0-1147 GCF_033338675.1 Vibrio sp. Vb1574
GGTTTGTATCACTTGTCCGTTGTATCTAAAGATAAACAAGTTTACCGAACTTGGGTGATACTCGGAGACTCAAACTCCTCCCAATATGTTCGCTGGACATCAAAAGAGCACTGGAAAGTAGAAAAGAGTGCACTTCGCAATCCTCATTGCCCATTACCTCAATTAGAGGTCGGTCTATACGACTATGTGGATGGCCAGTATGAGCAGATGTGGAAGAAAACCTACGAATCTTCTTACCCAAACTCACTTGAATTAGCTGGTGTACCAAACGATAGATATGTTTTAGCGGTAAGTATCAACAGTAGACGTTGGCAAGGGGACATAATTGTTGAGCAAGCTCAAACAATCAGCCGTACTTATGATCTTTCTCCGGAAGAATAATTAAAGAAATAACATTTGTGCCGATATAAGTTCAGGAAGAACTAAAAACACAAGTGTAGTATGAAAACCCAATTCAAAATTTTAGCCACCACCATTACAGCATCACTATTTGCGAATGTCGCTTCTGCTGCGACTTATGCTATTGAAGCACGTAGCGATGCAATGGGTGGTGTTGGTACCGTTTCTGCCTCTTATCTGACCGCTCCATTTTTCAACCCTGCGTTGACTGCAATCTACCGCCGCAATGACGACGCGGGTATGATCATTCCAAGTTTCGGTATAAGTTATGACGATCAATATGATCTTATTGACGAAATCGAGCGCATTAGTAAGCTGACCGATGTTGATGAGATCAAAAAATCCATGGATGCTATTGACGGCAAAAAAATGGATTTTGACTTAGGTGGTGTCGTTGCCGTTGGTATTCCAAATAAATTCTTATCAGCAACTGTCTACGGAAAACTCTACACAGAGTCATTTGTTCAACCTAATGTTGATACATCAGGTGTCGATCCACTAACAGACAGCTATGTTCAAGGTGTTTCGATTGGCGTAGCGGAGGCAGGGGTGTCTCTTGCCAAGTACACCAACTTTATGAATCAGCATCTTTCTTTTGGTATCACCCCAAAACTGCAGCGCATCTATACATATTCGTATGCGACCAGCTTTAAGAACTTTGATACCAAAGATCTCCGTGAACACGAAACTGCTGAAACTATGTTTAACTTAGATGCGGGTGCACTTTGGTTCTTCGGTCCATATCGTT
>NZ_JAWOTC010000352.1:0-1146 GCF_033338675.1 Vibrio sp. Vb1574
CATAAACTGCAGAATCTCAGGTTTCTGAGCGATACCTAACCCCATCGAGAATGACAACGCCATAATCAGAATCGCGCGGCGGTCGAGATCAACACGCGAGATAATGCGCACGCCTGCAGCGGCAATGGTGCCGAACATCACGATGGTAGCGCCACCAAGTACAGGCTCTGGGATCAGCTGAACAAAACTGGCCACGCCCGGGAATAGACCAAGAATCACTAACATGCCAGAAATAAAGTAACCCACGTAACGGCTTGCGACGCCCGTTAGCATGATAATGCCGTTGTTTTGACTGAAGGTAGAGTTTGGAAAGCTGTTGAATACCGCAGCGATAGCCGAGTTCAGACCATCCGCTAATACCCCACCTTTGATGCGCTTCATGTAAATAGGGCCTTTAACCGGCTCGCCAGATACTTCAGACGTTGCGGTAATGTCGCCGATCGCTTCCAACGCCGTGATAAAGAAAATCAGCACGAGAGGGATAAACAGTGACCAGTCAAATGACAAGCCGTACTGCATCGGAATCGGTAGCGCAACGAGGTTGGTTTCCCCCAATTTTGAGGTGTCGACCATGCCCATGAAGTATGCCATTACATAGCCAACCAGCATGGCAATCACGATCGAAGCCACGCGAATGTATGGGTTTTTAGAACGATTCAAAATCACAATTAACCCAAGTACGGTACCAGCGAGCGCCAGTTTGTCTAAGCTACCAAAAGTACCGTCGCCCATTGCAGCATAACCACCACCCATAGAAACCAAGCCGACTTGGATCAGCGTCAGGCCAATCAGAGTTACGACAATGCCAGAGACGAGAGGTGTGATGATGCGACGTGCATGCTCAAGCACACGAGACAGTAAGATCTCGGCAAAGGAGGCAGCTAAAATCGTCCCGAAAATCGCCGCCATCATGGTGCTGATGTCCGCGCCACCTGCTTTGAGTGATAAACCCGCACCGATGATTGGACCCAAAAAGTTAAAGCTGGTGCCTTGCACCGATAGCAAGCCGGAGCCAATAGGGCCAAAGGTACGGATTTGGATAAAGGAAGAAACACCAGATGCAAACAGCGACATGCTGATAATGGTGTTGGTTTGATCGGCCGGAACGCCCAAAGATTGGCAAATGATTAATGAAGGTGTAATCAC
>NZ_JAWOTC010000353.1:0-1145 GCF_033338675.1 Vibrio sp. Vb1574
TAGCGCATTCCTATTTAGAAGTCATCACCCGTGAAAGGATACACCCATGAGCACCCGCAAGCCTGCGACCATTGCTGTACGCACTGGTATCGAATCAGACAGCCAATACCACGCTGTTGTTCCACCAATCTACCTTTCAACCAACTATGGTTTCCCTGCTTTTGGTGAAGTCCCTAAATACGATTACACGCGTTCAGGTAACCCAAACCGTGGTTTGCTAGAGAGTGCGTTATCAGAGTTAGAGTCTGGCAAAGGCGCAGTGGTGACTAACTGCGGTACTTCCGCACTTAACTTGTGGGTATCGGCTTTTCTTGGGCCAGATGATCTGATTGTTGCACCGCATGATTGCTATGGTGGCACATACCGTTTGTTCAATACACGAGCTAACAAAGGCGACTTCAAAGTGCAGTTCGTTGATCAATCGGATGAGCAAGCTCTAGAGGCTGCACTAGCGAAAAAGCCAAAGCTTATTTTGTTAGAAACTCCATCGAACCCTTTGGTTCGTGTGGTTGATATTGCAGCGGTATGCGAAAAAGCCAAACAAGTGGGCGCTTTGGTTGCGGTAGACAATACCTTTTTGACTCCGGTGTACCAAAAGCCTTTGGATCTCGGTGCTGATTTTGTTATCCACTCAACCACAAAATACATTAATGGTCACTCGGACGTGATTGGTGGTGTGGTGATCACCAAAACAGAAGCGCACGCAGAAGAACTTGCATGGTGGGGAAACTGTATTGGCGCCACGGGTACGCCTTTCGATAGTTACATGACGTTGCGTGGGATCCGCACTTTAGGCGCCCGTATGCGAGTGCACGAAGAAAGCTCTCAACACGTACTCAACTACCTACAACAGCAGGCTTTGGTCGCGAAGATTTACCATCCGAGCTTGCCAGATCATCCTGGTCACGAAATCGCGAAAAAGCAGCAGTCGGGTTTTGGTTCTATGTTGAGCTTTGAATTTGCAGGCTCATTTGAGCAACTTAAAGTGTTTGTCAAAGAGCTCGATCTGTTTTCTCTTGCAGAGTCGCTTGGTGGCGTGGAGAGTTTGATTTGTCACCCCGCATCTATGACGCATCGAGCCATGGGGGAAGAGGCGTTAGCTGAAGCAGGCGTGTCGCATCAGCTGCTTCGTCTGTCTGTAGGTT
>NZ_JAWOTC010000354.1:0-1145 GCF_033338675.1 Vibrio sp. Vb1574
GTATTTAAAGAACTGGTTGCCGTTCTTCATGCCCAAGGTCGTATTTCTGACCAAACACAATTTCTTGCAGATATAAAAGCACGTGAAGAATTAGGAAATACCGGATTTGAAGATGGCGTGGCAATTCCACACGCGAAAAGCGCCGCTGTGATTGAACCGGCGGTTGTGATCGGCGTAAGCAAATCAGGTATCGAGTACGGCGCGGAAGACGGTTTACCTTCAAAGCTGTTCTTCATGATCGCTTCTCCAGACGGTGGCGATAACCACCACATCGAAGTACTTGCAGAACTGTCTTCAAAACTGATTGAAGATGGTTTCATCGATGCGTTCTTGGGCGCAGCAAACAGCCAAGACGCACTGGCACTCCTTCTTGCTAAAGAAGAACCGCAACCAGTGACAGATGCTCCAGCAAACCAAGGTTTCATCATTGGTGTTACCGGTTGTCCTGCGGGCGTTGCTCACACCTACCTAGCAGCAGAAGCGCTAGAGAAAGGTGCTGCGGCAATGGGTTACGAAATCAAGGTTGAAACGAACGGTTCAATCGGTGTGAAAAACAGCCCAACCGCAGAAGAAATCGAGCGTGCAGATGCCATCATCGTCGCCTGTGACAAACAAGTCGACATGAACCGCTTCGCGGGCAAACGCGTGGTTAAAACCAACGTAAAAGCCCCAATCCGCGATGCTCAGGGACTGATTAATGAAGCGTTAAACGCACCGACGTACCAAGCTGAGTCCAATGGCAATACGCAAGCGTCGGTTGCCGACAAAGCTTCTCAAGCTCGTTCTGACTTATATCGCTACTTGATGAACGGCGTATCACACATGATCCCATTCGTCGTAACCGGTGGTCTGCTGATTGCCCTTGCTCTTGCTGTAGGCGGTCAGCCAAGTGAAGCGGGCATGGCGATTCCTGAAGGCAGCATGTGGAACCAAATCCTCAATGTCGGTGTGGTTGCCTTTACGCTGATGATCCCAATCCTTGCCGGTTACATTGCTTACGCGATTGCTGACCGCCCAGCTCTAGCTCCTGGCTTGATCGGTGGTTGGATTGCAAACAACGGTTCTTTCTACGGCGCAGACGCTGGTACAGGCTTTATCGGTGCCATCATCGCAGGTCTGCTTGTGGGTTACTTCGTGAAGTGGAT
>NZ_JAWOTC010000355.1:0-1145 GCF_033338675.1 Vibrio sp. Vb1574
GTTAATTGTCTTACCGTCACGTTCTAGGTCGAAGTTCGCTGCGTAACCTAGCTTGTACTGCCAGTCACCTGTTGTGTACATCAGACCTGCAGACATTGCATCTTGCTTCTCGTTCACGCCGTTGCTTGCGTCCGCTTCCATGTATTTGTATTGAGCGAAGAACGAAATACCGTTATCAAACCAACCTTGAACACCAACTAGGTACGTGTTGTTTTCCCAAGTTTGACCTTCAGATTCAATGTTACGGTTACCTTCGTAAGCAGCATCCAATTGTAGTGGACCTAACTTGTAGTGAGCCGCGATGCCGCCCCAGTAATCATCACCAGCACCTAGACCCGCTTTATCACCAGCACCCGCTGCGATGTCTAGAGAGAACTTGTCTGCGTACATTGGAGAGTCCCAACGAATGGTGTTTGATTGACGGTCTTGGTACTTAGCACCACCGATTGCACCACCCCAGTCGTAAACATCGCCTAGACCTGGGTTAGATGCTGGCCAGTCAACCAATTCGTACATAGGTGTCAAAACACGACCTAGACGAACTTGACCCCAAGAAGCACTTTCAAAACCGACGAATGTGTCACGCTCACCAAGACCAGCACCCTCGCCACCAAAGCTAGGGTCTACGTAACCACCTTCGATTTGCCAAATAAAGGTAGGACCGAAGTTAGCAAATTGTTTTTTACCACGGAAACCGATACGAGATTCGTTGTTTAGCTGCATGCCACCTAGGTCGTCATCCGTTGCTTTGCTGCCAGAATCGTAATCGCGGTACGCGGCCTGCATCGCGATGATCCCGTAAACTTCATAAGAGAAAGAATCTTTTGTTAGGTACTCTTTCGCAGCATCGCTGTTTGCGCCATCAGCAAGAGCTGCACCACTGAACATCATGCCTGTGATTGCCGTAGCAAGTAGGCTTTTCTTTAGGTAAGACATTTTTAACCCCTATATTTTTAGTTTTTTCCATTTTCAAATTCGCTAACTAGGACATTGCAGGAACTTGAAACAATGTTTGGACGGGGCAAATATGACAAACTTTTTTCGCAGTAAAAAACTTTCCCAGCAGCAATCTGAGCAAGTTCAAAATGAGAAGATCAAAAACAATATCAATTCTTATATTTCAATTACTTATATAGATAAATAAG
>NZ_JAWOTC010000356.1:0-1145 GCF_033338675.1 Vibrio sp. Vb1574
CAGCGAAATATTTGGCTGATGAGCACCCGAACTAAGCGTTAACGTCCCCAAACGCTCTGGTAAAATCAGTGGCTCATCGATTTGGATATGGCCTTGCCAACTCGTCACATCGGCATGAGGCGTAACCCAGTACAATTTGTTTTGGAAGCGTCGGATCTCTCCTTGTTTGAGTTTAAGCTTTGGATTGGCATCTTGTTGCGCCAATGCCACTTCTTGCCAAATCAAGCGCAATTGAGTTTGACTCGGCATATTGGCATTCAGTTTACTCAACCACATACGAATCAAACGCGCTTGCGCTAATTCACTATGGATAGCTAACTCATCAATACTTAAGCTCAAATCCGCCTGTAGAGCACGCGCAAACACCGAACCTAGGAGCTCATCCAATAACGCTTCTTGCTGAGCACATAAGCTTGCGCTTCGTTGCACCGCTTGATGAATACTCGGCCAACGCTCAGACAACTCAGGGACGATACGATGACGTAAAAAATTTCGATCGTAGCGCGTGTCTTGGTTACTTTCGTCTTCTACCCATTCCAAACCAATGTTCTTCGCCGTCGCTTCTATCTGCTCGCGCTTGGTGTTAAGTAGCGGACGAACTAATGTGCCACCAGCAAACGGCATAGTTTCTGCCATCGAAGATAAACCCTTAGGTCCACTTCCACGTTTCAACGCGAGTAAAAAGGTTTCGACTTGGTCGTCGGCATGCTGACCTGTTAGCAATAAGTCGCCACGATTGATATGACGAGCCAGAGCTTCATAGCGCGCTTCACGTGCCAGCAATTCAATGCTCTCACCACTATTGGTGTCTAGGTTCACACGCTCTACCGAGCACGAAATACCTGCTTGTTTCGCCCATACTTGACACTTATCGGCCCAAATGTCCGCATTTTCACTCAAACCATGATGAACATAAACCGCGTGGCAAGAGAGGGAGTTTTCTTCTCGATAACGGCGAAGTAACTCAAGTAACAAGCGCGAGTCCACACCACCACTAAACGCGACAACGACCTTCGTTTGAGGCTGATAATAGGTGTTCAATACATGAGAAAACTGCTGGTAAAGCGATTCCATAAGCGATCCGATAGGTACAAAAAAGGGTTGGACATTGTCCAACCCTTTCTATTTTATCCGTTATCTCGCGA
>NZ_JAWOTC010000357.1:0-1144 GCF_033338675.1 Vibrio sp. Vb1574
CCAGAAAATGAAGTAAGGAATCACTAACTTTGTCGAACCGTGCTCTTTGTTCCAACGTGAGAGAATCACGGCGCTAATCAAAGCAACAGGAATGATCCACAAGGCTCGCGCCAGTTTGAGCGTGGTTGCAGTTGTCAGTGCCTCTTCACCGTAGGCAGAGGCAGCGCCAACAACAGACGAAGTATCATGAATCGCAATTGCCGCCCATGTCCCAAAGGTGTGTTGGTCTAGGTTTAACGCATGACCAATGACGGGGAAGATGAACAACGCTAGAGAGTTGAGTACAAAAACGGTAGCGAGTGCCAAACCTATTTGTTCATCTTTGGCTCTGATTGCTGGTGCGACCGCAGCAATTGCGCTGCCACCACATATCGCAGTTCCGGATGAAATGAGATACGCAGTCGTCGTTTCGAGTTTGATCGCTTTGGCGATGAGTGAGCCAATGACGAGTGTGCCGACAATCGTAGCGATAATTAGCCCGATACCATCTGACGTAACAGACAATGCCTGTTCAAAATTGATACCAAACCCTAAACCGATAATAGAATAAGAAAGCAGTTTTTTGGTGAAAGAGGCGATGGGTAACTCAGTAGGAACTAAGCCAAAGCTGGCAAGTAAGAAGCCAATAACAAGTGCAATAGGGGATGACACAAAAGGAGTTAAGCAAAAAAGCAGTGCCAGTCCAAAGGGGATGTACTTTCTGTTCAAGATTTATGATTCATTGTCGTTAGTGAAAGCGAGAGTATATCGCACTGTATCTGGTCAGTTTGTCTTAATGATTTGAACACACGTTCAGATAATCTAAACGTGTGCTCAAATAATTCTCAACGTTTTGTTTATCGCCAATCTCCGCGCAATGCGTGCACTTTTTCGAACATAGTTTGTGCGGTGGCTGAGCTAGGATCTACCGGTTCGCCAGCTTCAATTTCCAATTTGGACCAGAAGCGAGTCGGGAACCCTCTGCATGCTCGTCCTTTAGCGCGGCTAAAATAACTGCCCCACAATCCTTTCAATGCCATCGGAATCACAGGTACCGGGCTTCGACGCAGAATAATGTCGATGCCACGCATGAAGTCGTTCATTTCGCCATCGGAGGTCAATCGCCCTTCAGGGAAGATACAGACAATATGGCCTTCATTGAGAG
>NZ_JAWOTC010000358.1:0-1144 GCF_033338675.1 Vibrio sp. Vb1574
CTATTCCAGGCTCTTTCTTAACGGGGTTGTTAGTCCTCTCGGTTTTTGGTCTTACCGTAAACATCGTGGTGCTGTTTGCCTTAATCATGGCGGTCGGCATGCTGGTGGATGGTGCAATCGTCGTCACTGAGTTTGCCGATCGGAGAATGCAAGAAGGCACGCCGCGTAAAGAGGCATACCGAGACGCAGCTAAACGCATGGCATGGCCGATCACCGCCTCTACCGCGACTACGTTGGCGGCATTTGCTCCGCTTCTTTTTTGGCCGGATATTACCGGTGAGTTTATGAAGTACTTACCGTTAACGCTAATCGCGACGTTAGCGGCGTCATTGGTGATGGCTTTGCTATTTGTGCCTGTTATTGGCGGCATTATTGGTAAACCTCAGGTTATCAATCCTAAAGCCCAACAAGAAATGGTGGCGTTGCACAACGGAAACTTTGAGAAAGCGACAGGAATTACCAAGCTGTAGTACAAAACCTTGTTTGTGGCGATTCAACATCCTTGGAAAGTGCTGCTGAGCGCGGTATTGCTGGCGGGTGGTGTTGGATTTACTTACAGTAAAGCGGGGTAAGGAGCTGCGTTTTTCCCTGAAGGCGATCCGCCATTTTTCACCGTAAAAGTACGCTCTTACGGGGATCTTTCCATTAATGAGAAAGATATCGTAATGCGAGAAATTGAAAAGGTCATGCTGGGTCATGATGAGTTTGAAAGTGTCTACACTCGCACTGGATCGAGCGATAATGGTGACGAAATCGGTCAGATTCAAATAACTCCTGTGGATTGGCAATATCGTCGTGAAGTCAAAACGATCATTGAAGAGCTAAAAGCTACCACCGACCAATTTTATGGCGTTGAGTTAGAGTACAAATTCCCGGATGCCGGCCCTCCGGTTGAACATGATTTGGTGATTGAAGTTTCTTCTCGAAGTAGGAGTATAGGCGAGCTAGATGACGCCGCGAAGCTCGTTAGGCTTTGGGCTGATAGCAACCCAGCACTGACTAATTTGAGTGATACCACCAATAAAGAGGGGATTGACTGGCAAATTGACATTCGACGCGACGACGCTTCTCGTTTTGCTGCCGATGCAACTTTGGTGGGAAATACAGTTCAATTTGTCACGAATGGTCTGAAAATAGGGGACTA
>NZ_JAWOTC010000359.1:0-1143 GCF_033338675.1 Vibrio sp. Vb1574
AATGCATGAAATAAAAAAGGAGCCTTATTGGGCTCCCTTTTAGCTTAATCAAAAATGCAATTGTAGTGAAATCTTAAATCGCGTCTTCGTCTTCTTCACCAGTACGGATACGAACCACACGCTCAACATCCGTTACGAAAATTTTACCATCGCCAATCTTACCTGTTTGCGCGGTTTCGATGATGGTTTCTACGCATTTGTCTGCTACATCTTCAGTAACAACAATTTCCAGTTTCACTTTTGGTAGGAAGTCCACCATGTATTCCGCACCGCGGTATAGCTCAGTGTGGCCTTTCTGACGACCAAAACCTTTCACTTCAGAAACGGTCATCCCTGTGATGCCTACTTCAGCAAGTGCTTCTCGAACATCATCCAATTTAAATGGCTTGATAATCGCTTCAATCTTTTTCATGTTCATCCCTTAAGCTTCAATCGTTTGCGCATATTATCGTTTAGCGTCTCATAACATTCAATGTTTGTCTCTGCTTCATCGGCTAAAATCCTGAGCCCAATAAGGTTTATTAAGTCGAGATAAAACAAAACCAGAGCAATGCTCTGGTTTTGTAGAAATAAGATAACGACGCGTTAATGCGCTTTTTACTTACTTCAAACTTGAGTAGTAAGCGGCAAGGTTTGCAATATCGTCATCAGAAAGCAGCGACGCCTGAGCCTGCATTACTGCAGCAAGACCACCGCTACGTTCTTTGTTTTTGTAAGCCTTGATTGAGCTCACGATGTACTGCTCGTTTTGCCCTTTCAAATTTGGGTAGCCTGGAATCGTCGCGTTACCGTCTGCGCCATGACATGCCGCACATACTGCAGCTTTAGCTTGTCCCGCAGCGGCATCACCCGCCAGAGCTTGGCCACTCAACATGGTTAGTGCAGCCACTGCACCGATCATTACTCTCTTCATTGCTTCACCTAATCGTTTTTTATTTGAGATAGTTATGGTCGATATTGTGACATGAATTACAAAGGCTTGCGCCAAATGAGTTCACAGTCTTGGCCACTAAATGTTTGATCCACAAACAAGTCTGCGACTGCAACAACTTGGTCTTTGTACATCAAAATCGGGATCTGACGACGTAACCAGCTTGGCACATTGTATTCTTGGAATAACTTTTTCAGTTTACGACTGCGACT
>NZ_JAWOTC010000360.1:0-1141 GCF_033338675.1 Vibrio sp. Vb1574
ACTCCGGTTAACCGAGGCGTTTACTGTGCCATTGGCATGTTTCACGTGAAACATTGTGATTGAATGAACGCTTAGCTTTGAGTTTCATGGATGTGATTTATGGAATGCGATTTACGAATTTAGCCCTAAAAAAGGCTCTCCAACTGGAGAGCCTTTTCTATTTTATCTTTAATAGATGTTCGCACTTTTGTTTAAGAGTGAGCCAACGGCAGAGTTGCTTCGCGTAGCCATTCTTTTACTTCGCCTTCAACAAGCGGGCTGATTTGTTCCCATACTTTTTGATGGTAGTCGTTCAACCAAGCAAGTTCTGGACGAGTCAGCATATCGACATTGATATTACGTTTATCGATTGGACAGCGCGTCAATGATTCGAATGATAGAACAGGGAAGTCACCGTTAGTCGGTGTTTCAACTACGAGCTCTAGGTTTTCGATACGGATACCGAACGCATCTGCACGGTAGTAACCAGGCTCATTTGATAGCACCATGCCTTCAGTTAGCGGCACATCAATTTGTTTCTTAGAGATGCTTGCCGGACCTTCATGCACACTTAGGAAGTGACCTACACCGTGGCCAGTACCGTGGTCGTAGTCATAACCTTCCGCCCAGAGATGTTGGCGAGCCAATGTATCGATTTGGTAACCACGAGTACCTTTCGGGAAGCGGGCACGTGCCACACCGATATGACCTTTCAGCGCGAGAGTGAACTGCTTGATCATTTCTGCTGATGGCTGACCAATCGCGATGGTGCGTGTAATGTCGGTTGTGCCATCTAGGTACTGACCGCCTGAATCAACAAGGTAAAGTGTGTTCAACTCTAGCTTACCTGGTTCAGGTTGGTTCTCATGATTGTAGTGACACATAGCAGCATTGCCGCCTGCCGCAGAAATGGTATCAAAGCTCAGATCCATCAGCGTTGGGTCTTCTTTACGGAATGCTTCTAGGCGATCAGCCAGTGTAGCTTCATCATGAAGATTGCCAGCAGCCACTTCGGCATCTAGCCAGCAAAGGAATTTGCTCATCGCTACACCGTCGCGGATATGACAGGCTTTCATGCCCGCAATCTCAACTTCGTTTTTCGCGGCTTTTGGCATTAAACATGGATCGGCTGCAGCAATAACCGATGCGCCTGCATTTTGCA
>NZ_JAWOTC010000361.1:0-1140 GCF_033338675.1 Vibrio sp. Vb1574
TCTACAAGGCTTGTGGCACCAGTTCCTCACAGATAATTCGTGATAAGACCCGAAATTATCCAAGCATGGTGCCACTAATGCAACTTTATTTTTGATCTAATCGCCTATTTACTTGATAGCCACTACTGAATAACGACCTTAGGCGTAACGAAAATTAGCAACTCACTTTTACCAACGTTTTCGTAACTTCGGCGGAAAAGTGCGCCTAATAGCGGCAGATCGCCCAACAATGGCACTTTATCCACTGAGTTAGTAATGCTGTGCTGGAAAATACCACCGAGCACAACCGTCTCACCATTATTCACCAGAACTTGGGTGCCAATGCGCTGCGTATCAATTGCCATTGCCTCTCCTGTGCCCGTTTTCACTACCTTACCAGGTCGGTCTTGGGTCACACTCAGATCCAACACTAAACGATTGTCAGGTGTGATCTGCGGTGTCACCTTCAAGCTCAACACCGCTTTTTTAAAGGCCACTGACGTTGCACCACTCGATGAAGATTCTAGATAAGGAATTTCGGTACCTTGTTCAATGTACGCGGGCTTCTTATTGGTCGTGATCAATCGTGGGCTCGAAATGATTTCTGCTTTTGATTCTTGCTGCAATGCAGACAGCTCTAAGTCCAATAATGTATCAGAACCTAACTTTGCCACTTGGAACGCAATACTCGCCGCATTCGGGTTGGTCGCTGCTAAATTCACATTAAGGAAATCATCGATACCAACACCATCACCACCCTCTTCACCTTCGCCATCACCACCACCTTCGTACAAACCAATTGTCGCTAGGTTGTTCTCAATAGAGCCACCAACGGTGTTATTACCATTAATAGATGTGAAGCCCCAACGAATACCTAACTCATCCATGTTACCCTCACTGATGGTGACAATTCGGGCTTCAATTTGTACTTGTTTGACTGGGATATCGAGCGATTCAATGATTTCACGAATAACGGCGATGTTCTCTGGCAATTCTCTGATTAATAGCGAATTGGTTCGCTCATCAATGGTCATACTGCCACGCTCTGACAACATGCTAATGTTGCCTTCACCATTGATCATCTCTGCAATATCCGAAGCTTTAGCAAAATTGACTTTGATGATTTCTGATGAAAGCTCACCCATTTCTTCCGTCAGTTTT
>NZ_JAWOTC010000362.1:0-1136 GCF_033338675.1 Vibrio sp. Vb1574
GTGAACAAGGCATCACAATCGATGTTGCTTACCGTTACTTCTCGACGCAAAAGCGTAAGTTCATCATTGCTGATACCCCTGGACATGAGCAGTACACGCGCAACATGGCGACAGGCGCATCGACGTGTGATTTAGCGGTGATCTTGGTCGATGCCCGTAAAGGCATTTTGGATCAGACGCGTCGTCACTCTTTCATTTCAAACCTATTGGGCTTGAAACATTTTGTTGTCGCAATCAACAAGATGGATTTGGTGGATTACTCACAAGCGCGCTTCGAAGAAATTCGTGATGAATACCTGAAGTTTTCTGAAAATCTAACTGGCGATATTGATATTCAAATTATCCCGATTTCAGCGCTGGAAGGCGACAACGTAGTGGATAAAGGACAGAACCTGAACTGGTTTGAAGGTCCATCGTTGCTTGAGTTGCTAGAAACGGTGGATGTCGACTACGAAAAAGGTGCGGGTGAATTCCGTTTCCCTGTTCAGTACGTGAATCGTCCTAACCTTGATTTCCGTGGCTTTGCGGGCACGGTGTCGTCTGGCTCTGTGAAAGTCGGTGATGCCATCAAAGCATTGCCGTCAGGTAAAACGTCGACTGTCGCTCGCATTGTGACCTTCGATGGCGACATTGAAGAAGCGCAAGCTGGTCTAGCCGTTACGCTGACTCTGAATGATGAAATTGACATCAGCCGTGGTGATTTGATCGTGCTTGAGAATGCGCAAGTACAAACCACCAACCATTTGCTTGCCGATGTGGTGTGGATGACTGAGCAGCCGTTGCAACCTGGTCGTGATTACGACATCAAGATTGCAGGTAAGAAGACCGTTGGTCACGTAGAGTCGATTCGTCACCAGTACGACATCAATAACTTGTCGACGCATGGCGCTGCGGAACTGCCTCTAAATGGCATTGGTTTGTGTGAGTGGTCGCTCAATGAATCAGTAGCTTTGGACAATTACCAAGACTGCGCAGATACCGGTGGTTTTATCATCATCGATCGCCTAACTAATGTGACCGTTGGCGCTGGCATGGTGAAAGAAAGCTTAACAGAGCTTGAACGCGGTTTAGCTGATGTATCTGCCTTTGAACTTGAGTTGAACGCCCTAGTTCGCAAACACTTCCCGCATTGGGAA
>NZ_JAWOTC010000363.1:0-1135 GCF_033338675.1 Vibrio sp. Vb1574
AAAGTTAGCGGGCGAAGAGCAATACGAAGGGTTGCGCCGCCGTTTACGTGCCATGGAACGAGATGGTCAACTGGTGTTTACCCGCCGTCAGTGCTATGCATTGCCTGAAAAACTTGAAATGGTGAAAGGTTACGTGATTGGCCACAAAGATGGTCACGGTTGGGTACGTCCAGAAGGCAGCGTCGGCAAGGACGATGATATTTTGCTGCCACATCACCAAATGAAGAACATCATTCATGGTGATTTCGTGCTGGTGCAACCAACAGACAACAGCAAGCGTGGTCGTCGTGAAGGTCGCTTAGTTCGCGTACTTGAAGAGCGCAATAGCCAGATTGTTGGCCGCTTCTTCCTTGAGTACGGCTACTCATATGTTGTGCCGGATGATTCGCGCATCAGCCAAGATATTCTGATCCCGAACGAGCATAAAGCTGGCGCTCGTATGGGTAATGTCGTGGTGATTGAAATTACCGATCGTGGTTCTCGCTCGCGTGGCATGATGGGTAAAGTGGTTGAAGTTCTTGGCGAAAATATGGCGCCAGGTATGGAAACACAAATCGCAATTCGCACCCATCAAATCCCTTATGAGTGGCCAGAAGCGGTCGAAAAACAAATCGTAAACTTGGGCGAAGAAGTGCCTGAAGAAGCGAAAGTTGGCCGTGTTGACTTGCGTGAATTGCCGCTCGTTACCATTGACGGTGAAGATGCGCGAGACTTCGATGACGCCGTTTTCTGTGAGAAGAAAAAAGATGGTGGTTGGCGTCTTTGGGTCGCAATCGCAGACGTAAGCTACTACGTGCGCCCAGACTAAGCGTTACACAAAGAAGCCATCAACCGTGGTAACTCTGTGTACTTCCCATCGCAAGTTGTCCCAATGTTGCCTGAAGTGCTTTCAAACGGTTTGTGTTCGCTTAACCCGCAAGTGGATCGCTTGTGTATGGTTTGTGAGATGACCATTTCTGAAAGCGGTAAGCTCTCAAGCTACAAGCACTACGAAGCGGTAATGAATTCCCACGCTCGTCTCACATATAGCAAAGTGAGCGCGATTCTTGAAGGTGATGAAGAACTGCGTGAACGCTACCAGCCACTCGTGTCGCATCTTGAAGAGTTGCACGCGATGTACAAAGTGTTGAAAGAA
>NZ_JAWOTC010000364.1:0-1133 GCF_033338675.1 Vibrio sp. Vb1574
TGATTCGCCATTAATGGTAAGTGGGATAATCTGACCTTTCGAATCATACAGCTCGATATCGAATGGAATGTGCAGTGCTTGTTTTTCTGCTTGGTCTTGCGTTGCTTCAGTAAATTGCTCAACTGTTAGAGCGTAAGTTTTGGCTTCAGCGTTGTATTCGCTGTTTACACGAAGTGTTGGTGTACCAGATTGGCTATACCATAGACGGAATTGCTTAAGGTCAACGCCCGTTGCATCTTCCATTGCAGAAACGAAGTCTTCACATGTTGCCGCTGTACCGTCGTGACGCTCAAAGTAAAGCTTCATACCTTTTTGGAAGCCTTCCTCGCCAAGCAAAGTGTGGTACATACGAATCACTTCACTGCCCTTTTCATAAACGGTCAGCGTATAAAAGTTATTCATTTCAATAACTTTGTCAGGACGAATTGGGTGTGACATTGGGCTTGCATCTTCAGCAAACTGAGGGCCACGAATAATGCGCACGTTGTCGATTCGATTTACCGCACGTGAACCTAAGTCAGAAGAAAACTCTTGATCACGGAACACCGTCAAACCTTCTTTTAGGCTCAGCTGGAACCAATCACGGCAAGTCACGCGGTTGCCTGTCCAGTTATGGAAGTATTCATGGCCAATCACAGCTTCAATACCCAAGTAATCTCGGTCTGTCGCCGTTTGGTCATTCGCCAGAACAAACTTAGAGTTAAAGATATTTAGGCCTTTGTTCTCCATAGCGCCCATGTTGAAGAAATCAACCGCCACGATCATGTAAATATCGAGGTCGTATTCTAGACCAAAGCGTTCTTCGTCCCACTTCATTGAGTTGATTAGCGATGTCATCGCGTGACCCGCTCGGTCTAAGTTGCCTTTATCGACAAAGATTTCTAGGTCAACGTTGCGACCAGACATTGTGGTGTATTTATCGCGAAGAACATCAAAGTCACCAGCGACAAGCGCAAATAGATAAGCTGGTTTTGGATGTGGATCTTGCCATTGCACCCAATGACGACCGTTCTCTGCTTCGCCTTGTGCAATACGGTTACCATTGCTGAGCAAGTATGGATATGTTGCTTTATCTGCAATGACTTTGGTTGTGTATTTTGCCAGTACGTCTGGGCGATCTAAGTAATACGTGA
>NZ_JAWOTC010000365.1:0-1131 GCF_033338675.1 Vibrio sp. Vb1574
ACAGTCCATTGACTGGCAGGGATGGTCATACTCAACCCTGCTAATGTTGGTGTTTGGCTGTCTTTGTATTGCAGACTTGCCTCGTTAAGCTGAATGCCGAGTGCATTAGCGCACATGCGTGTGACCTGCAAAAAAGTGGTTCACAGGGCCGTGACCTTTACCGACATCCAATTCATCCGCATGAGCGATGGCTTGGCTGATGTACTGTTTTCCTAAATGCACGGCTTTGTGCAGGTTGTTGCCTTGACCAAGGTAAGACGCAATAGCGGAAGACAGTGTACAGCCCGTACCGTGGGTGTTTTGGGTTGGGAAACGCTTGGCGCTGATTAACTCGGCACTGTTTTGCATGATCAGCAGATCGTTGCTGTTTTCATCTTCTTCAAGGTGACCGCCTTTGAGCAGAATGGCTTTGGCACCAAGCGCACGAAGGTCGTCAATCATGTCACTCATTTCTGCCTCAGATTGAGGTACAGGCTTACCTGTCAGTGCGGCACCCTCTGGCAGGTTAGGAGTGATGATGTCTGCCAGTGGAATTAGTTCTTCTTTTAATGTGCTGATTGCTGATTGCTCAAGTAGCAAATCGCCGCTGGTGGCGACCATGACGGGATCTATCACAAGATGTTTAGGCTGGTACTGTCTGATCTTGCTTGCCACCACTTTGATGATGTTCGAATCCGCCAGCATGCCGACTTTTACCGCCACAATATTGAGATCGGTAAACACCGCATCGAGTTGGCTTTCAACGTGATCAAGTGGGATAGGGAAAATGGCAGAAACGCCTTGCGTGTTTTGCGAAGTGATGGCGGTAATGACCGAGCATGCAAAACTGCCTGTTGCCGACATCGCTTTGATGTCTGCTTGAATACCTGCGCCGCCGCCACTGTCGGAGCCTGCGATGGTCAATACGATAGGGGTAGGTAAGGCTGGCGTCTGATGTGAATAAGGCTGTGATTGCTGCGTCATGGTCGCTCCTACTACAAGACGTATAGGAACTGACTTTGACCGCTGTGGGCAGATCGATTGTTCGATCGTTTCACTCGCCAAAGAGAGGCGGCGAAAGGCAAAGTGTGCATAGTTCCCTACGTCAGTGCTAACTGAATCAGGTTCAACGGGTCTCGAATTTCGATCTCA
>NZ_JAWOTC010000366.1:0-1129 GCF_033338675.1 Vibrio sp. Vb1574
ATGAAAGCGATTCAGAAAGAGCTGGGTGAGATGGAAGACGCTCCTGATGAGTTTGAGACTCTGCAAAAGAAGATCGACGAATCAAAAATGCCGCAAGAAGCACGTGAAAAGACAGAGCAAGAGCTGCAAAAGCTTAAGATGATGTCTCCAATGTCCGCAGAGGCGACCGTGGTTCGTAGCTACATCGACTGGATGGTAAGCGTACCTTGGACTAAGCGTTCTAAAGTGAAGAAAAATCTCGCGAAAGCGGAAGAGATTTTGAACGAAGATCATTATGGTCTAGAGCGTGTGAAAGAGCGTATTCTGGAGTACTTGGCAGTTCAAAACCGCATTAACAAGCTAAAAGGTCCAATCCTTTGTCTTGTTGGTCCTCCAGGCGTGGGTAAAACATCGCTTGGCCGCTCAATTGCATCTGCTACTGGTCGTAAATACGTACGTATGGCCCTAGGTGGCGTGCGTGATGAAGCAGAGATTCGAGGCCACCGTCGTACTTACATTGGTTCATTGCCAGGTAAGCTGATTCAGAAAATGTCGAAAGTTGGTGTGAAAAACCCTCTCTTCCTTCTGGATGAAATCGACAAAATGTCTTCAGACATGCGTGGTGACCCGGCTTCAGCGTTGCTTGAAGTATTAGACCCTGAACAAAACAACTCATTCAACGACCACTACCTAGAAGTGGATTACGACTTGTCTGATGTGATGTTTGTTGCAACGTCTAACTCGATGAATATTCCTGGTCCGTTACTTGATCGTATGGAAGTGATTCGTCTATCCGGTTACACCGAAGATGAAAAACTAAACATTGCGAAGCGTCACCTTGTTGAAAAACAAGTGCAACGTAATGGCTTGAAACCAAACGAGATAGTCATCGAAGATTCAGCAATCATCGGTATTATCCGTTACTACACTCGTGAAGCGGGTGTGCGTGGTCTTGAGCGTGAGATTTCTAAGATCTGCCGCAAAGCAGTGAAGAACATCCTGCTAGATAAAGACATCAAATCAGTGACGGTAACGATGGACAACCTAAAAGAGTACTTAGGTGTTCAACGTTTCGATTACGGGAAAGCTGATGAAAGCAACCGAATTGGTCAAGTTACTGGTCTAGCTTGGACTGAAGTGGGTGGCGATC
>NZ_JAWOTC010000367.1:0-1129 GCF_033338675.1 Vibrio sp. Vb1574
GCCATCAACAACCACGCCGATATGTTCGGTGATATCACCTGTCGCGACAGGACTGCCTTTAATTGAAGGGAACGCCCCCGGAATACCCTCACCATTAGCTTGGTGACAAACAGCACAACGCGCCGAGTAAATCGCTTCGCCTTGCGCCATGAGCTCATCCATCGACAAGTCTTGAGTTAGCGCCTCTTGCGCCGCGGCTTTTTGCATCGCTATTTCTTCTTTCTTCCCCGCGCGCCACTGATCGAATTCATCTTCCGGCATGGCATGGACTACGATTGGCATAAAGCCATGAGCTCGTCCACAAAGCTCTGCACACTGACCACGATAAACGCCCGGCTCATCAATTCGCGTCCAAGCCTCGTTGATGAAACCCGGGATGGTGTCTTTTTTCACGGCGAAATCAGGTACCCACCAAGAGTGAATCACATCGTCTGAGGTCAGTAAAAATCGCACTTTACGATTCACAGGGAGCACGAGCGGGTTATCCACTTCAAGCAAGTAATGCGCGCCTTTCATCTCTATACCGTCAATCTGCTTTTGGCTGGTTGCGAGCAAGCTGAAAAATTCCACATCTTCACCAAAGTAGCTGTAATGCCACTTCCATTGCGAACCTGTGATTTGAATGGTGATATCCGATTGGCTAGTGTCTTCCATTGCGACTAAAGTTTTCGTTGCGGGAATCGCCATCGCGACAAGAATGATGATAGGGATAACAGTCCAAATAATTTCTACTTTGGTGCTTTCGTGGAAATGCGCGGCAACTGCACCTTTTGATTTGCGATGACGGATGATGGCATAGAACATAACACCAAAAACAACCAGAGCTATCGCGCAACAAATGTAGAAAATGAGCATATGTAATTCATACACTTGCTCGCTTATCGCCGTGACCCCTTTGGTCATGTTGAGTTCATTGTCCTTTGACCAACCGTAGGAGGAGAATGTGATTAAAATCACACTCAGTGGTATGGCTAGAGTAGTCGCTAATCTTTTCAAAAGATCTCTCCTCTGCTCAGCCGCTACGCTTGCGCGAGCTTCCTTGCGTCCCATTGCAAATATCGAACAACTTTACGAAAAATCACAAAAAATACGATTTCGACACAGTTTGTTATATTTATGTTAAAAGGCT
>NZ_JAWOTC010000368.1:0-1128 GCF_033338675.1 Vibrio sp. Vb1574
AAATCTAATGAATAATATTGTAAACGTGAGTTGCTGGTGGGTATCGTTTTCTCGATACCATCTGAGTCAATCGGTTTATAAAAGGTCGCTTTTATATGCTGAATAAAATGCTTCTTAAGAAAGCTGCTATCTTTTTTCTGCCACTTCCTTTGGTATTTGCGGAGGTTTTGTATTTGGCACACGAGAGTGTGCAAAGTAACCTCGATCACTTGCTCGAAAAGAACATACAAATCGCGGATGAAATTCTCTTTCAAATTGAGACTGAAAACCGAACTGCGCTTATTCATCCAGAACGGTGTGAGCAGTTGCAGCAAAACTTGATGTTTGAGCGAGACATCGATGAAATGCTCATTGTCAAAGGCGATGAGATCATTTGCTCATCGAAGCTTGGACACTTATCCAAACCGCTTTCTGAATACTTAACCTTCAGGCCCAATCATGCCTTAACCTTCGGCCAGATAACCGGCTTAGATGAACCATTGCTGCTAGTGGTGACTCAAGGGCAGCAGACATATAAAGCCATCACCATCATTGATAGAGACTATTTTGGCGCGACAATTGGATTTAACAACGATTTACGCCTCAAGCGGTCAGCTTTGTTTATTCATGACGACGTGGTGCCCGCTGGCGCATCCAGAAAAGGTACAAACCCGATTGCTTTTAATGAATCTAAGGTATTTGAATACCAAGCACTCGCGGAAGCTAGCGACTTGTTTGTCGAGCAAAAATTGATTTCTTACATCATCTATTCGGTGCCTATTATCGCGATGATTTATCTTTGCCTATACGCGTTAAACAAGTTTGTCGATCCGAAAAGAAACCTTCTTGCAGAACTAAAAAAAGCCCTGAAAAAAAACGAATTAACCTTGTATTACCAACCTCAAATTGATGTTGAAAGCGGACGCGTGTTTGGTTACGAAGCGCTGATACGATGGGAGCATCAACAAAAAGGTTTTATTGCTCCAGATGAATTTGTTCCTGCGGCAGAACAGAACGGGTTAGTATCGTTGCTGACTGACTACGTTTTAGAAAAAGCTGCGGACGATTTCTCCAAACTGACGTTTACTCATCCGGTGCATCTTGGTGTCAATGTGCCCCCTGGCTACCTTGTCGGTTCTCATGTAATAA
>NZ_JAWOTC010000369.1:0-1127 GCF_033338675.1 Vibrio sp. Vb1574
TGAGTGATCTCCAGTTTATCGGCAAGAGCATCAAAACCGACGTAGAGCGTGGTGGAGACTGTTCCAATAACCACAAATGCCAACGCCAAGAGAAGCATCCATGTATAGGTTTCACTGATGGTTTTTCGCATCCAGTTTTTAATAAAAATCTGATCGAGAAAAAACAGCAAACAAAAGCCCAGCAGAGCTTTTCGTTCTTGAGATAACACGAGTAGCGAAAATGCAACTAGCATCAAAAAAGGGAACAGGCGAATTTTGTCGCGATACAAATAGAGTAGCGAGCACAACACTCCAAATCCGTATTTACTGACTCCGAGTAATTTAAATCCGCTTTGATAGCCTTGGGCGAAGTGCCACGCTGCGACTAGACCACAGATGATAAAAAGTAGGTAGGTGAAATAGACCATCACTCGCTCATCATCAAATGCTCCGTAAGCGTAAAGTAAGCTCAGTAGACAAAGAATGGCTAGCCACTGAACGGTTTCGATCAATAGTGGGGCCAAAGGCACTCTGTTCAACAAACCATTGATAAATACATATCCAGTAAACAGCACCAAGAATCCGATACATGGGTGCAACAGTTGCTTTGCTCTTCCTTCTAAAATGATCAAGGCGATTAAGCCAACAGAAAGCAAACTTGCGATATCGGAAGGCGCAAGTGCCACGCCACCTACAGCGAATTTCACTGGGACAAAAAACAGTGCCAGAGTAATAGCTGCAAGGAGTGGAACGGTATTACTTATCGGTACAGAGCTGTTGGTAGATTCCATAATAGCCCTCTCGAAATTTGTCGATGGTGTAGAGTTTGGCTCGGTTGACGGAATAATGACTTGCCGAATTGTAAAGAGCCGCGTCTTCGCAAAGCTCTGCAACCTTTTGTGCAAGCCGATTGCTATCACCGACTTCGAACAGATATTCTGAGCTGCCGGTAACCTCATCTAATCCCGGTACATCGGACGAGAGTACGGGCAAACCTGCTGCCATCGCTTCTACGGCGGCGAGCCCAAATCCTTCAACGTGGGAAGATTGCACGTAGATATCCATATCGCTGAGAAAGAGAGGGATATCGGATACGACTCCGTGAAAATGCACGCGAGGTGAAACGTTTAACGATTGAGCGAGTCGTT
>NZ_JAWOTC010000370.1:0-1126 GCF_033338675.1 Vibrio sp. Vb1574
TTTTAGGCGTTTATTTAAGTTGAGATTTAACGTGCTCAACAATATCCGCCATCGCTACTGGAGTTTTCTCGCCAGTACGACGGTTTTTGTATTCGAAGTTACCTTCATCCATGCTGCGATCGCCAATCACGATAGTGTGAGGGATACCGATCAACTCGATGTCAGAGAACATCACACCTGGACGTTCTTTACGGTCATCAAATAGAACTTCGATGCCCATAGCAGTTAGTTCCGCGTATAGCTTCTCTGCTGCTTCTTTTACGCGCTCAGATTTGTGCATGTTCATTGGCACGATTGCTACTTGGAAAGGTGCAATTGCGTCTGGCCAAATGATGCCGTATTTGTCGTGGTTCTGTTCAATCGCAGAAGCAACAACACGCGATACACCGATGCCGTAACAACCCATCTCTAGGATTACGTTTTTACCGTCAGGGCCAAGAACGCTACAGTTCATTGCTTCTGAGTAAACGTTACCAAGTTGGAAGATATGACCAACTTCGATACCACGTTTCAGCATTAGCGTACCTTTACCACATGGGCTTGGATCACCTTCCACTACGTTACGCAGATCTTCTACTTGACCCAGTTCAACGTCACGACCCCAGTTAATACCGAAGTAGTGTTTACCGTCGATGTTTGCGCCAGCGCCAAAGTCGCTCATGACTGCTACGCTGCGGTCAACGATGAATGGCAGTTCTAGGCCTACAGGGCCAAGAGAACCAGGGCCAGCACCGATCAGTTCACGAATTTCTTCTTCTGATGCCATCTCTAGTGGAGAAGCCACTTGAGGTAGGTTTTCTGCTTTCACTTCGTTTAGCTCGTGGTCACCACGAACGATCAACGCAATGATTGGTGCATCGATTTCGTCAGACGCTTTAACAAATCGCGTTTTAACCGTCTTCTCGATAGGTAGACCGTGTTGCTCAACCAACTCTGCGATTGTTTTCGCGTTTGGAGTATCAACTAGTGTCATTTCTTGAGTTGGTTCTGCGCGTTCTACAGCAGGCGCTAACGCTTCTGCTTTTTCGATGTTCGCTGCGTAATCAGACTCAGTAGAGAATGCAATTAGGTCTTCGCCGCTGTCTGCAAGTACGTGGAACTCTTGAGAGCCGCTACCACCGATAGC
>NZ_JAWOTC010000371.1:0-1124 GCF_033338675.1 Vibrio sp. Vb1574
TGCGTCGTTTGATTGCTCAACGTTACATTCAACAAGGTATGGTGTTAACCCATGATGACATTGTCATTACTTCAGGGGCGTTAGAAGCGTTGAATTTGAGCCTTCAGGCCGTGACACAACCGGGAGATACTATCGTGGTTGAATCGCCAACATTTTACGGAGCGCTTCAAGCGATAGAACGTTTGGGTTTAAAGGCGATAGAAATCTCAGTAGACCCGCGTATCGGGCACTCTTTGCAACAAATTGAAGCGGCTTTTACTGACCATGATGTTCGCGCGTGTTGGTTGATGACGAACTTTCACAACCCAACCGGAATGTCATTAAACGATGAGCAGAAGCAGCGCATCGTCGAGCTTGCTGATAAACACGATGTGTATTTGATTGAAGACGATGTGTATTCAGAGCTCTATTTTTCTAACAAGAAACCAAGTTCGCTTAAAACTTTTGATACCCAAGATCGCGTGTTGCATTGCGGATCATTTTCAAAAAGTCTTTGCCCGGGTTATCGGCTGGGGTGGGTGGTCAACAAGCGCTTTAATGAACATCTGCAAAAACTGCAACTTATCTCGACTTTGTCAGGTAGTGCGCCTATCCAACAAGGTATCGCGCATTATTTGCAAAATGACAGCTATGATAATCACCTTAGAAAACTTCGAAAGAATCTTGAGCAGCGACAATCCACGTTCATTGAACTGATCGATAAGTACTTTCCTAAATCGATTTATTACACACAGCCAGAGGGCGGCTATTTTTTATGGGTTGAACTGCCGGAATCAAAATGCGGAAAAGCTATTTATCAGAAGTTATTGGAAGACAACATCACCGTTGCATTCGGTAAGTTGTTTTCTGTCGGCACAGATTATGAGAACTACCTGAGGCTTAATACATCGTTACCCTGCAACGATGAACTAGAAGAAGCCGTGAAGACGATCGGAGAATTACTTCACTAGCCAACTGTTTACCTATTTTTTGCTCAAACTGTATCAGTGAACGAATCCGAAGCTGTGTTTCAATCATTAGCAGACAACCATTTTAGGTTAGGAGCAATAATGAAAAAGCAGTTGGTAAAGCATGAACTTAGGTTGATGGGTGTTGCTATTTTTAGCGCATTTTTGTTGGTGTTT
>NZ_JAWOTC010000372.1:0-1124 GCF_033338675.1 Vibrio sp. Vb1574
GACAGCACCAGGAGCAGGGGTTCTGCAGATGCAGTAAATATCGACGGTTTCTACGCCAACTTCAAGTAGTAAATGACATAATTGTCGAACCGTGCTTCCCGTCGTGACCACATCATCTACGATTGCGACGTGGTTATACTTTGGTGGCTGATTTAAGGTGAAAGCGCCTTTTAAATTCTGTTCTCGGCTGGATTTCTTGTACCCACGCTGCGACTGGACGTGTTTTACGCGGCGAAACACGTGATTATCAAACCTCACATTAAGGTGACCAGCCAAATGTCGCGCCAGTATGTCGCTCTGATTAAAGCCTCGATACAAGTAGCGTTGCCAGTGCAATGGCACTGTGGTGATAAGCGGAGCGGGAGTTGAAATGCGCTGGGCAAGCAATTGCGTTAAAGCGCGAACATGCCATGTTTGTCCGTGATCTTTGAAGCGTTGTACTTCTCGAGACAGCGGAAAGTCGTAGTCTCCCAAGGTAAATAGTTGTTGCCACGGTGGAGGCTCGGAGAGGCACTCGCCGCAAATACTCTCTATATTCGCTTCCTCTGCTTTTAAGCTCAATCCACAACGTTGGCAGCGTTTTACTGGCGTAAGATATTGATAACAGTGATCACACCAACGCAGCGCATTGGGTTGAGCGGTAGCCTGAATCGGGAAGCGACATAAACCGCATTGACTGCTGAGCACACGATGCATGATGTTTTGCCAGTGATGAGATAACATACCGCTTATTCAAGGTTAGATTTTGCACAGCCTAACGCTTGAGTGAAGCGATAAGGAATAAAATAAGTGGGAGAGATTGAGAGCATGAGCACGAATTTACACTGGCAGTCGTTCGGTCAGGGACCGGATTTGGTGTTGCTGCATGGCTGGGGGATGAATGGCGCGGTTTGGCAGCAAACGGTCGAATCTCTGCAGACCGATTTTTGTGTCCATGTCGTCGATCTTCCTGGATATGGTTTTAGCGCTGGGCATCATGGTGAAGACCTCGCACAAATCGCTGCCATGGTACTAAAAGACGCGCCAGAGAAAGCAGTGTGGCTAGGTTGGTCGTTGGGTGGTTTGGTGGCCACGCACATTGCGCTCAATGCTCCTCAGCGAGTGAGTAAGCTGATCACCGTCGC
>NZ_JAWOTC010000373.1:0-1122 GCF_033338675.1 Vibrio sp. Vb1574
AGCTCGGCTTTCAAAAAGTGGGCATCTGCGACGTTGATCTTAGTGAACATGAAGCCGCACTACAAAAATGGCTAGATGCTGGCTATCACGGCTCAATGGATTGGATGGCTCGTCACGGAATGATGCGCGCCAGACCCAATGAGTTATTACCGGGAACCGTTCGCGTTATCAGCGTCCGGATGGACTACCTACCGCCAGAAGCGCAATTTGCTTCAAATCTCGCGAATAAAAATCACGCTTATATTAGCCGCTATGCGCTAGGGCGTGATTACCATAAGCTGGTCAGAAAGCAGCTCAACAAGTTGGGTAAGCTCATAGAAGAAGAAGTGGGTCAGTTTGGTTATCGCCCTTTTGTCGACTCTGCGCCAATACTTGAGCGGCCTTTAGCCCAAAAGGCCGGATTGGGTTGGACAGGTAAACACTCACTGATCTTAGATAAAGAGTGTGGTTCTTGGTTCTTCCTTGGTGAACTGCTGATTGACCTACCTTTACCAGTCGATACTCCAAGTGTCGACCAATGCGAAAAATGCCGAGCGTGTATTACGTCATGCCCGACTCAAGCCATTGTAGAAGATAAAGTTGTCGATGCGAGACGCTGTATCTCTTATCTCACGATAGAGTTTGATGGTGTCATCCCTGAAGAATTCCGCAAACCGATGGGTAACCGCATCTACGGTTGTGATGACTGCCAACTCGTCTGCCCATGGAACCGCTATGCAGACGTAACCGAACAAGAAGATTTCCATCGCAGGGAAAGCTTTCACAATCCAGACTTAGTTGAATTATTCCAATGGGACGAGGCGACGTTCTTAAAAAATATGGAAGGTTCTGCTATCCGTCGTATCGGTCACGAACAATGGCTACGTAATATATCTGTCGCACTTGGTAATGCAGAATACAGCCAACGGGTGATAGACGCACTTAATGCGCGACTTGGTGAAAGTAAATTACTGGATGAGCACATCGAATGGGCACTTACCCAGCAGCTCAACCATATCCCTTCTGTAGATGCAGAACCGATTGAGACGAAGAAAAAGCGTTTAATTAGAATTGTTGAGAAAGGCTTACCTAGAGATGCCTAGTGCGTAGCCTATATGCAAGAGATTGAAAACACTTTTTGCA
>NZ_JAWOTC010000374.1:0-1122 GCF_033338675.1 Vibrio sp. Vb1574
CCGCACAGTTTGTATCATCGATTCTGGCTACGATTTGTCGCACAACGATCTGAGCGGTAACCGTGTTGCTGGTACCAATGATAGCGGCACAGGATCATGGAGCGATCCTGGCAACAACAACGCGCATGGTACTCACGTAGCGGGCACAATCGCTGCGATCGCGAATACTGAAGGCGTGAAGGGCGTGATGCCAAACCAAAACGTGAACCTTCACATCGTAAAAGTGTTTAACGAAGCGGGCTGGGGTTACTCTTCTGGTCTTGTGAAAGCGATACAAACGTGTGCTGATAATGGCGCAAACGTGGTGAACATGAGCCTCGGTGGTAGCCAATCGAGTCGCACGGAGCAAAATGCGCTGAAAGCGATCTACGATCAAGGCGTACTGTTAATCGCTGCGGCGGGTAACGACGGCAATACAGCGCACAGCTACCCAGCGTCTTACGATTCTGTTATGTCAGTTGCAGCGGTCGATAATCAAAATGATCACGCGGCGTTCTCGCAAGCGACGGATCAAGTTGAAATCGCGGCGCCGGGTGTGGCGATCCTGTCCACCGTAACAGTAGGCGAAGGTAAGTTGTCTGACATTACGCTAAACGGTGTTAGCCAGTTTGACCGTGGCATCGTGCCTCATAACCGTTTGGTCCACAACGGCACTGAGTTTGTACCAGCACCAGTTGCAGGTTCAGTCACCGCGACATTGGCAAGCTGTGATGTGTCTGGTGGCAACTTCAACTGTGGCGACATGTCAGGCAAAATCTGTCTTACTGAGCGTATTGGCAATCAATCTTCAGGTACATACCCAGAGGTGGATGCAGTCCGAGCATGTTACAACGCAGGCGCAAGCGCGGCGATTGTATACAGCAACGCGGCATTAGCTGGGTTACAAAACCCATTCTTAGTTGACCAAAACAACGCTTATCGCATGGTGTCGGTGACAGTTGATCGTGCATTTGGTCAAGAGCTATTGGGTTACGCAGGCCAAGAGATCACGGTTGCAACTACATCAGGTGAAGACTACGAGTACTACAACGGCACTTCGACGGCGACTCCGCACGTAACGGGCGTAGCTGGCTTGGTGTGGAGTTACCACCCAACGTGTACCGCAGTGCAAGTACGTAACGC
>NZ_JAWOTC010000375.1:0-1120 GCF_033338675.1 Vibrio sp. Vb1574
TAAGGAAGACTCAAGGATGACAGACAGTCCAGTACTGGCACTTGCAAAAGACCTGATCAGCCGCCAGTCCGTAACACCTGATGATGCAGGTTGTCAGGACCTAATGATCGAGCGTTTAAAAGCGCTCGGTTTTGAAATTGAAGTTATGGTATTTGAAGACACCACCAACTTTTGGGCGCGTCGCGGTAACGAAGCACCATTGTTTGCTTTCGCAGGTCACACAGATGTCGTACCCGCAGGCAAGCTAGAACAATGGGATACACCACCGTTCGAGCCAACCATCATCGATGGCTACCTTCATGGTCGTGGTGCGGCCGATATGAAAGGCTCTTTGGCGGCGATGGTAGTGGCCGTTGAACGCTTCATTGCCGAGCACCCAGATCACAAAGGCTCGATTGGCTTTTTGATCACTTCTGATGAGGAAGGTCCTTTCATTAACGGTACCGTTCGCGTCGTAGAAGCGCTGATGGAACGTGGTGAGAACATCGATATGTGCATCGTTGGTGAGCCTTCTAGTACAGAAATTGTGGGTGATGTTGTGAAAAATGGCCGCCGTGGTTCAATTACCGGTGACCTAACCGTAAAAGGCACACAAGGCCATGTTGCCTACCCTCACCTCGCTAATAACCCTGTTCACGCATCGCTACTTGCCATCCACGAACTGGCAACAACAGAGTGGGATAAAGGCAATGATTACTTCCCGCCAACAAGCTTCCAGATTCCCAATGTATCTGCGGGTACAGGGGCATCTAACGTGATTCCTGGCGAATTCAACGTTCAATTCAACCTACGTTTTAGCACCGAACTGAACAATGACACTATCGTCCAGCGCGTAACAGAAACACTGGATAAGCATGATCTCAACTACGATCTACATTGGACATTCAACGGCGACCCGTTCTTAACGGACACGGGTGCCCTACTTGATGCTGTGGTCGCTGCCGTAGCGGAAGTGAACAACACTAAACCTGCGCTGCTCACAACGGGGGGTACATCAGACGGACGTTTCATTGCTCGCATGGGCGGTCAAGTTGTTGAGCTTGGACCTGTCAATGCCACGATTCACAAAGTGAACGAGTGCGTAAAAGTGGACGATCTTGAGAAGTTGACTGACATGTAC
>NZ_JAWOTC010000376.1:0-1119 GCF_033338675.1 Vibrio sp. Vb1574
CAGCGTATCCAAGTTACGGTAACCGACTCGTTAGGAGCGGTCATAAACTTAGAAACGGTGGTGACTGGTGGAAGTTGGTCTCTGGACGACGTTGACTTTTCTGGATTGTCTGAAGGTACGCTGACAGTTGTTGCTGAGAGTATAGATATAGCGGGCAACCCTGCAACCAGTGAAAACACCATCATTAAAGATACGCTCGCAAGTGTGACGGTGGACGTTGACGATGGCGGAGACGGCTATTTAAGCATTGAAGAGCGCCAATCTGTCACTTTGTCAGGGCAAGTCAGTGATGTTGAAAATGGTCAGACGGTTTCTGTCACGGTTCAAGACAGCTCAGGGGTGATGCTCTCGTTCAATGCCGTTGTCGTTGATGGTATGTGGCAAGTCGAAGGGGTGAACTTATCCACGTTAGCCGATGGGGCGTTAACCGTATCTGCCTCCGTGAATGATGTGGCGGGCAACCAAGCGAAAGCGATGGATGAGGCTACGACCATAGATGCCACTGCTCCCACCATTGATATCGATACGGATTTTTATATTAGCGGTGGTCTTGCCATTGATGATTTCCGTGAGGGTATAGTCACGGAAATGAGAGGGATAACCAGTGGTGTAGAGCAAGGTCTGGCAGTGACGATTCGGGTAAGTGACGGAGACAGCACGCTGAATTTTACTGGCCTTGTTGATGCATCAGGTTCGTGGACAGTAACCGGAATTGACGTAAACACTCTCAATCTAAACAACACGTGGACCATTGAAGCAGAAGTGTTGGATGCCGCCGGCAACCACGCGGTAGATACCATGCCGACAATAGTGCTACCCGGTTCAACGGTATTTTCTGAAAATATCGTTGGATTTTTTGGTGAGCAAAGCAGCTCGGCAGCCATCAACATAGAAAATGGTGTGCCAGCACTGCATGCAGAGCAACCAAGTTTGAGCGCGCTTACATCGGTCGGTCAATCTATAAATGTTGTTGTTGCAGAAGATGGGTTGAGCTTACAAGGAACATCGACTGACGACCGATTAGTTTTCTCTGCAGAGGTCAATGATGATGGTACGGTTCAAATTACTTTTTATGAAGCGATTGATCATGGTGTAGGTCAAGATGAGCTGGTGACTAAC
>NZ_JAWOTC010000377.1:0-1118 GCF_033338675.1 Vibrio sp. Vb1574
CGTCATGAAAGGTTATCTCGATCGCCCAGAAGTGACGGAATCGGTGTTGCAAAGTGGTTGGTTCCATACCGGTGACGTCGGGCGATTTGATGAGTCGGGTAATCTGTTTATTGTCGACAGGATGAAAGACCTGATCATTCGAGGTGGCTTCAATGTGTATCCTCGTGAGATTGAAGAAGTATTCATGACGCACCCTGCGGTAGCGATGGTGGCCGTGATAGGTATTCCGCATCAAGAATATGGCGAAGAGATCAAAGCCTACGTGGTATTAAAACCGAATCAATTTGTCGAAGCCGATGAGCTGCAATTATGGGGGCGAGAGCAGTTAGCCAATTTCAAATACCCAAGGTTTGTCGAAATTCGTGAACAGTTACCGATGAGTGCTACGGGTAAGATCTTAAAGAGAGAGCTAAAATCGGAACTCGAAGTCGCATAAGTATGATGTCAAAGCCAGCGAAGCTCTCGCTGGCTTTTTGTTTGATCTACATGGCATTGGCTGGTGGTCGTTTTGGCTGAGTACGCCGGTTAGACCAAAGACGTGTTTGCATCTACAACTATTCCAACTGTTTGAGATACGCTTCCATTTTCAGTGGATTCAATATGGTAATACTGCCGTATTGCAGCCTAAGAACGTTCGAGTTTTCCAATTTCTTTAATACCTTGTGAACACTTTGTCGTGTTAGCCCCATCATGTTGGCGATGTGCTCACGAGTCACTTTCACTACACAAGACTGGGCACTTATAGGACGGTTATGTTGATATTCTGCCAGAAGCAATAATCGTCTGCCGATCCTCTCTTCTATACCGCGAATGGCGTCGTCTTCGATAACGGAAATAGCTGACCATAATCTGCGGCTGAGCAAATCCAGAATCACAGGGTAGCTTTGTGGATATTTGGCTAACAACTGCCGAAATTTATCGCCAGGTAGCTCTAATAGGGTTACGTCTGTATGAGCCGTTGCTCCGAAAATGCGTGGCATACCGGGTGAAAATACATTGTCGCCAAACCATCCTCCGGCTTCGAAAATCATCAAGGTGACTTCTTTTCCTTTGGAACTTATCGAGTTAACGCGTACAGATCCTTTGGCGATCACCATCAATGAAGAGTGCTGCGCGCC
>NZ_JAWOTC010000378.1:0-1116 GCF_033338675.1 Vibrio sp. Vb1574
GAGGCTGAAAATCTCGGTTTGGATTTAGATATTGATGACGCTCGCGAACGTGTTTACGGCATGACTTATGATGAGTGGAAACAAAACCATCAGCCAGCAGCAACGCCAGAACAATTGGCCGCGTTTGAAGCGCGTCAGAAAAAGTAATCCCAATCAATAAAAAACAGCCCGCACATAAGCGGGCTGTTTTTTTACATTCGAATTTGCATCTTAAGCGGTAATTGGACCACAACATGCCGGCTCAACACAGCCTTTCGCTTGAATGACTTCAAGTTGCGCGAGGTAAGGTTGAATATCACCGATGTTCTCTTTTACCCATGCTAAGTCGTAATACGTATCTAAGTAACGCTCACCAGAGTCACATAGAAGTGTCACGATAGAGCCTGTTTCACCGCGTTGTTTCATTTCGCAGGCCAGTTGAAGTACACCGTAGAGGTTCGTCCCCGTAGATGCACCGACTTTACGTCCAATCAGCTGAGAAACCCAATGCGCGGTCGCGACACTTGCCGCATCAGGAATTTTTCGCATCTCATCAACCACACCGGCGATAAAGCTTGGCTCAACACGTGGTCGGCCGATGCCTTCAATTTTGCTGCCAGTATTGCCTTTTAATTCATTGTTGCCGGATTGGAAGGCATCGTAAAACACTGAGTTTTCAGGGTCTACCACACACAGTTTGGTGTCGTATTTTTGGTAACGAATAAAACGGCCAATGGTTGCTGATGTGCCACCAGTTCCTGGACTCATCACTACCCAACTAGGAATTGGGTGATCTTCTAACTGCATTTGGCTGAAGATCGAGTTCGCGATGTTGTTGTTGCCGCGCCAATCAGTTGCACGTTCAGCATAAGTAAATTGATCCATGTAGTGACCATTTAACTCTTGAGCCAAACGTCGAGACTCGTCATAAATCTGATCTGAGCGTTCAACAAGGTGTGCTTTGCCACCGTAAAACTCAATTTGTTCAATCTTTTTACGCGCGGTGGTTTTTGGCATAACGGCAATGAAAGGTAAGCCAAGTAAGCGAGCAAAATACGCTTCTGAAACGGCTGTGCTGCCTGAGGAGGCTTCAATTACTGTGGTTTCAGGACCAATCCACCCATTACAAATCGCATA
>NZ_JAWOTC010000379.1:0-1116 GCF_033338675.1 Vibrio sp. Vb1574
CATTGCATACTGAGTGTCGTAGGCAATCGTCCACAATGCATTAATCACAAACACAAACCAAACCATCACTGGTAGCTCACCGGTTTGTGCCGCCCACGCCATAGGAATCGCCCAGCTAAACGCTAATCCCAAAAACAGCTGCGGGATATGCGTGTAACGCTTCATAAAAGGGTAGATAAAGGCTAAGACAAGGCCCGCAAAAGAGAGCTGAATCGTTAAGGGGTTCATGGTCAACACAAGTAAGAATGAGCTCACGGCCAAAACCAAAAATAAGCCAATCGCTTCTTTCGCCGTGACCTTACCCGAAGGCAATGGACGCTGTTTAGTACGCTTCACATGACCATCGACTTTGCGGTCTGCAAAATCGTTAATGACGCAGCCTGCGCTACGCATGAAAAATACACCCAACACAAATACAATGAGCACATCCCAACTCGGTATGCCTTGGGCTGTAATGACCAGAGCCCAAACCGTTGGCCACAACAATAATAGTGAACCAATTGGGCGATCCATTCGCATCAGCTGCCAATATGCTTTGGCTTTTTCTGCGGACATTTACACTCTCTCCTTGGCGTAAATAGGTGAATTCGATAAGAATAACTCAGCGACTAACATAGGTTTGTGATTCATCCACAACCTTGAGCGTCGTGCGAGAAAACGGCCTTGAGGCAAGTGAACCCAACCCATTTGGAGCGAGTCGCGCTCGACATTATCGGCGCTAAAGACGGTGAGCCCTAGTGGGATATCGCCTTGCTGCGCTAAGTCGTATTGCTGATCGACCAACGTAGTACGTGGGATCAAAGTACGACCAACAACCCAAGGGCAGTCGTCTCCACACAGGACGACCTCTCTTAGGAGGCAATCTTGCTCAGACAGTAACTGACTTTCATCCGATTTCAGTGTCTTCGCTGTGACGATATGATTTTGCAGCAGTTCTACCGTCAATTCCTGACAGTGCTGCTTTAAACGACGTGACAAAGACCCTTGTTCTTCCAGCCAATGCTTGGCAAATTCGTTTGGAAATTCAAATTCTTCGGGCTTTTGCCACTCTACTTCCAATAAAGAAGCAAGATAGAGTGATGTTGGCTGATTCATACTAGTATTCAATTGGAGGCT
>NZ_JAWOTC010000380.1:0-1116 GCF_033338675.1 Vibrio sp. Vb1574
GGTCAATTTCCTCCTGCACCGCAAACACTTCGTCATGGCGATGAATGAGCTTGTTTTCAGCCTTGGCAATGTAGAGCAAATCGTTGATGGTTTTCGTGATGCGGTTGAGTTCTTCCAACGTTGAGGCAATCGCATCCTGATACTCTTCAGGCGTTCGACACGCACCTAAAATGACCTGATTTTGCGTGGTAATGTTGGTGAGTGGCGTTTTTAACTCATGTGCTATATCAGAAGAAAACTCGCTCAAGCGGCGAAAACCAGTTTGCAACCTATCGAGCATCGCGTTGTGTTTGTTGGCTAACTCGCGCAGTTCTACTGGCAACGAATCGGGGTCGAGACGAATGCCCATTTGCTCTGGTGATATCTGTTGAATGTGCTGATTCAATCCCACAATCGGCTTCAACCCACGTTTTACCATCCAACCGCTCAACGCGGAAGAAATCACAAACGCCAAACCGAGCGCCCAAAACAAAATCCAGTCGAGTTTATCCAAAAACAAAATATGGTGATTGATACTCATGCCGAGCACCACCTGATACTCCCCAGCTTGAAACGCAAACGCGCGAATATTCAGCGAGTCCTCACTCCATTCGATGGCGCGCTCGTGATTTAAAACTTGAGGTGAGCTAATGCTGTAGGCTCGGTTCTGAGGAATCGTCAGGCTCGAATTCTGATACACGTTCTGCTTGCCTTCAAACACCCACATGTAGAGCGTGCTGTTATTCGCTTGCTTGAACACATCCTCTGGCGAGCGTTTTAACTCGTTCTCAATGGCATTGAACTTACTGGAAATATAGCTGAAATCTTGCGAATAAAAGTGGCGCTCAATGGCGTACTGTAGGATGAAAGCCAAAGAAAAATAGGTCACAAACGTCATACTAACAAACATCAGCACGAGCTTGTTTTTCATGGAAAAAGGCAGCGAGAACTTAGGCATCACGACTATCTTCGAGTTTGTAGCCCATCCCTCTGACAGTGTGAATCAGTGGTTTATCGAACGGTTTGTCCACTTTGCTACGCAGACGTTTGACCGCCACATCAATCACATTGGTATCGCTGTCAAAGTTCATATCCCACACTAACGACGCAATGGTGGTACGCGAAAGCACTTGGCCA
>NZ_JAWOTC010000381.1:0-1116 GCF_033338675.1 Vibrio sp. Vb1574
AGAAAAATATTTAAATGACGACAGTGCAATTCGCTCTGAGCGTCCGCAATTGTTGCAAGAAGCTTTCGAAGAGCACATGAATCACCACTACCCTTTGGAGTGGTTTGATAATGAAATAAAAATGCTAACAGGGATCGACGTGTTCAATAAACCGTTCGATCATGAAGCTGGTTGCCAAACCTACCAACAAGGCAACTTTTCTCTGCTCGTAATTCGAAGTGACAAGCTGAAGCAATCACCAGCTACCGTTGGCGAGTTTCTCGGCTATCCAGTTGATGTGGTCCACGACAACCAATCAAACAACAAATGGTACTCCTCGCTGATCAATGACTTCAAAAACAGCTATCAACCTAAACCCGAGTTTATTGAGGAAATGTTGTCATCCAAATTGACGACCCACTTTTTTACTTCAAGTGAAATTTCCGAACTCAAACAAAAGTATCAAATGGCGCAATGATGAAGACGAAAATTTTACACATCATCAACGACCTATCTCAAAATGGTGGGGCGCAAAAGTTCTTAGTGGACTTGGTGCTCGAGCATAATCCCGAGTATGAAATCAAGATCCTCGTGTTGTGTGCTGAGAACGACTATTTGGAACAACTCTCCGCACAGGGAATCCAATGCTTTAACTGGCAGACACTGTCTCTATCGGAAAAATGGTCACTACTACGCTGGCCAGATCTCGTTCACGGACACCTGTATCCGTCTATTTACCTAGCGCTGCTTTCGATCGGGAAAAAACGCATTCAAACAGAACACTGCTCTTACAACCGACGCAGAGATTACCCTCTGTTTAAGTTCATAGAATATGTCCTCTATTGGGGTCACCACTATACCGTTAGCATCAGTGAAAAAGTTCAAGAAGAATTGGTGAAGTTCATGCCTCGGTACCAACACAAGTATCGAGTTGTACATAACGGCGTCGACTTAAATCGCTTTCCGATGACGGCCAAACAAGCCCACGATCTCAGCGAGAAAGCAACCATCAACATTGGCATGGTTGGCCGACTACATGAACACAAAGATCACGAAACGTTAATTCACGCCATCGCAAAACTGCCTGAGTGCTACCACTTACACCTTGCCGGAGATGGAGACAGAAAAGCCTCGCTT
>NZ_JAWOTC010000382.1:0-1115 GCF_033338675.1 Vibrio sp. Vb1574
GGTATGTAATATGGCCATTGAATTGGGCGCAAAAGCAGGCCTAATTGCACCAGATGAAACCACGTTTGAATACATCAAAGGTCGTAAGTTCTCACCGCAAGGCGCAGATTTTGATGCCGCAGTAGAGTACTGGAAGACGTTAAAAACTGACGCAGATGCCGAATTTGATGCCGTAGTAACGCTAAATGCTGCTGACATCAAACCACAAGTAACTTGGGGCACAAACCCAGGTCAGGTCATTGCCGTTGACCAACCGATTCCAGCACCAGAAAGCTTCACTGATCCAATCGAAAAAGCGTCTGCTGAAAAAGCATTGGCTTACATGGGCCTAGAAGCAGGCAAATCATTGTCTGACTACCAAGTAGATAAAGTGTTTGTTGGCTCTTGTACGAACTCTCGCATCGAAGACATGCGCGCTGCCGCCGTCGTGGCGAAAGGCCGTAAGGTCGCATCGCACGTTCAAGCATTGATTGTCCCGGGCTCAGAACAGGTGAAAGCACAAGCAGAAGCCGAAGGCTTGGATGTCATCTTTAAAGAAGCGGGCTTTGAATGGCGTCTACCAGGTTGTTCAATGTGTTTAGCAATGAACAACGACCGCTTAGGTCCTCACGAGCGTTGTGCATCAACATCAAACCGTAACTTTGAAGGCCGTCAGGGCCGTGATGGTCGCACTCACTTGGTTAGCCCTGCAATGGCAGCCGCGGCAGCTATCGCTGGTCACTTTGTTGACATTCGTGAATTAACTTTTGATAAACAGGATTAGGGAGAACAATCATGTCAGGTTTTAAACAACATACTGGTTTGGTTGTGCCTCTAGATGCCGCCAACGTTGACACGGATGCCATCATTCCAAAGCAGTTTTTACAAAAAGTTTCTCGCCTAGGTTTCGGTAAGCATCTTTTCCATGACTGGCGCTTCCTTGATGATGCAGGCGAGCGACCAAACCCTGAGTTTGTAATGAATGCGCCACGTTACCAAGGCGCTTCTATCCTACTTGCGCGTGAAAACTTCGGCTGTGGCTCATCTCGTGAACACGCACCTTGGGCTTTGGCTGATTACGGCATTAAAGCGATGATCGCACCTAGTTTTGCGGACATTTTCTACGGCAACTCCAT
>NZ_JAWOTC010000383.1:0-1113 GCF_033338675.1 Vibrio sp. Vb1574
GACTAGCGTTGGTATGTTTGGCTCTGGCCAATGGACTGTAATGGAAGGTTACGCGGCAGCGAAAATGATGAAAGCCGGTTTCCGTTCTAACAACATTGACCCTAACGCGCGTCACTGTATGGCGTCTGCGGTAGTAGGTTTCATGCGTGCTTTCGGTATCGATGAACCTATGGGCTGTTACGATGACTTCGAGAACGCTGATGCATTCGTGCTTTGGGGTTCGAACATGGCAGAAATGCACCCAGTACTATGGACTCGTATTACTGACCGTCGCCTGAGCCACCCTCATGTTCGCGTAAACGTACTTTCAACTTACTACCACCGTTCATTCGAGTTGGCAGATCACGGCTACATTTTTAACCCACAGTCTGACCTTGCGATTGCTAACTTTATCGCGAACTACATCATCGAAAACGATGCAGTCAACTGGGATTTCGTGAACAAGCACACGAACTTTACTCAAGCAGACACCGACATCGGTTACGGTCTGCGTGACGACGACCCGCTACAAAAAGCAGCGAAAAACCCTAACTCAGGCAAACTGACGTCAATCTCTTTCGAAGAGTACAAGAAGTCTGTAGCGCCATACACGGCCGAGAAAGCGTCTGAGATCTCGGGTGTTGAGAAAGAAAAGCTGATTGAGCTTGCGAAGCAATACGCCGATCCAAACACGAAAGTAATGTCACTTTGGACAATGGGTATGAACCAACATACTCGCGGCGTGTGGATGAACAACTTGGTTTACAACATCCACCTTCTAACCGGTAAAATCGCTACTCCGGGTAATAGCCCATTCTCACTAACTGGTCAGCCATCGGCGTGTGGTACAGCTCGTGAAGTTGGTACGTTTGCTCACCGTCTACCTGCGGACATGGTGGTTGCTAACCCTAAACACCGCCAAATCGCAGAAAAAATCTGGAAACTGCCTGAAGGCACGATTCCACCAAAACCAGGTTTCCACGCGGTACTTCAAGACCGTATGCTGAACGATGGCGTACTGAACTGTTACTGGGTTCAATGTAACAACAACATGCAAGCTGGTCCGAACATTAACACTGAACGTCTGCCTGGCTACCGTAACCCAGAAAACTTCATTGTTGTTTCTGACCCATA
>NZ_JAWOTC010000384.1:0-1112 GCF_033338675.1 Vibrio sp. Vb1574
CGTTTTTTCTTTCTAGAGACTGATAATATTCACATTGTCACCCGTCTCGTCCGCTTCCCCGCATTTGCTGTAACAGCTTGGTTGTCTTGGACATACCGCCCCTCTTGAACAAATCAATCTTGCTTGGCTTTGAATGCCGCGTTCTATCCAATTGATATTTAAGATTTTAGCGATCGTAGTTAAGTCTTTTTTGATATGAGGCGGAATAACACTGCTTCCGCCGGAAGCGACACAGAGAGACTTCAACTCTTCCGCTATGGAAACCGCATCACCGCCTTGTGCTGAAATCGCAGGGTTTAAATCTATCCCCGCACACAACACTCGGTTGTTCCCCGCCGGGTCAAATACGTTGACCGATTCACAGCAATAAATGCGTGGCTCGTCACCCACATTCAAAATCGAGATTTGCGCAGAGCTCGTATCTAAAGGTTGGGATAGGCGTCTGAATACCGCCCAGTGTTGGCATGGGTCATTCACTTTGCGCATGTTGCCCCAAGGTAATGGGATGCCATTCCCTCGATACACGGCTTTAAGCTTGCCCGGCCCGTAAGCGTCGAAATAGTGCCAATGGGGATATGGTGACACAACGGTCATGCGGCGCATCGCAACGGATGGCGAAACGCCTGCTTTTTTATGAACATCAATTTCGTAACCGGAGCGGTCGAGCAACTGACGAAATGGCACTTTAGGGCAAAGCAGAGCTCCTGCAAAAAAGCTGGACTCAAAGTCTCGCCAAGCTTGCAGAATGTCTTGCGAATTGAGCTCAGAGTTCGACACGGGGCTGTCCATTTGTTCCCAGTTATTCTGATGTCCGATGGAGAGCACGTTATTCATCGCGTCGCTGCTGTGCAATACGCGGTGGCCAATGTATACCGATAAGTCGTATTTTAAACGGGTAGGGTAGTCGCGCATCCGTTTGTTGAGATAAATGGTGCCCGGTGGTTCCATGAATGACGTAATCAATTGTTTGGCGTTTACGCCCAATTCATCGATGACATCTTGAGGCGCTCGGTCAACCCAGCGGATATCCAAGCCCATACTTTTGGCAATGTCGATCAAATCTTCAACCGACAAATTAAGGCGCTTCAATCCCACTTCTTCGGCGGCACGTT
>NZ_JAWOTC010000385.1:0-1112 GCF_033338675.1 Vibrio sp. Vb1574
TGCGTTAATGGTGATGGGTATTTGGCTGGTATCAGCCTCAATCACTGCGGTTGGCATCATCAGTTTTATCGGCTTGTTAACACCAAACATCGCCCGTGCAATGGGTGCGAGAACGCCACGCGATGAACTCATCAGTAGCATGTTGCTTGGCGCTGCGTTGCTGCTTATCACCGATTCTGCGGCGATTTATCTCAGTTTGTTGTTAGAAGAAACCATCCCAAGCGGTGTGGCGGCGGCGGCCATTGGTGCACCTGCGTTGATCTGGTTTACTCGCAAGAAACTGACAGCTACGGATCAGCTGAACTTGTCGATGAGCCAAGGAAAAACGGCTCTATCGAACGCAGCAGTTTGGGGCATTGCAGTAATGGGGATCATCGGCATTCTGGCGTACTCATTTGTTACGCACGGTATCAGTGGTATTGAGTTTGCGATTCCTGGCGAGTTCCAATGGCAACTGCGGTGGCCACGCATGATCAGTGCGATTTCAGTAGGCGTTGCCCTTTCCATTGCAGGGATCATTTTGCAGCGCATCGTTTACAACCCACTTGCGAGCCCAGACATTCTCGGTGTGTCATCCGGCGCAACCTTTGCCATTATCATCACTGGTGTGATGGTTGGCTCTGTACTCGCCGCATTTAACTGGGGCGTCGCTTTTCTGGGCAGTCTGACCGTATTGATGCTGCTGCTCATTATCGGGAAACGCAGCCACTTTAACCCTTCTAATTTTGTACACTCGGGTATTGCCCTTAGCGCCCTATTACAAGCTCTCGTGCAGTTTGCGTTGGCGCAAGGCTCTGGGGAAAGTTACAAAATTTTGCTCTGGCTCACGGCCCCAACGTATCGCGTCACCAGCACACGTGCATTGCTGTTGCTTATCGCCGTGTTGGTGCTTTTAGCGATTGTATTTGCGTTGTCACGTTGGCTAACACTGCTTTCTATTGGTCGAGCGTTTTCTAGCGCGCGCGGGCTGAATCCATCATCTGCGAACACGATTTTGCTTGTTATCGTTGCTCTGCTGTGTGCCTTTTCAACGGCGACGGTCGGCCCCGTTTCCTTTGTTGGTTTGGTCGCACCACACATGGCGATGATGCTAGGAGCAAGAAAGGTCAAAG
>NZ_JAWOTC010000386.1:0-1110 GCF_033338675.1 Vibrio sp. Vb1574
TTTTCTTGCAGCCACATGCCCGCCGCGTCTTCACGCAGCGATTTAGCGAATGAGTGGTGAGCCAACAGCATTGCTACACCGCGATAAAGTAGGGGACGCTTGCCCGACAACTCATCGGCCAGCGCTTCAATATCTCGGCTGTTAGTTGGGTCTAGACTAGCCAAATGTTGACGAATGGCACTTTTTCCAACGCCAAGACTGATGAATACTTGGAAGAGTCGTTCTGCAATGATCATGACGGTGAGTGCCGAGCAAATGATCAAAGGCCATGTCATAAGACCGAACTGAGTTTGTAATTCTTGTAGTTGTTCCATTATCCATCCAACTTAAAACGAACTGGTATTTGTACTCGGTGAGCCACTTTTAGCCCGCCTAAAATATGTGGTGTAAATTGCCATTGTTTAATAGCTCGCAGCGCTGAGGCATCCAGCGACTCGGTGCCAGACGATTCAAGCAAAACATGTTTGATTTGGTTGCCATTCTCATCGAGCCATACCTCATACAAGGCTGCGCCTTCGATACCGCGTCTTTGCGCAGACCTTGGATAGCGGGGCTGCGTTGGTTGACTCACAAACGTTGGTTTGTCGACCAAAATAGGCTGAGACGTTGCCCCTTTGGATTGGCTCGCTGATGCAGTTTGCTGAGTAACCGTATCTTTCTTCACCGGTTCAATTTTTTTCTTCGGTTCGGCTTTGGGCTGAGTTTCTTGCTTGGCAACCGTTTTGGTTGGTTCCACTTTCTTAGGTTGCTTAATTGGCTCTGGCTTTTTCTCGACCACCTTTTTCTTCACCGCCTCTTTTTTGACAACCTGCTTCTTAACGACCTTCTTTTCTGGCTCAGGCTGTTTTTGAGGCTGTGGCTCTTTTGGTGGTTCCACATTCTCTGGTGTGGGCTTTTCGAGCGTTGGTGGTGGTGCAGATACAAGGTTGAGGCTTACCGAGCTTGCTGGGTTTCCAGCAGGCATTGCGAACACTTTGTTCTCTTGCGAGACAAAAAGAAGTGCGGCATGAATGACGAGAGAGGCGCCTCCTGCAATGACATATCTTTGTACGTTCACGGGTTATTCTCGGTAGAACTATGAAAACTTGAGGCGATTATTACTTACAATCG
>NZ_JAWOTC010000387.1:0-1110 GCF_033338675.1 Vibrio sp. Vb1574
CGGATGGTGTTAATCCAACGGCTAGCGACAGTGATAGTTTGATTGTGAATCGTGTTAACGATGCACCGACTGTTGAAAATGCCATTGCAGACCAAGTGTTATCGGAAGATTTCGATGCATACACGATCGACTTGAATGAAGTATTCAAAGATACTGATTCCTCGCTAGAATTCTCAGTTTCTGGCAATAACAGCATCCAAATCTCTATTGTGAGTGGCGTTGCTACCATCACTCCGACTGCGGATTGGAATGGCAAAGAGACAATTACGTTCACAGCTAAAGACCCAAGTGGCGAGGGCGTTAGCCAAACGGTGGACTTTACAGTAGCACCAGTAGTCGACATCAAGGCTGACAGCACAAATGTAGTCGAAGACACACCAACCATCATTAACGTCTTAGGTAACGACACGTTTGAAGGCGCTGATAAAGTGGTGTCTTTGGACGCTGAGAATAGTCCTAAAAATGGTACCGTCATCGTGAATAGCGACGGGACGGTGACGTACACACCAGATGATAACTACGTAGGTAAAGATACTTTCACTTACGTCGTGACATCAGATGGAGTGTCAGAATCCACCACCGTTGAAGTCAATGTAACACCGGTCAACGATGCGCCAGTGGCGAAAGATGACATCGCTACGACACAAGAAGACACTGCAGTTACTATTGATGTTCTGTCAAACGATACTGATGTGGATGGCGATAAGTTGTCGATCCAATCTGCGACTGTTCCTGAAGCACAAGGTAAAGTAGAGATCGTTGATGGCAAACTCGTCTTCACTCCGGCAGAAAACTTCAATGGCCACGCTGAAATCACCTACACCGTAACGGACGGTCAATTGACCGACGAAGCGAAAGTAACTGTTACAGTAAATCCAGTAAACGATGCGCCAACCATCAAGGTTGATGCAGTAGAAAGTATCACTGAAGATGCAGTGAGCACTGATACGGTAGTCGCAACCTTAACGGTTCGCGATACTGACACTTCTGAAGACCAATTAACCGTTTCTTTAGAAAACAACTCAAACGGCTACTTTGCGTTAGTTGGCGATGAAGTCAAGCTGACTCAAGCGGGTGTTGACGCGGTTAACAACGATGAGCTCAACCTTA
>NZ_JAWOTC010000388.1:0-1109 GCF_033338675.1 Vibrio sp. Vb1574
TTTTCATTTTTCCTCCTGAGGGCTAACGCCCGCCTAAGGGGCTGGCAACGCATAACAACTAAACTCAAACACAACAACTGCAACCACAGCGGCTCATTGGGACTGGAAACGCCACGCGTTGACAGTCCCTCTTGAGGCGTTTGTTATGTGTGTGTTCAAACCATCAAATTTAGTCAGGAACTACTATTAAACCTAATTGCTCTAAAAGTTGTTCTTGCTGCCACGAACAGATTTTTACACCTGTAAGGTCAACTTTCCGAGGGTCTAAACCATACAACTCCGAGTGGCTCAAATCACAACCTTGCAACCTACACTGGCTCCAACACCCTTCAGAAAATACTCCCCGACTTAAATCAGACTCTTTAAATGATGCACCACTCAGATTTGCGCCAATCCATCTATTCTCAAACAAATCACACTTTTCGATACACTGCCTTTCAAAGTTGGCGTATGAAAGATTACAACCTGTTATATAAGCTGAACAAAAATACATTCTGTTCGATACCTGATTCATGAAGCTAGCTTGAGAAAAATTGGCACCCTTTAAATCGCATTCTCTGAACTCGATACCAAAACAATTTGCACCTTTGAAATACGACATTGAAAGACTGCAGTTTTTAAAAGATGCATCTCTAAGATCCGAGTAAGAAAAATCACACCCCTCTAATTCACCTCGTTCAATGAAAGAACAATCTACAAATTGTGTATCGCGGAGGTTCGCTCGTTTAAAGGAACAGCAGAAAAATTTGCAATTTTTAAAATACTGACCACTCATGTCTTGATGTGAAAAGTCTGCTTGTACATATAACTGGTCTGTTTTATCCATTTTCTAGCCCTCTTTCTATTTGAGTCGAAGACTAACATTTACCAACCAGTTCTCAAGAAAAATAAACACCTTAAAAACAGCAACTTACAACCACTTAAAATCGCAAAAATAAGGCGCCAAATTGACGCTCTAAGGCACCGTTTTTTAATTCACCCATGCCGCATGGCTAGAAAAAAGTTTTGATTAATCATGGCGCTTGCAAGAAAAACACATAACGCTTTCTATACGGCGAAAAGCCGTATTTCTACTCAGATCTAAGCTCATTTAATCTTTCATGGTCAAC
>NZ_JAWOTC010000389.1:0-1108 GCF_033338675.1 Vibrio sp. Vb1574
AAAGGCGTCACATTTAGATTTAGAGCATAATTTTTAGAGCTGTCAAAATTCTCTTTAAAGTCTTTTAAGAATTTATGAAGTACAGCTCTATCCATTTGAGCTTCATAGCCCACTTGTCTGATAGCAGAGATAAACCGGGACGCTTTAACAATGCCATTTTCAGGATCCCGAATTCGACATGTTAACTCTTCGTGTAAGGCTTTTTTATGCGTCGCATCACTTATTGAGTGAACCGATTGTGCGTAGAGTATCACATTTTCTGATGTAAGTGCCGTATCAAATAACGTACGCCATCTCACACTTCCGCGCGCTTCTTCATCGTGGTTCCATTTCTTAAAACGGCTCCAGTTATTATTGTTTTGTAGCTGCGCACTTCTGAGTGCCGTTTCCGCCTCATCAATAATTTGGCTGTGTCGCTCTCCCTCTTTGTACATAGTGATACCAATATGGCACCAGTTGTCGGGGTCGAGCGGATCTGGCGGCGTAAGTTTCTCTAGTTGACGAATACATTGTGAGGCCAAGTTGGCAACATCTTTGGCGCTTTGATGAGGTAAGAACAGTGCAAAATCGGCATCGTAATAACGAGAGAACACCACGTCTGGATAACGCTGCACTAAATTGGATAACAAGCTGCCGACTTCAACAATAAACTCGTCGGTGATTTGCTTATCTTGCTCTTCTTCCACGAGCTTCCAATCTTGAATACGAATCAGCAAGACCGCGCCACGTGCGCCACTCTCTAAAAGAGCCGATTCCAGCTTGCTATCAAAGAGCACTCGATTGGCTGTTCCAGTGAGCTTATCGAGAAAAGTTTGAGTGCGGATAAAGGTATCAAAGCGGCTGCGCTCCTGACGCGCATCCTGTAATTCTTCGATCAACACATCGAGTGCTTCACTCGCGGTGTAAGGCCACTCTTTTTTATCTCCCTTGGCGTATTGCTCAACTCGCCCCGCCAAGATCATTCTTCCTCGCTCTTCCAGCATTTCTGAACCAGCAAGCTGCTCTTTTAGCCACGCAACACCGCGCATCAAACAAAAGATGATCAAAATAACGGCGAGAGTGATCGACCACAACGCCTGCATGGAGTAGCTGTAACCTAAGTAAGGAG
>NZ_JAWOTC010000390.1:0-1107 GCF_033338675.1 Vibrio sp. Vb1574
AGCTAGTACCGAAAGTACTGCCGCTGACACTGGGGTAAGCTTCATTTACTGCTCCGCTTTAGATGTATTAATCAGTGATAAAAGAAAGGCGTATTCTTTTGCTTGTTGTTCTTGCGCTTGTCGTGGGTCCATTTGATGACCCGAGTTAAAATCGGTCTGTAACAAGTAAGGCCCGGTGTGCTCACTTAGCTCAGAAACCTTGGCGAGATACTTGGCACCTTCCCAGTAAGGCACGCGCTGGTCGATCAAACCGACTTGAACCAGCATCGGTGGGTAAGCGTCTTTGTGAATGTTGAGAATTGGATCGTACGCCTTCATTAGTGCCAGTTGTTCAGATTTGGTTGGGTTACCCCATTCGCCATACTGCTGCGTGGTCAGCGGAAGTGATGTATCCGACATGCTGGCTACCACATCAACAAAAGGCACTTTAAGTACGACACCTGAAAATAACTTAGGATCTCGATTAACCGCTCCCGCGACCAACGTGCCACCAGCACTAGAGCCAATGGCGAAAACCTCTCGATTACCGCGTTCAAACGTTTTCAGCGTCTTAGCGGCCGCGACAAAGTCGCCAATAGAATTGGCTTTGCGCACACCACGGCCTTGCTCATGCCACTCATCGCCAAAGTACCCACCGCCACGAACATGGGCGATAGCGTAAATCACGCCTTGGTCGAGCAAGCTTATGACTTGAGGCATAAAGTACGGTTTCATCGTAAAACCGTATGCGCCATAGCCATAAATCATCACGGGTGATTGTGCGTGTAATTTGTCTTTGCGATACGCTAAAGAGACGGGAACAGAAACACCATCGTGCTTAATGAAAATTCGTTTTGAAACATAATGTTGGCTATCAAAATCTTGGTAAGCATCTTGAGAGTACAAAGATTTAGTCAGCGTTTTTACATCAAACTCTTCCCATTGAGGAGGCGTGGTCATCGACATGCTTCGGATACGAATCTTGTTTGATTCAAAATCGCCTAACGTGCTCAACCAAGCGACATTGCCATCGTGTTCCAATGGCAGTATCACTTTTTCCTGACCTTGGTAAGAATACACCGTCAACGTCGACACATTGTTTGGCTTACTAAGTGCCACAACTCCTGC
>NZ_JAWOTC010000391.1:0-1107 GCF_033338675.1 Vibrio sp. Vb1574
GCTTGCGAACTCAACAGGAGAGCAAAATGGCTGTAACAGTTAGTACTAACGTCTCCGCGATGACCGCGCAGCGTTACTTAAATAAAGCGACCAACGAGCTGAATACCTCGATGGAGCGTCTATCATCAGGTCACAAAATTAACAGTGCAAAAGACGATGCAGCAGGTCTACAGATCTCCAACCGTCTAACGGCACAGTCTCGTGGTCTTGATGTGGCAATGCGTAACGCGAACGATGGTATCTCTATCGCTCAAACGGCTGAAGGTGCGATGAACGAAGCAACGTCAGTGATGCAGCGTATGCGTGACTTGGCTATCCAGTCATCAAACGGTACTAACTCTCCAGCTGAGCGTCAGGCAATCAACGAAGAATCAATGGCGTTGGTTGACGAACTGAACCGTATCGCAGAAACCACATCATTCGGTGGCCGTCGTCTATTGAACGGCTCATTCGGTGAAGCGGCATTCCAAATCGGTGCGAGCTCTGGTGAAGCGATGATCATGGGTCTAACCAGTATTCGTGCAGATGACACTCGTATGGGCGGTGTGACATTCTTCTCTGAAGTAGGAAAAGGTAAAGATTGGGGTGTTGATCCAACTAAAGCCGATCTAAAAATCACGCTTCCTGGCATGGGTGAAGACGAAGATGGTAATGTTGATGATCTAGAAATCAATATCAACGCGAAAGCGGGTGATGACATCGAAGAGCTAGCAACGTACATCAATGGTCAATCAGACATGATCAACGCGTCTGTAAGCGAAGATGGCAAGCTGCAAATTTTTGTTGCTCATCCAAACGTTCAGGGTGACATCTCGATCTCTGGTGGTCTTGCTTCTGAGCTAGGCCTAAGTGATGAGCCAGTAAGAACATCAGTACAAGATATTGATATGACAACGGTTCAAGGCTCTCAGAACGCGATTTCTGTACTGGACTCTGCACTGAAATACGTGGATTCACAACGTGCGGATCTTGGTGCGAAACAAAACCGTCTGAGCCACAGCATCAACAACTTGGCGAATATCCAAGAAAACGTTGACGCATCGAACAGCCGAATTAAAGACACGGACTTTGCGAAAGAAACAACGCAAATGACCAAAGCACAAATTT
>NZ_JAWOTC010000392.1:0-1103 GCF_033338675.1 Vibrio sp. Vb1574
AAGGAGAAAGGATGTTTTTGGATATTGAACTTGCCTTGTTCAATCTTTGAGAAGTCCAAAATATCATTCAAAACAGCAAGTAAGTGCTCACCACTGTGGCGAAGAACATCGATTTGGTTCTTCTGCTCTTCCGCTTCCACGGAATCTTTGAGTAGCTGCGCAACACCCAAAATGCCATTAATTGGTGTGCGAATTTCATGGCTCATTTTAGCCAAGAAGTCAGCTCGCGCTTGCGCGGACTTTTCGGCTTCTCTGCGTGCTAAGTTACTTTGCTTTTCAGCTTCGATCAGCGTTGTAATATCTTGCCCTTGAACAATGATGCCGCTGATATCACCATCGACGCGAATTGGCGATAAGTTCCAACGAAAGACTTTATCACCAATCGGCACGTTCACTCCCGTCAGTGTCGCGCCCTGCGCTGCCATTCTTAAATGTGGCACCAGTTTGTCTTTGAATCCTTTAAATACAGGATGCATGGTTTCGATGTCATTTTCGATCACCAGTTCTTTGCGAGCTGCGGGGTTGATTTGGATCAGCACGCCCGCTTCTGACCACACCATGATTGGCGATAACGCGAAGTTAAACAGATCTCGAAACGATCGCTTCTGAGCTTCTAATTCTTCAAACGTGCTTTCCAGCGTCGAACCAATGTGGTCAAACTCTTCAATATCCGACCCACCAAAACGCTCAAAGCCTTTTTCTTCCCGAGCAGAACGCGTGTAAGACATGAGCGACCCCAGCTCTTCCACGACTCGGTTTTCAATCCACTCTTTGGTCATCAACGCAATCATAATCATGCCAATAACAGACGCTAACATCGCCAAAAAGTGTTGAATTTGCAGCGTAACAACACTCTGGTTGTCTTGCACGGTAAGTAACTTCAAGTTGGTGATGGCCGCGTTCACTTCAATCGGCGTTTGGATGATCAACAACTGATCTAACTTCTTCTGGGTCTCTTTGCGTTTCAACACATCGAAGATTTTGTATGACTCATCCCCCGCCAGTGAACTTGCTACAGGAATATCGTTCGCCACCAGCACAACATTGTCGACGTTGCCTTCGTTTTTTAACTTCTCCATCAAGGCGAAGTTATTATCCAAGAC
>NZ_JAWOTC010000393.1:0-1102 GCF_033338675.1 Vibrio sp. Vb1574
AGCATTTGTTTGCTTTTGGTGAGGCATGCCAGTTAGCATTTTGACTGCCGGCTGATTCAGCGTAAGTGGCAAATTGTGGATACGCGTCAACCAAGTCTACGTTTTCCAATGGCCACTCCCAGTCCTCAACAATCAGCAGAGCCCAAGGTAGGTTGTTGCTGGTTTTGAAGTACGTACCTTGTACAGGATCACTTGCATCAACCCCGAGTCCATATAACTTGGTATCATCAAACTGCTCGGTTGGCGCTTGATCCGGTAGGTGTACTTCCCATTTTCGGCCTGGTTGGAAGGTAATACCGTCACCGTGGTAAGTGTTTGGTGTTGCAAAGATAAATGGGTCGTAAGGCATGGCTTGTAAGCCAGAGCGGTCGGAGCCTTCCTTAAAGTAAACCGTCAACGTAAAAGAGAAAGCAACGTTGTCATCACATCCTGATTGAGTTCGGAAGTAGGTACAATTGCTTTGCGTGTATTGGCTGAGATCATCGCTGATGATGAAAATGGCCTCTTCCGAGACAGTTTCTAATCCATTGCTTGATTGTTGAACGCCGTTAAACGACAGGGTAGTTAAGCCATTCTCGATGCTTGCTTTTGCTATGCCCGGTAAACGAATAGCAAAGCCATTTTTGTATCCTGCACCGTAAGCGGCGAGGTCACCGGTGATTTGAATGTTCTCGACCACACCTTCCATACGCGTTTCTGTGATTCGGAACTGAATGACGACGTCGTTCATGTCGTAGTCTGCGGTGTATGGCCAGTTATCCTCAAACGCTACCGTTGCGTAGCCTTCTGCACTTGGGAAATGCTGAACAGATACGCCATTTTCGGTGATAGTGATTGGATGATCTTCCACTTCGCCGGAGGTTGAGCCGCCATCGTATTTGAGCCCCGTTTGTTGACTAAAGCGGAATCGGCTCCAACTTGGGCCTGCGGTTGCCAATTCAGAGACGACAAATGGAAGTGTGTTGTTTCCTGCTGCGAGTAACTGGTCTGTAAATACTTGTTCACCGTCATCTGCGAAATCACCGTCTCGGTTCCAGTCAAACCAAGCAGACAAGTAACCAGAAGTAGACGCCATCACATTCACCCGCGAGCTCAACCTTGA
>NZ_JAWOTC010000394.1:0-1101 GCF_033338675.1 Vibrio sp. Vb1574
AACTGCCATTCAAAGTTGTTGGTATTTTAGCTCCAACTGGCACACCAGTAGATAAGACTGTTCACGTCTCGTTAGAGGCGATCGAAGCCATTCATGTCGGTTGGGAAAGTGGTGCACGCTTGGGCCCAACACCGGATGCCAAGGTATTACAAGAAAGGGACTTTCAACCAAAACAGATCACTGCCATGCTTGTGGGCTTGAAATCGCGCATTCAAACTTTTGCGTTGCAAAGGCAGATCAACAACTACCCGAAAGAACCTCTCAGTGCCATTATGCCCGGTGTCGCGCTACACGAATTATGGGGCATGATGTCTGTCGCAGAACAGGCCTTGATGGCGGTTTCTGGTTTTGTGGTTATCGCGGGTTTACTCGGCATGTTAAGCAGCCTACTGACCAGCTTACAAGAACGACGTCGAGAAATGGCCATTTTACGCGCTATGGGAGCGCGCCCACGCCACGTTTTTTCTCTGCTCATTAGTGAAGCGAGTTTACTCACAGCAGCAGGTATCGTCACCGGCGTTTTGGGGCTGTATGCGATACTCGCCCTACTTCAGCCCCTAATTCAACAACACTACGGTATAAATCTCACGTTAAGCACGCTTTCTGCGTACGAATGGATGCTGCTTAGCTTTGTACAATGCGCCGGTATTGTGATTGGTTTTATTCCAGCATTCCGCGCCTACAGACAGTCACTCAGTGACGGAATGACCATAAGGATCTAACGATGTGGAAAAAAGTTTTAGCCAGTTGCTTACTCGCGATTGCATTTACGACGCCGGTCATGGCGAGTGATGAGCCATTAACGCTCGACTGGATCGATCTGGTTCCTGAAGCGGAACGTAAGCTGTTCGACAGCGTGGGGATGCCCGCATCTGATCACAGTGGTGGCGCGGCGCAGCAATCAAAAATCGGTAACGTCAGACCAGAACTCAATGGCAGTCAGGTCAAAATCCCTGGCTTCGTGATTCCTCTTGAGGGAGATGCCAACACGGTGACGGAATTTTTGTTGGTGCCGTATTTTGGGGCGTGTATCCACGTACCACCACCACCACCAAACCAAATCATTTACGTGAAATTTCCGAAAGGCGCACCAGTACAGGA
>NZ_JAWOTC010000395.1:0-1101 GCF_033338675.1 Vibrio sp. Vb1574
AGAGATGAAAACTCAAATTGATACACCGTATGCCAACGCCAGACTCCGTCTGGCGTTTTCAGTTTGTGTGCTCCAAAAGCGATGCTAACGAGCTGAAGATCTAATTGCTCGCATTTTCGTGAGATGGCAACTTTGGCTAACTCAGATTGACGTCGTTGTTGCCAAAATAGAAAACAGAAAAAGCACAGTCCAAGTATTGCCAGTAGATCTCCTATCATCCTTAATCCTTTCTTATCCCTTTGTGGCTTGCTGCAATTTGATGAGTGCAGTGGCTAGCTCTTCCGATGGGCTAGAGTGCAGCAAAGGTAGCAATACCATTCTTAGTTCTGGCAGCATAACTAAATCGGCAAATAATTGATTGAACAGGGTTTGATTGCCTGTTTGTGCGAGTCGCAGCAAAAATTGTTCAGCGATTTTTGCATCAGAAAGAAGATGCCATGCTCGTCCCGCAATACCGATCAGTACTTCTTGGTGACTTAAACGAGGGCTTTGCAAAATCGCTTCTAGTACTGGTAAAGAGACTTCAGTTGGAGCGCCTGCTAACGCTCGAGTTAATGCCGATAGCAAGAACAAATCTGGTTCTGCGCTGTGAATCTCTTGCTGCGCTTTTTCTGCGATACGCTGCGCTAGTCGTTCTTGTAAGTCGACATGCTCAAGAGCACCAAGCAGTGCGTATAGAGGCTCGTTAGGTAAATGATTGAGAGCTTTACGCAGAGTGACCGCATTTTGCTCTTTACCAAGGCGTGCGGCGATATCGGTGATTCCTTGCAGGCCAACCGTCTGCCAGTTTTCCCAGCCTAGACCGCCTGTGAAGTAGTGCTGTGTATGTTCGTAATATTGGCTGGTGGGTAGATCCAAATTTGCTCGAACTTGGCTGTGGAATACCGCCATTTTGTCTTCAGAAGGTTTGAACGTGTATGGATTATTGGAGAGTTTTTGTTGTTGCTCTTCAGACATCTCTTCGCTTAGACGAGTGCCCATGGCTTCAACTACGTATTTAATGAAGTTGCCAATATCAGATTGCTTGAGTAAGCCGCGCTCAACCAGTTCAAACTTTAAAAACCAAATCCAAGGTTGTTTTTGTTCATTCCAATAAGCAAT
>NZ_JAWOTC010000396.1:0-1101 GCF_033338675.1 Vibrio sp. Vb1574
TATTCATCGCGATGATGACCCCTATTTTTGTGCAAGCCACAGAAAGCACAGAGCCTCCTATTATCTCTGAAGCAGAAGCTTCTATAGATAGCTTGAACATCGACATTGTTGATTTATCGCAAAGCCTATCTCAAACGGCAGGTGACGAGCGTGATGCGCTTCAGCTACAACTTTTCCAAAAAAATGAAGAGTTGAGAAATCAATTAGCGTCCGCGATTGAGCGTGAGTCCATCCCTCGTGACAAGCTGATTAAGCTCGTCAAAACGCAAGAAAAGTACTCAAAAGACGCGACCGATTATCTGACGACCAAAACCAAAGAAGTCATTGCAGAGTTAAACAAAGCGAAAGACGAAGAAAAGCTCGCGCTTATTAACGACTACCGCGAGCTTCAACATTACTTGGATGTGAGCTTTGATTCGAGCTGGCAGAATTTGGCATGGCTCAAGCAATTAGGCGTTCAAAATGAGCGTGCGGAAGCGGAATTGCAAGACAAGATAGATAAGCGCATGCGTTTGCTATCGGCATCGATGGCGTATCTGCGTCAACAAGCAGAAATCATCGGTACGCAGCTTTCATCCAGCCCTGAATCAGAAAAAGCGTCTTTGCAACTTAGCCAACTGATCGTGAAGCAGAGACTGAATATCGCAACGGAAAGTTTGCGTAACCTGATGTCGATCGGCGACAAAATGGGTATTGAGACGTCGGAGTACAAGCGTCAGATCTTTGAAATCACAGGCAGCATCACGCACGATTTGCTAGACACCAAAGTGGTGTGGTCCATCATCAGTCACTGGTCAAACTCCGCGGTGGATTGGTTTGCGGAAAACGCACCACAGCATATCTTCCAGCTATTCGTGTTCGCGCTGATCTTATTGATTGCTCGTGCACTGGCTAAACTCACGCGCAAAGTGGTGAGCAAAGCGGTGTCTTCTAAGAACTTGAAACTTTCCCACCTAATGCAGGACTTCTTTATCTCCATGTCCGGCAAAGTGGTGTGGGTGATTGGTATTATGGTTGGCCTGTCGCAGATTGGCTTGAACTTAGCGCCAATTCTGACTGGTTTCGGTATTGCCGGTGTGATCATTGGTTTCGCGTTGCAAG
>NZ_JAWOTC010000397.1:0-1099 GCF_033338675.1 Vibrio sp. Vb1574
GCATAGCAAAAATGCCACGCGTTGCGAATCACTCTTGAACAGCTTGTTATGTGCGTGGTTGAAACCTACTCTACACTTGGCTCCGGTAAAACTGGTGGTGTACTGTCCATATAAGTTAAAAAGTTTTCCCATAACTCGTGCGTTCTTTGCTTAGTTAACTTAGTTTTGCACGATATCGCCATAATTCCACGAATAGTCCCATCACGCCATTGCGTATAAACCGAATCACAGTGAGAGGAGATATATGCTTGCCAATCCTGTTGCGCAAGCTTAATTGCTACGATCAGTTCTGGGTCATGAGAGTTATGCTCGAAACTAGCGCTTAGATATTTGTCTAATTTAACTTGTGCTGACTCTAGTTCAATAGCAGTACATTGGTTTATCTCGATTGTGGTCATCGCATTATTACAGTCAATGGACTCTTCTTCAGCAAGAGCACCAAACGAAAGACTAGCTAATATGATGATTAGATACTTATTCATCGTTTTCTCCGAAAGCACATAACGCCGCGTTAAGGGGCGATAACGCGATACTACCTAAACTTAAACATTGTGCCTTAAACACTTAAGCTGAACTTTGAGCTAGAACCGCCAAGCGTTAGGAGTCCCTCTTAAACGCTTTGTTAGGCTTATGCTGCATGAGACACTCCAGTTCATTTTCACCAACCGTTACAAAACCCAGCCTTGAATACAAGTGTTTAGCGGGATTTGTTTTTAATACACTAAGCCCAACCGAACTACCCGTAAGGTTGGCTTTACCGATTAACATTGAAATAAGAGAACTTGCTATATTTTGAGTTTGGTAGTTTGGATGGATTTGAATTTGGACAAGATACCATTCGTTAGAATCTTCGTTAAATTTTGCTTTGAACAAACCAGCCGAAGAACCAGCGACTTCAATAATTTTCGCATGTTCAAACTCGTATAATATTCGACTTAAATACGCATCTTTCGTTCTGGGCATACCACAATCTTTAAGGTACTGACCCATCGTTATATCACGCAGATTAAGAAGAAAGTCGACATCTGAATCTACAGCTTGTCTCAGTGAATATTCCACTATCCCTCCGGAATAAGCCTAACGCCCTGTTAAGGGGTGA
>NZ_JAWOTC010000398.1:0-1097 GCF_033338675.1 Vibrio sp. Vb1574
CTCTTTAGATCTGCCAAAAGAGACCAGTAGCTACGTGCCAAAACTTCTCGCTCTTGCGGACGTGGTGGCAAACCAAGAAAAGTACGGTATCGACATTCCATCTATCCCAAACAAACCAGTGCTGACGTTAGTCGATCCGAAAGAACAACTGGATCTCGCTATCGCTGCTGATTACGCGGGCATCGGGGTAAAAGAGCTGCAAAGCTACAACCCTGCCTACAACCAATGGTCCACCGCACCAGAAGGGCCTCATCAACTTCTTATTCCTGTGGAGAAGAAGGATGCGTTCTTAACTCAAGTTGAGAGCAATCGCGGTAAAGGCATGAAAGTCGCGCGTTACAAAGTCAAATCTGGCGACTCGTTGAGTATGTTGGCGAAGAAATACGGTACGACCTCAAAAGTGATTCGTCGTGCTAACGGCCTGTCGAACAACAACATTCGCATTGGTCAGTACTTACTTATTCCGACGTCAACCAAAGACGATTCAAAGTACGCACTTACAGCGCAAAACCGTTTGAACAAAACGCAATCGCAAGCTCGTGGCCAGCTGAAACTGTCACACGTTGTGCAATCGGGTGAAAGTTTGTGGTCTATCGCTCGTGACAACAAGGTTTCACACAAATCGCTAGCAAAATGGAACGGCATGGGACCAAAAGATACCCTGCGCGTCGGTCAAAAGCTGGTGATTTGGAAAAAATCAGACCAAGGCGCCGTGATTCGTACCGTGTTCTACAACGTTCGCTCTGGCGACACCATCAGTGGCATCGCAAGCAAATTCAAGGTGAAGAGCAACGACATCGTAAAATGGAACTCGCTGCATAAGCAGAAGTACCTAAAACCGGGTCAAAAACTTAAGCTGTACGTAGATGTAACTAAGGTAAGTGTATGAACCCGTCAAGTAACCCACTCGTAATGTTGTTGGACATATTCCGTTCTCCAACCTCTTGTTTTCTTGCGCTTTATCAGCGTGGTGGTTGGGGATGTCAACCTTTCATCTTTTTGATGCTAAGCCCATTCCTATTTTGGGGCGCGTACTTTTCGAACGTTGATTTTACGTGGTTAAGTGACCAACTCACTGTACAGTTCCAACAAATCGA
>NZ_JAWOTC010000399.1:0-1097 GCF_033338675.1 Vibrio sp. Vb1574
CGCATTTATGTCCTTACTCAATTTAAATCTCAGTCTCTTTTCCATCACTTGAAAAAAGGGTGGAACATTAATGGTATTACTGATCGCTTTATTGACCCAATTCCTGCGCAAATGCGTACGGGTAAGCGTTGGTATGAAGGCACTGCAGATGCTATCTATCAGAACCTACGTTTTATGGAGCTTGAAGAACCGGATCAGGTTTGTATCTTTGGCTCTGACCACATTTACAAGATGGACATCAAGCAGATGCTGAACTTCCATACGGAGAAGAAGGCGTCATTGACGGTGTCTGCACTGCGCATGCCACTAAAAGAAGCTTCTCAATTTGGTGTAATAGAGGTTGATGCTGAAGGCAGAATGATTGGCTTTGAGGAAAAACCCGCTAATCCAAAATCGATTCCTGGAGAACCAGATTTCGCGTTAGTCTCGATGGGGAACTACGTATTCGAAGCACAAGTTCTATTTTCTGAACTCGTGGAAGATGCAGACAATGAAGCTTCTTCTCATGATTTTGGTAAAGATATCATCCCGAAAATGTTCCCTCGTGGTGACGTTTTTGTCTATGACTTCAGCACCAACAGAATCAGTGGTGAGAAAGAAGAGGTTTACTGGCGTGATGTAGGTACGATTGATGCGTACTGGCAAGCGCACATGGATCTATTAGAAAAAGACGCGCCATTCTCTTTGTACAACCGTAAGTGGCCTCTTCATACCTATTACCCACCATTGCCACCTGCAACGTTTACCGATTCAGACAACGGTCGAGTGCAGATCATTGATAGCTTGGTATGTAATGGCAGTTATGTTCGTGGTTCTCGTATCGAGAAGTCAGTACTTGGATTTCGCAGCAATATTGCATCCGCGTGTGATATTAGCGAATGTATCCTATTAGGTGACGTAAAAATCGGCGAAGGCTGTGTGTTACGTCGTGTTATTGTCGACAAGGATGCCGATATTGCACCTGGAACTCAAATTGGTGTGAATCTTCAAGAAGATAAAAAGCATTTCCATGTGTCGGAAGAGGGCATTGTTGTTATTCCGAAAGGAGCTCGAGTTGGCTACTAACAACTTATCTATTCTGTTTGTAGCTTCTGAGG
>NZ_JAWOTC010000400.1:0-1095 GCF_033338675.1 Vibrio sp. Vb1574
TTACATCAATTCGATCGTAATGGCTTTCATTATCTCACTGCTTATGTTTCCTGTGCATGAGTGGTTTGAGCGTAAAATGCCAAAACACAAAAATTCGGCATCGCTGCTCACGTGCGTAGTTTTGACTTTCATTATTGTCATTCCACTACTGTTTGTGTTTGCTGCAATTGTTCAACAAGGCTCCGTTTTTTCTCAGAACACGTACAAATGGGTCACCAATGGTGGCATTCAAGACATCTTCCAACATCCTTGGGTTATCAAAGGTCTATCCATTGTTAATGAGTACTTACCTTTCGATAAAATCGAGCCAAAAGCCATCGCCGAAAAAATCGGGCAATTTGCTACCACTTTTGGTTCAAACCTTGTCGCGATCAGTGCGAAAATTCTGGGTGATGCAACAAACTTCTTGATGGATTTTTTCCTGATGCTGTTTGTGCTTTTCTTCCTATTACGTGACCACGACAAAATCATTTCGGCCATTCGACATATTCTGCCACTCTCTCGTAGCCAAGAAGATAGAATCTTGACCGAGATAGAACAAGTTTCGAAGTCCGCAGTCATGGGCTCGTTTTTAACGGCTATCGCGCAAGGCTTAGCGGGCGGTATCGGTATGTGGCTAGCTGGCTTCCCTGGCCTATTCTGGGGCACCATGATGGGCTTTGCTTCCTTCATTCCAGTTGTCGGTACGGCGTTGATCTGGATACCAGCCGCCGCGTACTTGTTCCTCACCGGTGATATGACGTGGGCAATCTTCCTAACCGCATGGAGTGTAGTCATTGTCGGTTCGATTGATAACTTGCTGCGTCCATTGTTGATGCAAGGCAGCGCAGGCATGAATACCTTAATGATTTTCTTCTCATTATTAGGTGGTCTGCACTTATTTGGTTTGATTGGTTTGATTTATGGCCCGCTGATTTTTGCGGTCACCATGGTGCTGTTTAATATCTATGAAGAGGAATTCAAAGACTTCCTTAACCAACAAGACAACAGCTAGCCGCCACTGAATAGTAAGCAACAGCTTCAAGCTTGGGCCAGATTGTGCGAAAATCTGGCCCTAATTATTTCTGATGAACCAAATTTATGTCTGCCTATATC
>NZ_JAWOTC010000401.1:0-1095 GCF_033338675.1 Vibrio sp. Vb1574
GAGCGATCCGGCTCCTGTGGGCAGTATCGTCACGCTCGCTTATAGCTACACCACTGCGTCAGGTGATGACATCACCGAAACCACCCAAGCGATTATTGGTGCCGACGGTGTGACCGCCACGTTTACTATCGATACGGTGGACGATGTTTACGCCGAAGGCGATGAAGTGTTCCGTGTTCGCGTATCGGGTATTGTCGACAGCGACAGTAATCCAATCTTTGAAGCACTGAATTTAGACAATGCGTTCGTCGACACCACCATCAGCGATGAAACCGACCCAGGTCCAGAAGATACGGTTACCGTGACCATGACTGGTCCAGCGAATGTCGTAGAAGGTGATACCACCACGGACTACACCGTGACACTAAGCGATCCGGCGCCAGTCGGTAGCATCGTGACCTTAGCTTATAGCTACACTACTGCATCGGGTGACGATATCACTGAAACCACCCAAGCGATTATTGGTGCCGATGGCGTGACGGCTACATTTACCATTGACACTGTCGATGATTCCGATGACGAGCCGGATGAAGTCTATCGAGTTAGTGTGGCTAGTATTGTCGATGGTGACGACAATCCTATTTTCGAGGCGCTTGACCTCACTAATGCGTATGTTGATACGACCATCATCGATAATGATGAGCCGAATACGCCACCAATCGCTCGTGATTTCATCATTTCCCTCAATGTCCAAGAAGGCATTTTCCCTGTTCAGGATGTAGAGTTCGATGGGCTAACTAGCACCAATGAACAACGAGTTGAAGACATTGAAGATGATGCAGTTGCGGCCAACGATGGTGATATTCTAATACAGGTTGTTGACCTCCCTGAACACGGAGAGTTGTATTATGTGGATGGTAATGGTCAGGAAGTCATTATAGATGAAACCACTCAGTTCCCTGAAAACACAGAGGTTAAGTACCGTTTGACTGATGACTTCTTTGAAGAACAGAGCTTTGACTCAGCAGACCTTCTTGAAGACCAAGGTAAAGATATCTTGGTTAATTCCTATACTCCTCCTAACTCGAACTTAACGTTCACTGGAGGTCAGATAATTACTGTTGGTAACAGTATCATCTTTGATTCTGATGCTCA
>NZ_JAWOTC010000402.1:0-1095 GCF_033338675.1 Vibrio sp. Vb1574
GCCTTTTTCGATGAGTGAGAATGCTCGCTCCGGAGCTTCTCCAAACACTTTATACAGTCCCTTAACTTCCAGTATGGGATCCATGTTAATTGTCCTTTGTTATGTGTTTATCACGAGTTAACGTTTTGTACTCTAATTAAATTGATAAAAGTTTTCAAATGATTGGCTTGGCTTATTGATGTTCTGTGATCATATTTTTCGTAGTAATGAACTTTCGTTGTTTTATTGATAAATCTTTTTAAAACAACTAGTTATGAATGTGTTCGTTTGTGTTTTTAGGCGATAAACACGACGTTGAATTTATTTTTAAGTTTTTAATACATGTCGGCACAGTAGGGTTGCATATTTATTGCTCAGTCTTTAGAGGCAGAAAGAATAGTGAAATGATTAGAGTTCAAATCTGTGTTTGGAAGAAACAAACATAACATGATGAGGTAAGCAGAAGTCTTAGCGTTATCTGTTGCTTATGCTAAATCGAGATGATATTGATCTGGTTACTTTAGGCAACGCATGGAATAAAGAATGGAAGCCGAGCAGTTAGAAGTACTCAATTTCATTAGCCAACATCCTCCTTTCGATGAACTGCCAGAAGAGCAGTTAAAAAAAATCGCCATTCATGCAGAAGTGGCGTATTTCCGTCAAGGTACCGACATCCTCAAATTTGGCGATACGATTCGCGACTTGTATATGGTACGCAGTGGAGCGGTAGAGATTTATCGACGCAAAGGTGAACTTTATAACCGTATTGATGCTGGTGGCCTGTTCGGGCAAATGGGGTTGCTCATGAACAACCGCGTTCGTATGCCAGCAAAAGCGATAGAAGACACCTTGGTGTATTGCATTCCTGAGAACATCTTCAACGAACTTTGCGACGAGTTTGAAAACTTCGCGGATTTTATGGAGCTCGAAGATAGCGCTCGGCTTCGCAATGCGATCTCTAGTCGCTCCGATGGCAATGATTTAACAACCGCAAAAGCGCGTAAAATCCTGACTCGTGACCCTGTGACGCTCGAAGCGACCGCTTCTATTCAAGAAGCTGCAAGCCTAATGGCAGAAGAAAACGTCACCGCCTTGCTCATCGTCCGCCCAACCGAA
>NZ_JAWOTC010000403.1:0-1094 GCF_033338675.1 Vibrio sp. Vb1574
TTGGAATGGTGAGTTTGCACAGCAGTTTGGTTTACCAGCAGAGCAAAACGATGAGTTATTGGCGGTTTTTTCTGGGCAAAGCGAATTCGAACCGTTTCGTCCTCTGGCGATGAAATACGCAGGGCATCAGTTTGGCGTCTACAACCCCGACTTGGGCGATGGACGTGGATTGCTGTTGGCGGAAATTGAGCATCAAAATGGCACTTGGTTTGATATTCACCTTAAAGGCGCGGGGCTAACACCCTACTCGCGAATGGGGGACGGCAGGGCGGTGTTGCGCTCAACCATTCGTGAATATCTATGTAGTGAAGCCATGGCGGGGCTTGGGATCCCGACGACTCGTGCTCTTGGCATGATGGTTAGTGACACGCCTGTTTATCGCGAGAAAACAGAATTCGGCGCAATGTTGATTCGTATGGCGGAGACCCACGTGCGTTTTGGCCATTTCGAGCACCTTTTCTATACCAATCAATTGGCAGAGCAAAAGTTGCTGGCGGACAAAGTCATCGAGTGGCACTTTGCTGATTGTGCGTCGGCAGAGAAGCCATACGCTGCAATGTTTGGTGAAATTGTTCAGAAAACAGCGGACATGATTGCTTACTGGCAAGCGTATGGGTTTGCTCATGGCGTGATGAACACCGATAACATGTCAATTCTCGGGCAAACCTTTGATTACGGGCCATTTGGTTTTCTCGACGATTATGAACCGGGGTACATTTGTAACCATTCTGATTATCAGGGGCGTTATGCGTTCGAGCAGCAACCGCGAATTGCCCTGTGGAATCTTTCTGCTTTGGCGCATGCCTTATCACCGCTCGTCGAGCGAGAAGATTTAGAACAGGCACTGAGCCAATTTGAAGGGCGTTTAAGCCAGCAGTTTAGCCGCTTGATGCGCAGTAAGCTGGGTTTGAAAACAAAAATTGCAGAAGACGGACGTTTGTTTGAGTCGATGTTTGAACTGCTTAATCAGAATCATACCGACTACACGCGATTTTTTAGAGCGTTGTCCAACCTCGATAAACAGCCAGCGCAAGAGGTCATCGATTTGTTTATTGACCGGGAAGCCGCCCAAGCTTGGCTTGATTTGTATTTGG
>NZ_JAWOTC010000404.1:0-1094 GCF_033338675.1 Vibrio sp. Vb1574
ACGGATCCAATGCAGCAGAAGATCATGACCTTTATGCCGGTTATGTTTACCTTCTTCTTCTTGTTCTTCCCATCAGGCCTAGTTCTGTACTGGTTGGTGTCGAACATCGTTACTCTGATCCAGCAAACCTTGATTTACAAAGCGCTGGAGAAAAAAGGCTTACACACTAAGTAACCTTTAACAAAAGAATAAGAAAGGCGGCCAAAAGGTCGCCTTTTTGTTTTTGGCTGATTACAATTCAGCTAATTAATAGTGATGGCTCCACCGAGCCCAGCTCAAAAGGCAAGATTATGACTACAGATACGATTGTCGCTCAAGCTACTGCACCCGGTCGTGGTGGTGTCGGCATTATTCGTGTTTCAGGCCCTAAGGCCAACCAAGTGGCATTGGAAGTCACAGGGAAAACTCTAAAACCGCGTTACGCTGAATACCTGCCGTTTCAAGCCGAAGATGGCACGGTGCTCGACCAAGGCATTGCACTGTACTTCCCTAACCCGCACTCGTTCACAGGCGAAGACGTATTAGAACTGCAAGGTCACGGTGGCCCAGTGGTCATGGATATGCTGATTAAACGTATTCTGGGCATAGCTGGCGTACGAGCAGCCCGTCCTGGTGAGTTCTCGGAACGTGCGTTCTTGAACGACAAGATGGACTTGACTCAGGCAGAAGCGATTGCCGACCTGATTGATGCTAGCTCTGAAGAAGCAGCGAAATCGGCGCTACAATCGCTACAAGGCCAGTTCTCGCAGCGCATTCAAACGCTGGTGGAATCACTGATTCATCTTCGCATCTATGTGGAAGCGGCCATCGACTTCCCTGAAGAAGAAATCGATTTTCTTGCCGATGGTAAAGTTGCAGGAGATCTGCAAGCTATCATCGATAACCTCGATGCGGTACGCAAAGAAGCGAACCAAGGCGCGATCATGCGCGAAGGCATGAAAGTCGTGATTGCTGGTCGTCCAAATGCGGGCAAATCAAGCCTACTGAACGCGCTGTCGGGCAAAGAGTCCGCAATCGTAACAGACATCGCAGGTACCACGCGTGACGTGCTGCGTGAGCACATCCATATTGACGGTATGCCTTTGCACATCATC
>NZ_JAWOTC010000405.1:0-1092 GCF_033338675.1 Vibrio sp. Vb1574
CTTAGTATCAAGTTTGAAGTGCGACACTTAGAGTAGCTGCTCATAAATATACTCTGTTGGTGTCTTGTAACCAAGCCTTTGGCGTGGTCTGTTATTCAGTTTATACGCTATCTGGCTGCACAGTCTTTGTGTCACATGAGCCATTGAGGTTTTCTTAGGTAAATATTGGCGTATGAGTCCATTTGTATTCTCATTGGTCCCTCGCTCCCAAGAGTGGTAGGGCGTTGCGAAGTAAAACAAGCATTTATGCTTGTTTTCTATCTCCTGATATTGATTGAATTCTGTACCATTATCAGCAGTGATAGTTCTAAATGGTAAGTTTGAACGTGTAACGATCTCTGTCATTCTCGCGTTGAGTGATACAGTTGTTCGGTCATCTAGCTGTCCGATATAGGTGTAGCCAGTCATTCTGTCAACGAGAGTGACAATGCAGTGCTTAGTTCCGCGACCGATCACGGTATCTATTTCCCAATGTCCAGGTTCTAGGCGTAACTCAGCTTGTTTTGGTCGTTCTGTTATGTGCCTTTTAGCGGCAATTCTCCCCCTGCTATCTTTGGCGTTGTAGCGCTTACGTCTCTGTTTTGGTGATTGACGTAAATGTTTCCAGAGCATGCCTCCGTTGGCTTTATCGGTCCAAATGTGCTGGTAAATAAGCTCATGGCTCATCACTGGATAGCCATGCAAACGGCAATACCCAACGATTTGGTCAGGACTCCAATCGAGCATTATAAGCGCGTCAATAATTTTGAAATCGTGCTTGGTATAGCGCTTGTTACGCCGTGACCGGCTCAACCTGTTTCTAGCTCTTTGTTGTGCTCTAGCAGGCTGATAGGAAGGGTTAGGGCGATAGGCGTTGTATCGAGAGTTACGTTTAAATTCTCGGTAGATAGTGCTCTTGTGACGCCCTAGCTCTTTAGCGATGTTGACGACACTAATGCCTTGCTTTCTAAGTGCGGACATCATATACCTTTCATTCTCAGTGAGGTGTGTGTAATTCATGGTTTTTCACTTCTTGGCGGGAGTAAAATTTATGAATAGCACATCTCACTGTTTTAAATTTCAGGGGTGTCGCACTTCGTACTTGAATCCAAG
>NZ_JAWOTC010000406.1:0-1092 GCF_033338675.1 Vibrio sp. Vb1574
CCACGCAGACTCATTGATTGAGCTGCTGCATACTATCCCTCAGTCAGAAAACATTCAGTTTTGCCGCTAAGCACTGAGAATTAAGCACTCATGTATTTTGCAATGGCGCCAGTTAACAGTTGGTGCATTGCATCATGCCGGTGACTTTGCTTCATTTGCACCACAATCTTGGGCCAACCATTCGGGTAGTAAGATTCCGGTACTCGTATAAAGTTGTACCCTTCTATTGGCGCTTGATACTCAAGTAACACCGTTGCCGCACTCTTTTGCTTAATTAGCTTCAACACGCTGCTGACATTATCTAACGCTGCAATTCGGTTGATCACCATACCGTGACTCTCCATTGCGCGCTTGGCAAGCTGCTCTTTCTCTTTCCAGCCGATGATTTCTAACATGATGAATGGTAATTGTGCAGCTTCTTCAAGAGTTGTAATCCCCAACTCTTCCGGAACCACAACCACTGCGGGTGCATAACCAATGAATTTCTGATGGACAGATTTCGGTAAGTCATCGTTAAAGTAATGAAGCTGCGCATCCACCTTGCCTAGGATGATCTCTTCAACCGTGTACTCAGTAATGGTGGCCACTGAAATGTGTGCTTTAGGGAACAGCTCCATCAAATCCATTGCGAGCAAGTGACCAAATGAGTATTGAGCGGTTTGCGGTAAACAGACTGTGATGTCTTTTTCGTAGTTTTCTGGCTCAAACTCGCCACTAATTAAGCAGGTTTCAAGCTTTTCCAACGCGTCGGCAATTTTGGGCAGTTGACGCTTTAAATAGTCCGTCGGCTCCATGTGGTGAGGATGTCGGATAAACAGCTCATCGTTAAGCTGAAGTCGTAATCGGGCAAGGTATTTACTGATGGACGCTTCACTTTTCCCCATCGCTTTTGCAACGGGCTTGAGTTGGCGGTGCTTATCCAATAAAACAAGAATTTTGAGTAGGTTTAAGTCGAGATCTTTGTTCACACGCGACACCAGATGTAAGGTCAGAAAATAATTAGAGCAGCCATTGTTTGCTGGCTGCTCTAATATAAAAGACCACTCATTCTGTTTGGTCAAATTAATCAAACAGTTATGTCATGGTTATGTC
>NZ_JAWOTC010000407.1:0-1091 GCF_033338675.1 Vibrio sp. Vb1574
AGAGACTTTACCTTTTTCACTCTCACGAATGTCCAACTCTTCGTTAAGCTCATGCGCTTCTTGAGTGTCGTTCTCTTTGTCTTTGTCAAAACCACGACCTTGAGACGCTGCAATTTCATGCTCGCGCATCTTACCGATATCTAGACCAAACCACGCTACTGCAAACACCATTAACAGCGCAAATACAGCGTAGAAGTTCATTGGTATAAGACGCACATACGCCCCAAGCGCTGAATACTCAGTAATACCATGTGATACTAAAATACCGCCGATGATAGTAATGATGTAAGCACCCCAACTAGAAGCTGGCATGATGACACACATAGGTGCAGCGGTTGAATCTAGGATGTAAGCCAGTTTCGCACGAGATACATAGAAGCGATCCGTTACTGGGCGTGAAATCGCACCTACAGCAAGACTATTAAAGTAATCGTCGACAAAAATGAATACGCCTAAAAAGGCTGCAAGAAGTTTAGAGCCGCGTTTACTTTTCACACGAGACTGTGCCCATTCAGCGAATGCGCGAGTACCGCCAGAAAGTGTCAATAGAGCCGTTGTCATGCCTAATAGAATTAGGAAACCAACAATGCTCATGTTCCAAGTGTTAATTCCACCATCTTCAATGAAGACAGAAGACACTTGAGTACCTACATAGCTTGCAGTACCACCAATTGACCAGCTGTTAAGTAGAACCGCACCAAGCGCGATACCTACACCAAGAGAAACTAATACACGTCGAGTCAGAATCGCCAATGTCAGAGCAACAATAGGAGGCAATAATGAAACAGGAGAATGAGAAAAATCTATTAAATTCATGATCTTCAAAAACCAAAGTTTGGCTAGAGATCTACTGCAGACAAGTCACGCCTTCTTTATAAGAAACGTGCTCATGTTGAACTTAGCGACAGGGAAGCGAACACTCCACCCAACCCTACAGTAGCGCTCCATAGTTTAATGTAAATATACTATGGCAGTGTTGTTCCTTTCAGATACAACCCCAGCAAGGCGTTTTGATATACGACTTACTTCGGCAATCTTCGCCTTCCACTATTACTCATTGGCATCACCCCAATAATAGCTACTCTTCGAGA
>NZ_JAWOTC010000408.1:0-1091 GCF_033338675.1 Vibrio sp. Vb1574
CGCCGACATCCACACCGCGGGTCGGTTCATCCAAAATCAATACCTTTGGACGTGTCATCAGCCCTTTGGCGATCGCCACTTTCTGTTGGTTACCACCAGAAAGGTTGCCAATAATTTGGTCGCGAGTTGGTGTTTTAATGTTGAATAACTTGATGAAATCTTCCACCGCAATGACTTCTTCGCCGTGCTGGATTTGCACACCTTTAGTTAGCTTATCCAATGCACACAGAGACATGTTCTCTTTCACGGATAAGCCCAGCACCAGACCATCCCCTTTGCGGTCTTCCGAGATGTAAGCGATGCCATTTGCCAAGCCATCTTGCGGGCTAACCGGATTAATGGTTTTGTTATCGAGATTGATAACGCCATGCTCGCTTGGCAGCGCGCCGTAAATCACTTTCATTAACTCGGTGCGGCCTGCGCCCATCAAACCAGAGATACCCAAAATCTCACCGCGTTTAAGCGTGAAGCTCACATCGTGAACGCCAGAGCCCGTCAAGCCAACCACTTCAAGGCATGTCTCGCCGTGCTTTACATCAATACGCGGGTATTGCTCTTCTAATTTACGGCCAACCATCATTTCGATTAAGCCGTCTTCATCCGTGTCTGCTACTCGGCATTCACCGATAAATTTACCGTCACGAAGCACGGTAATGTCGTCACAGATTTCAAAGATTTCTTTCAGGCGGTGTGAGATATATACAATGCCGCAGCCTTGCTCACGAAGCTCATTAATCACTTTGAACAGAGATTCGGTTTCTGTATCAGTAAGCGCATCGGTTGGTTCATCCAGGATGATGACTTTCGATTCAAACGAGCGCGCTTTAGCAATTTCCACCATTTGTTGCTCACCCAAACTTAGATCACCAAGCAAGGTCTTCGAGCGGTGTTTCACGTTCAAACGTTGTAGAAGTCTGTCCGCCTCCGCGTACATTTTGCTCCACTGAATGCGCCCCATAGAACCAGTAAATTCACGACCGAGAAAAATGTTCTCAGCGATTGTCAGTTCAGGGATTAAGTTCAACTCTTGGTGAATAATGCTGATGCCCGCTTCTTGAGAATCTCGCGGACCTTTAAATGCAGCAGGTTGA
>NZ_JAWOTC010000409.1:0-1089 GCF_033338675.1 Vibrio sp. Vb1574
ATGAAGCCTGCACTCTGTTCTTCAAGAGTTTGAACCAAACGACGACCTTTACTGTGTACGATGGTGTAAAGGAACAGTAGAGGAATTGCGACAACCAGACCTAGCATGGTGGTTACCAATGCTTCAGAAATACCGCCAGCCATTAGTTTCGGATCGCCGGTACCAAATAGCGTGATTGCCTGGAAGGTACCGATCATACCCATTACTGTACCTAGTAGACCCAGTAGTGGTGCTACAGAAGCAAACAGTTTGATTGAGCTGATAAAGCGTTCAATGCTTGGTGCATTGCGTAGGATGATTTCGTCCAACTTCGCTTCCAGATCTTCAAGGTTGTCGCCTTTGTGATCTTGGTAAGCTTGGATAACTTCACCCAGAGGGTTGCCAGGGATAACTGTGTCTGATTTCGCCTGTTTACGCATTTTGCCACCGATGATCTGAAGGCGTAGGAAGCACAATAGCGCGATGATGACACCAACAGCGCCCATTGCTAGGATGACGTAACCAACGATACCGCCTTGGTCAATACGCTCCTGAACGGTAGGGCTCTGTACTAGTAGCGATAGAATTACGCCACGAGATGGATCAAGGAATAGCGGCTCATAAGTGCCTTTTGCTGATTCAAAACCAGCCACTTGGCTTGTGATGTTCTTGCTTGGCTGACGTGATAGTTCTTCGAACTTGCCAGTTTGAGGTACGTAAATGACGTATTTGCCATCTGCAATTGCGTTAAATTCACCTACTAGCGTTACGTCGCGAACGGCTTCTTTACCTTCACCGTAAACAACCGTTGCTTGTGTTGTTGATGTATCACCAGATACGACAACTTGTTGAAGAATAGTGTGCCAGAATGCTTCCAGCTCTTGAGTTGATGGTAGTTCTTTACTTTCTGCCAGTTTCGTCAGCAGTGCATCACGCTCTGGGAACTGAACGGCATTTTGCGAAGCGGCAAACAGCCCTTTAAATTCGCCTGCGTATTGACGAACCACACCAAACATTTCACCCAAGGTACCGGAGCGAACACGCAGTGTTTCGGTTAGTTCAGTCAGTTGTTTGTCGTTTTCGTCGAAAGTGGCTTTTAGTTGATCGCCA
>NZ_JAWOTC010000410.1:0-1088 GCF_033338675.1 Vibrio sp. Vb1574
AGCCCATGCGATCCATGGTGTTGTCACACGCATCAATACAAGCGCCACAGTTGATACATTCATACTGGAAGCCGTCACGGATATCGATGCCAGTTGGACACACCTGCACACACAGATCACAGTCAATACAGTCACCTAAGCCCAGTTGTTTTGGATCGGCTTTACGTGAACGCGGACCGCGCTTTTCACCACGTTTGGTATCGTAACCGACGATGAACGTGTCTTTGTCGAACATCGCTGATTGAAAACGCGCGTAAGGACACATGTGAATACACATGATTGAGCGCATCCAACCTGCGTTGCCGTAAGTACAGATGGCAAAGAACATGACCCAGAATACTGGCCAGAAGTTCGCGTTGAAGGTGAAGAAATCAATCACCAGCTGTTTCATTGGTACAAAGTAACCAACAAAGGTGAAGCCTGTGGCGAGCGCGATAGCAAACCAAGCGATGTGCTTGAGTGTTTTACGCATGGCTAAGTTGGCGGTGAGTTTATTGGCGTCTTGTTTGCGACGTTTATTCGCGCTGCCTTCGAGTTTTTCTTCAAACCAGATGTACATGAAGGTCCACACGGTTTGCGGGCAGAGATAGCCACACCAGACTCGGCCTAAAAAGGTGGTAATGAAGAACAGGCCAAACGCGGCGATCACAAAGAGCAGAGCGAGTAGGGTCAGATCTTGCGGATAAAGCGTGGTGCCGAAAAAGTTGAACTGCTGGTTGCCGATATCAAGCAAGATCGCTTGTCGCTCGCCGTATGGGATCCACGGTACCAAAGCAAACAGTAGCAGTAAGAACCAACCACCGTAGCGACGCAGTTTTTGGTAAGTCCCTTTACTTTCTCGAACGTAGATGCGATTGCTTGGGTTAAAACGATCCCCGTTTCCTTTATGGGTTTTCGGGTTGAAAGTCTTGGGAGTCACATCTTTGATATCGATCTTATCCTGACTCATGCACTCATCCTTCTTAGGCTTTTTATAATGTACGGCGGCATTTCTGGTGATGTCGCTCTGTGACATTGCTATTAATTATTTTAGTTAATACTGATAAACGGCGATTATACAAGCAATAACAATTCCTTTTCTTTAACGC
>NZ_JAWOTC010000411.1:0-1088 GCF_033338675.1 Vibrio sp. Vb1574
TAGAAGATTAAAATCAGGCGCTGTTGGCCTTCAACGCGAAACAAATCAAGGAAGAAAAGCAGCCCTAGTCATGGAAGAAATCGGCTTTCTAAATCCTATTTTGTTAGGAGGAAGAGGAAAGACCGATTCGATTACATCAAAAGGAACTCTAAAAAATGACCACTCCTAGTTGGGACTTATCCATCGTTTACAACGACCTTGCCGACCCTCGAATTCAAGACGATATCGCACTTGTTGAGCAATGTATTGACCTGCTGAATAAGCAATCGCAAGATTGTGAAAATGTTGAAGTGATGCAAAATGCCATTCTGACCAACGAAGCAGCAAGTCGCTTGGCGGGCACGGTCTATAACTTCGCAAATTGCTACTCATCAGTGAACGCTACTAACGCCGAAGCGAAAGCGCTTTCTGGTCGTATGATGCGTATTTTCTCTGAATTGTCTCAAGCGTTTAGTGCTTTCGAACTTACCTTAACGCATGCAGATGATGAGTTCATTGCTCGCGTTCTCGATCACGAAAATCCAGACATCAGCGGTCAAGCTTTCTCTATTATGGAGTCGAGAAAACTGGCAGATACACGCTTGAGTATGGAAGAAGAGAAGCTTTTAGCTGCGATGAGTGTCGATGGCAAATCTGCGTGGGGCAATTTGTACGACAACTTGACGGGTTCGTTAAAGGTTACGTTAGACCATGCTGATGGCACTACTGAAGAGCTCGGTTTCTCCCAAGCTGCAAGTATCCTTTACGGTTCAGAGTTTGACCGCCAAGAAGCGGCATGGCGTGGCGTCCAAAAAGCAATGGAAACGCACCAAGAGTCTTTCGCCGCGATTTTAAATGCACTTGCAGGCTGGCGTTTAACTGAAAACAAAAAGCGCTCGACTAAGCGAGAGGTACACTTTTTAGATCCAAGTTTGTACGGTAGCCGCATTCAATCTGAAACCTTGGCTGCCATGATGAAAGTGGCGAAGGACAGTCGTGATATTGGTCAAAAAGCCGGTAAATTGATGGCGCAAGTGCACGGTTTGGATGAGATGAAGCCGTGGAACCACCTTGCTGCAATGCCTGCATTAAGCGGTGATGCTAAAGTC
>NZ_JAWOTC010000412.1:0-1088 GCF_033338675.1 Vibrio sp. Vb1574
CACCGTTTCCGCGATTGGGTTCGCACCTGGCTTCGCCTTTCTTTCTGATGTGGAAGAGAGTATCGCCATGCCTAGGTTAAAAACGCCGAGAACGTTTGTGCCATCAGGAAGTGTCGGCATTGCCGATAGTAAGACCGCCGTTTACCCATCAGACAGTCCAGGTGGTTGGAATATCATAGGTCGCTCTCCACTCTCACTCTTTTCGGATACTCCTCCTTTTATTCCTTTTGAAGTTGGTGACAAGGTCACGTTTTATACGGTATCAAAACAGGAATTTCTTGAGTTAGGGGGAGCGTTATGAGCGCATCAGGATTATTAGTTGAAAAGTCAGGGCCTTTGTCATTGATTCAAGACTTTGGCCGTTTTGGTCTTGCTCACATCGGGATAACGCAAGGTGGCCCTGTTGATGATTACGCCTACAGTTGGGCTAATCATTTACTTGGAAATCGTGTGAATTGCTCAGCAATCGAGATTACGCTAGGCAATGCTTGTTTTGTCGCCTTGCAAGACTGTCACCTGGCAATTTGTGGCGGCGATCTTAATGCATCAGTAGATGGTCACCCTATTGCTAATTGGTCGGATTTTTCGATAAAAAAAGGTCAAAAGCTTCAGTTCGGAATGGCGAAAAATGGCCTTCGCGCCTATCTCGCTGTAAAAGGTGGCTTCAATGTGCCTGAGCACCTTGGGAGCTCATCGACCGTGCTTCGTGAAGCATTAGGTGGACTAGAAGCCAATGGTAACGCTCTAAAAGCTGGAGATGTTCTCCCTTTTGACGCTCATTCATTACCTAACCATAAACCAAGAATCATGACATTTCGTTTCAAGCCAGATTACAACTTGCCAATTACACTACGCGTTATTGAAGGTTATCAATGTGATGATTTCAGTGTTGAAGCTAAAGAAAAATTCTATTCGGGAAGCTTTGCGATCTCGCCAGACTCTAATCGAATGGGCTATCGCCTTGAAGGAAATACGGTAAAGCCACCTTATGATGGCATCTTGTCTGAAGGGATCGCGCTAGGCGCCATTCAAATTCCCCATGATGGTAATCCGATTGTATTACTCAATGACCACCAAACCATTGGTGG
>NZ_JAWOTC010000413.1:0-1085 GCF_033338675.1 Vibrio sp. Vb1574
ATGGTGTATTCCAAACGCCAGGCAAAGAAACTTGCTCAGCATCTCGATATGCCTGTGGAACTCGGCATGACTTATGGCAACCCAAGCCTTCAATCTGGTTTTGAAGCTCTTATCGCTCAAGGTGTGGAAGAGGTTATTGTGCTACCGTTGTACCCACAATACTCTGGGACAACCACAGCAGCCGTGTCTGATGGAATCACAAAAGCGTTTAAGCAACTGCCAGTGATGCCAGCATTCAGCTTTATTCGCGATTATCACGATCATCCAATGTACATCGAAGCGCTTGCGCATTCGGTTCGACAATACTGGGAAGAGCATGGCAAAGGGGATTACTTGCTGTGTTCATATCACGGTATTCCTAAACGTTATGCAGACAATGGCGACATTTATCCTCAGCATTGTGAAGCGACCACTCGCTTGCTCGGTGAGGCGCTTGGTTTATCATCGGATCAGATTGGTATGTCTTATCAGTCTCGTTTTGGCCGAGAAGAGTGGCTACAGCCTTACACTGATAAAACATTGGAAACCATCACCAGTAAAGGCGTGAAGAAAATTGATATCATGACTCCTGCATTTTCATCTGATTGTTTAGAAACTTTGGAAGAAATTGCGGGAGAGAACAAAGAGATCTTTATGGAAGCGGGTGGTGAGCAGTTCCACTATATTCCATGCCTTAACGACGATGACATGCATATTGATATGATGGCAGAACTAGTACGCAGCAAGCTGTAGAGCTTTGGTATTCTGCACCGAATGAATACTAAAAAGGGTCGCGATTGCGACCCTTTTTAATAACTTTGAAACCATGTTAAGCAACTTGTGTTTGTTGCTCTTCAATTTGTTCTGCAGTGCTGTGAGTGTTTTCTGCACCGTGCATCCAACGAACAAGCGTGTTCGAGAATAACATTAGAATCACACCACTGATCAATGCGGTTACTGCGATGCCACTAAAGATAGCCATTGCACCAAGTTCACCCACATGAGAACCCACGTAACCAGCGACATAGTTCGCAATAGCGTTACAACCAAACCATGCACCCATCATCAACGATGCAAGACGTAGCGGAGCCAGTTTGGTTACAAGA
>NZ_JAWOTC010000414.1:0-1085 GCF_033338675.1 Vibrio sp. Vb1574
AAAATTGGATAATGAGGAACAACTTATCCAACTCGCACAAGAAATTGGTATCGATATTCAATAATTTACCCCTTCATATTTGCACTTTTTCATAAAAATGAGGAAACTTGACTTATTGACATCAAGACAAGTATTTCCTCTTTATGAGTAGCCCTCGTTTACGTGTTCAGTTCGAAACACTCTTTGAAAAATTTGCCGGTAACGACACAGAAGTTCAGCTAGAAGACATTACCGACGCTCTGTTTTGTACGCGACGAAATGCGCGTATCGTTCTCAATAAGCTCGAAGAAGAAGGGTGGATAGAATGGCACCCGGCTGCTGGCCGAGGCAAACTATCCAAACTGATCTTTAAACGCAATCGTAGTGACGTAAGCGAAAACTTAGCGAGACGCTATCTAGACGAAGGAAAGATTGGACAGGCGCTCGACGCGTTAGACAATGACGCCGCACGTTTAACCCAGGTGATTCAAGGTTATTTGGGATTGCAGCATCGACAAGGTGAGCAAGTCGTAAGATTGCCTTATTACCGACCGTTAGCCATGCTGAATCCGCAAAAGCCGATGCGTCGCTCGGAACAACACATCGCGCGACAAGTTTTTAGCGGTTTAACGCGTCTTGATGAAAACGAACAACTTCAACCGGATCTCGCACATACGTGGGAGGCGCTTTCTGACACTCATTGGCGTTTCTATTTGCGTCGTGGCGTACGCTTCCATAATGGTGAACCACTCACGACAGATTGTGTTGTAGAGAGCATTCTTGCCTTGAGTGGATTGAATTTGTTCTCTCACATTCAGCAAGTTTCGTCACCACAGCCTTGGACCGTTGATATTAAGCTTGTTCGTCCAGATCGCTATTTACCGTTAGCATTGAGCGAGTCTCAAGCCAAAGTCTTATTGCCACAAGCGCTTCGCTCTGAGGATTTTGACCGTAAGCCTATTGGCACAGGTCCGTTCCAAGTGAAAGTGAACGACGACAAACGCCTTATCCTTACTGCTTTCGATGGTTACTTTGGCTTTCGTCCACTGCTGGACCAAGTTGAAGTGTGGGTGATTGATGAAGCCTACTCATCAATGGTGTATCCA
>NZ_JAWOTC010000415.1:0-1084 GCF_033338675.1 Vibrio sp. Vb1574
CTAGTGCTTAGCTGATTGATCAAACGGATTTTATCAATCAGCGTCACTGCCGTTTCATTCTGCAAGCCATCACGCGCGCCGACTTCGACGATATTAACCTTCGCTGGTAGCATATTCGTGCTCCTTATCTTCACAGACATTATCGGGTGCAGAAATTAAATGCAGCAGGATGGAACCGTGCTGTACTTGGTCTCCATGTTGATAAAACACTTCATCAACGGTCGCTGCTACCGGAGCGGTAATGGTGTATTCCATCTTCATCGCTTCGAGTACTAACAGCGGATCGCCAGCCGCTACTTTGTCTCCTTTATTCACCATGACCGCCGAGACCACGCCGTTCAGTGGTGCGGTTGGACTAAGTTCGTCGTCTTTGCCTTTTGGTGATTCAAAACTTGGTTGATGAGCGAACGTACGTTGCTGACCAAGATAAAACACGGTTGTCTTTTGCTCGTCGCTAAGCGCATTAAAGGTGTAACGCACATTATCGATATCGACGACGAACTGGTTGCCACTTTCAAGCAGAGTGACCTGATGCAACTCCTCACCACATCGGACAGTGAAGTGGTTTAGGTGCTGAGCCCCTGTATCTTGCGATGGTTGTTGCAAGCGTACTTGATGGTTGGCATTGGCATCCGTGAAGTTAAATCGATAAACGTTGTCAACCGACAGCCTAAAACCTTGCGTGGTTGGAGAGGGTAACGTTGAGCTGCCTGATTTTGAAGTGAGATCATTCCAACGAGCAACCGCCGCCAACGTTAGCCAAATAGAATCCGACACGTTTTTCTGCTCACTTATGCCTTGCTGGTGTGTGACAAGGAAACCAGTATCGAGCTCAATGTTGGCAAAGGCTGGCTGCGAAACAATGCTGTGCAGGTAACCGATGTTTGTCGTCACTCCACGCACGTGATATTGATTTAACGCCTGTTTAAGCTGCTTGAGCGCGATATCACGACTTTGACCCCTGACGATCAGTTTGCTGATCATCGGATCGTAGTATTCGCTGATGGTATCGCCTTGGGTAACACCACTATCAACGCGTACGCACGCTAGGCGCACACTACTGTCTGATACGGGTTCTTTTAAG
>NZ_JAWOTC010000416.1:0-1083 GCF_033338675.1 Vibrio sp. Vb1574
ATCATCAAAGGCGATGTTAGCGGTAGGATCTTCATCGAACACTTCCTTCACCTCAGGAGGGAGCTCATCCATGGTGTGAGGTTGCAACAATCGATGGCTTGCCGTGGCAAACTTTTCTAGCTCGCTTTTGGTGTATTCAAGCCCTTTTTCTTCATAGATCGGAGAGAGTAAATCGTAGAAAGCTTGCGAACTGTGTTCTTGAAGTAGGTAGTCATAATCAGTATTGAGCTCATACACGATGAGCTCATAACCTTTCAGACTGGCGAGAAAAAGAATGATCAGACCTAAAAAGCTCTCTAGATATATCCTTCTCATTTATGCGTTCCATGCATCCGGCATTAGTAGGTAGCCTTTGCCGCGTACCGTAATGATTTTTTGAGGTGAGCAGGACGCGTCACCCAATTTCTTTCTAAGCGTTACGATGCGGTTGTCAATGGTTCTATCTGTACCGTCGTACTCAATCCCGCGTAACGTTTTGGTGAGCCATTCACGCGACAAGGTTTTCTCGGCATGAGTGGCGAGTACCCACAGCAAGTCAAACTCACCGTCGGTTAATGCGACAGGTTGTTGGTTCATAGTACAAGATTTACGTAGTCGGTTTAAACACAACACGCCGATTTGTAAGCCGTTTTCTGGCGCTGGAGCGGCGCTTTCTTTCCTGCGCAATAACATACGGATACGAGCAAGTAACACGCTCGGTTTGATAGGTTTCGTGACAAAGTCATCGGCACCAATTTCAAGCGCAGCGACGTGATCAAAATCGTCATCGCTTGCGGTAAGCATCAGAACTTTGCCTTTGTAACATTCGCGGATTTGACGACAAACGCTCAAACCGTCTTGGCCCGGCAGCATCAAATCTAACAAAACCAAATCGGGTTGAGTGTCTAAAATAGCGTTCGGCGCGTCGGTGCCGTTATCAATACAGCGGACGTCGAAGCCTTGTTCTACAAAGTACTCACCGAGCATATCTTGTAGTTTTGGATCGTCTTCGACAATGATAAGGGATGGCTTGATTTCTTGTTCGTTCATGTAAGTGATGTGTGCTGTATTTGATATCACTGAAAGTTAAACAAATTTGCGAGT
>NZ_JAWOTC010000417.1:0-1082 GCF_033338675.1 Vibrio sp. Vb1574
TTAAGTACAGGAGTAATGTCGCTCTTTCAGTGACTGAAACACAAGTGAAACAGGGGATTTGTCGGCGTTCTGAGAAACAAGGCTCACTTAACTTGAACGGTGTAAGTGAGCCTGAAAATAAAATGAGAGGTTAAGCAAAGACTTATGCTGTTTGGGCTATCAGTGTGGCTCGTTAAGACATGCGTTCTAACTGTTTTACGTATTTTTGCTCTAGCGCTTCATTACCTGCCGCACGTTCTAACTCGATCATAAGTTGCAGTGACGGTTTTTTCACACCGTACATTTGATTAAATCGCATCAGTCGAATTCTTGCATCGGTAAAGTTGCCACTTTCTATTTCGAGTTTAGCCAGTTGGAGAATCGATTTTGGGCGGTGTGGGTCGTGATCGATAGCTCGCGTAAAGTAGTATTTTGCTTTGTCTTTATCTTGTGATTTCAATGCGCAGAAAGCGGCGTTTTCGTAGCTTGCAGGGATGAGGTAGTAATAAGGTTGTTCAATTGCGCGGTTAAACATTTGGTCGGCTTGTTGGAAATCACCTCGTTTACATAGAAATGTTCCGTAGTTATTGAGCACGTTGCCGTTTTTGGTGTGTTGGCGTAAAGAGCGTTTGTACATGTCTTCTGCTTTCGCATCTTCACCAACAGTTTCGTAGTAGTGTGCCATAGAAAGCTGTGCGCGGTAGTATTGTGGGGCGTGGCTCAAGGCTTGTTGCAAGTTGTCGTGCGCTCGGATCATATTGCCACCTTCGAGATAACCAAGCCCAAGAGCGATGCGAGATTCTGCCATAGCAACAGGATCGGCCTTCACGATAGGAGCGCCGTTTTCTTTTACGGTAACACAGCCTACGAGTGCAAACTGCGTCATCAACATTAGTGCACTGAGCGTTACGGTTTTCATTCTTCTTCCCCACATCCCTGAATCTGACAGCATGATATGAATTACGTAGCAAAAGCCCATTGAGGAAAAAGCACTATGCGATCAGGTTTGCAAACTGATATGAAAAAGCCGCCAGATGGCGGCTCGGTTCACAAACTTAATTCGTTGATTTAATCGTCTTTAGTGAAAGCATCTTCACTGAAGT
>NZ_JAWOTC010000418.1:0-1081 GCF_033338675.1 Vibrio sp. Vb1574
ACGAGAAAAGCCTCATGAAGCTAGCCACCTTACAAAACCAGTTTGCGAAAGCGCTTCACTATCAGGCATTAGGCGATGACTGTGATATTGCGAGCGATCAGTTTACCGCTGACGAGCGCATGCAGATATATCGCAACAACTTTATCATCAGCTTGAGCGAAGTCCTTTCTGCTACTTATCCGATGGTTGAAGCGTTACTAGGGGAAACGTGCTTTGCCCAAATAGCACGCCAACATGTTTTAACGCACCCACTCCAAGAAGGCAGTGTTATTCACTACGGAAAAGACTTTCACCACACTGTGATGCTGTTTGGTCAGGTCATGGCTCAAGCACCATACAGCCCAGAAGTTGCTCTCTTTGAATGGAACATCGACCTTGCTCGCCAAGCTCGTTATGAGCATCAAGCAGACACAGCCGTGCAACCGCTGACTGAATTACCACACGTACCAGAGTCGCAACATTCTCATTTAGTTTTCCACCTTCGTCCTGGGTGTAAGTGCTTTGATGCTCATTACGCGGTGTTTGATTTATTCGCAGCTGTTCGTACTCAGCAATTCGATCAGCTCAACATCAACCAATTACAACAAGGGGTGATCCGTATCGAGCCCAACGGTGAAGCGCAGTGTTTCGCGCTGGATGCCGAAGCCTATCAATTGCTTGCCAGCTTGGAACAAAAGCAATGTTTGAGCGATATCCCTGAGCCGTTGCTCACTCATCTTAATCACATCATGACGCTTGACCTGATTGAAGGTTTTACGCTGCAAACCGCGTAAGGAGGATACGATGACAGATTCTGTTAAAAGCCTGATTAGCCGCTACGACGAATACACCAACAGCTTACAAACTCACGCAATGCCGTTGTTGCTGCTGTTTTGCCGTTTATGGGTCGCTTGGGTGTTTTTTAATTCCGGCCTTATCAAAATTGCCTCATGGGATAGCACCTTGTACTTGTTCGAGTTTGAGTATCAAGTTCCGTTGCTACCTTGGGAATTTGCCGCCTATTCAGGCACATTCGCAGAGTTAGTGCTTCCGGTCTTTTTAGCGCTTGGATTATTTACTCGCCCTATGGCTGCCATGTTGT
>NZ_JAWOTC010000419.1:0-1079 GCF_033338675.1 Vibrio sp. Vb1574
CCATGCAGCAGAAAGGCTTTCGCTCACTTCATAAGGCGCGGGATCTTCACCGCGAACATTTGGAACGAGAACGAAGAATGTGGCACAGCCATCCTCTCCTGTCATCCGCTGTACGTAACCATTGACATCGACTTCCGCTAAATTCTCACCTTGTGGAAGAACGCCGGCATCAAGGAGAAGTTGTTCTATCACTAAGAATTCACCATTTTCTGGATACTCAGGGTTGAATGGTTTAGGAACGGGTACACTGTCAGGTATGTAAAGGTTGACCGGCCAATTCGGAATCAAGCCTTCGCCTTCATCATGAATACCGTTACCGTTCATATCGAACGACTTACACACTTTAAGATTGGCAATACCGATAGAACCAAAACGGATGGTTAACACGGGATCATCACCAAAGGTTGGTTGAGCCCAAGCACTAGGCATGAAACCAACGTCATTCTCCTCATTACCGCTGGCTTCATCTGTGTCCTCACCAGCAGAACGTTTGATGGTTTCGTCGAAGTTGGTTTGACATGCTAGAGCGTTTGCAAAGCCTATATGCAGATCGCCATCTTCGAACGTCGGTGCAAAGTCTCTTAAATCTGCGAAGGTTGTGAAGTGAGTGAATGGGGTGTTCATTGCGGTAAAGCCAACTTTTTTCGCCCACCACATGAATTGGTCTAAGCTCCATTGATGGTCTTCAACCCCAAAAACACTAAACGTAATTGGCTCGTCAGGAGAATCATTGGAAAGTTTAGTATTACGCATACCACCCATTTCCATCGCTAAGTCACGAATACCGAACTCCCAATTAGGAATAACTACATCGATGATAGGATCATATTGGCAGTTCAGGTTTCTGTCGTGGAACGCACGAAAAGCAATATCAAAGTTTGGCGGTTCTGGCTCTGCAGTCTTCGCTTTGAAGTTATCTGTTTTCGAGAATCGAGGGATAAATCCAAAGAACCCGGCACAGTTTTCACCAGTTTCTTCGCCATACCGGTCAGTACCTTCACAAGCGGCTTCTACGCTCGCAGCTGTGGAAACCCAAGCTTTGTAAACCCCACCGGAGTTCGGTGTGTTGGCAAATGGAA
>NZ_JAWOTC010000420.1:0-1078 GCF_033338675.1 Vibrio sp. Vb1574
TACGCCTCCTGCTATTAACCAACACGACTTACAAACCCAACCATGCGAGCAAAAAAAAGCCTCTCCAAACTGGAGAGGCTGCAATGCCTTTAACGCTGTAAGTACATTTTTAAAAAGTAATACCCTAACCCGCATCTCCTCCTGCTCTGGAGAGCGGTCATCGAGTTAACGATGAACATTCTACAAATAGCAAACAAAGTGCCAATAATGAAAATGCTTTAATTACAAGGCATTATGAAAAATGATGAACGGGGTATTTTTAAATCCGCACATTTTAAGTGCAGATTAGACTCATTTCTGTGCAGGCCTACTTTACGAATTCCATTACCAAGCGGGATTCTTCATCACCGAAGTAATTCGCTTCTTCTTCTAGTACGGTAAAACCCATAGATTGATAGAGAGACAATGCAGGTTGGTTGAGAGGATCAACCGTCAGTTTAACACTAGAACCTTCGGCCAGAGGTGCCATCACCCTTTCAACTAACAATCTCGCGATTCCTCGACCGCGAAATTCCGAATTTACGGCTAACGACATTATCCAATAGTGCTTCGCGACATTGCTGGTGGTTAAAAGCACATAACCAGCAACTGCTTCTCCTTCCTTTGCAACTAACAAGCTTTCACCCCAACAATCGTACGCTTGTCGTATAAAAAACTGAGGATACGAATGTTCTCCAAACAACTTGTTTTCTAAAGCATAAACAGCGGCTAAATCTTCTTTACGCGCAGACAAAATGTCCATCTCAACTCTACTCCTAAACTCCTTTGTTTGCGGCAATATAGATGAATCCTTCGTTAAACCCAACTTTTGCTGTCAACTCAAACAGTTGGAGCGGAACACTTTCCTTGCCCTCATCCATAGCAAATACCACCATGGACACATTTTAATCACAAAATCTAAAACCAAAAAATATTGAAAATTTGGTAAATAACTTCAATTTACACACTAAAATTCAGAATATAAATCTAGTTTTTAAAAATATTCATAGTTTGATAATTTACAAAATTGTCTTTGTATCAGCACGATTCACCACATAGTTGATGAGATAACAATCACTAAAACAGATACCATCCGCCA
>NZ_JAWOTC010000421.1:0-1077 GCF_033338675.1 Vibrio sp. Vb1574
TGATGCCATAAATTTAGTGTTGGAGAGTGAAGAGAGACTGCGGTGCCACATCGAGGTTCTGGTCTAGGCCCCCTTTTAGGGGGCTCACACAAAGCCACCTTCTTTAGAAGGTGGTAATTTACTTATTTTAGCTCTATCTTTTTCGTCCATTTTCTTAATTTCAGCCTAGAATTTTACTGCCGTTTAATAACCAATTTCCTGCTCGACTCTGTTCAAATCGACTTTATTTTCTTCTGAAACTTCAGTAAAGCTTCACTTTCTGTATTTAGAATAACCAAATGACCATTTTATTTTTAAGGGTATTTTGTGGTTTTATATCTTGTCAAAATTTCCTTTTGTAGTTATTTGTTTTTTAATCGTGCCTGTTTTTATACCTAACTTACTTCTTTTATATGTTTCGTATTTTATATGCACTTAGTTTGTCATACTTGAGCTATAACTAATAAAACAATCATCGATATACAGTGGAATGTTAGAAAATGGAGCTTTATATGAAAAGAATATATTTGATGATGCCTCTGTTATTAACGTCATTCAGTTGGCAAGCAAACGGCGCCTCAGTGAGCGGCACCATTGATGTTTCCATTAACCTTGTACAAGGTTGTGTGATCAACGGAAATAATGCGGTAGACACTGCTTCTGGTATTGGTTTTGGTTTACTTGATTTCGGCGACGTGCCAGCGATCTTTACTGAGCAAGATGCTGTGGTCAATGGTGGCAGCGCGACGGGCATTGAAGTGCTCTGTAGTAACGGTGTGACTCCGACCTTTACACTTGGCACTGGTTTGTATGACGGAAGTGTAGCAGCAGGCTCCTACGCGATGTCGAATGGTTCCGAGTATATCGAATATAAGCTGTTTACCGATTCAGACAGAAATACCCAAATCGTGCAAAATGGAACGGTGGCGCTTACTGAGTTTACGACCGCAACGGCTCAGACCATTGAGCTTTTTGCGAAAGCTTACGGTACGAGCAGCACTGCGGGATCGTACTCAGATACAATCAGTGTGACATTAAGCTGGTAAACCGTGACGCTGGTTGTTAGAGGCTTTTCACTTGTCGTGATGAGTTGGTGTT
>NZ_JAWOTC010000422.1:0-746 GCF_033338675.1 Vibrio sp. Vb1574
GATGTTCTGGAGTGTGGCAGAACCAGTGGCTTACTTCACTGGTTGGTACGAAACGCCACTTGGCGTAGAAGCAAACTCACCAGAAGCCGCACGTTTGGCGCTAGGCGCGACGATGTTCCACTGGGGTCTCCACCCTTGGGCAATTTACGGCGTTGTGGCACTTTCACTTGCATTTTTCACCTACAACAAAGGTTTGCCTCTATCAATGCGTTCGATCTTTTACCCATTATTGGGCGATCGCGCTTGGGGCTGGGCTGGCCATATCGTTGATATTCTTGCAGTACTTGCCACGCTATTTGGTCTAGCGACATCACTTGGTTTGGGCGCTCAGCAGGCGGCAAGTGGTATTCACCATGTATTTGGTGTTGAACCTGGTTTAGGTTTGCAAATTGTAGTTATCACTGTGGTTACTCTGCTCGCAGTGGTTTCTGTTGTTCGCGGTATCGACGGCGGCGTAAAAGTGATCAGTAACATCAACATGGTTGTAGCGTTTTTGCTGCTTATCCTTGTTGGTTTGATTGGCTGGGCGGCGAGTTTAGGCTCGATCCCAACAACATTAATGGCGTACGTAGAAAACATCATTCCATTGAGTAACCCGTTTGGTCGTACCGACGAAGCTTGGTTCCAAGGCTGGACGGTATTCTACTGGGCTTGGTGGATCTCTTGGTCACCATTCGTTGGTATGTTCATCGCTCGCGTTTCACGTGGCCGTACAGTACGTGAGTTCATCACAGCGGTACTGATTG
>NZ_JAWOTC010000422.1:756-1077 GCF_033338675.1 Vibrio sp. Vb1574
GGTTTGGATGTCGGTATTTGGTGGTCTGGCGAGTGATCAAGTCGTCAACAAAGTAGGCGAGTTAGGCGCAAACGGTCTGACCGACGTATCACTGGCGATGTTCCAAATGTTTGATGTGCTGCCATTTGGCAACATATTGTCGATCATTGCTGTGGTTCTGGTATTGGTATTCTTTATCACCTCTTCAGACTCTGGCTCGCTAGTTATCGACAGCATTACGGCGGGTGGTAAAGTCGATGCGCCTGTATTGCAGCGTGTTTTCTGGGCATTTATGGAAGGTGCGATTGCGGTTGCATTGCTTTGGATTGGTGGCTCAGAAGC
>NZ_JAWOTC010000423.1:0-1077 GCF_033338675.1 Vibrio sp. Vb1574
TACTATCGAGTGACGCGAGAAAATTTCCATCATGCGATAGAAGCGACAACAGCATTGCCGATTGCTTACAAACATACTCCGTGTTTTTCTGGTGGTTGTTATACCGATGGTGGTGTGGCGGATTCTATTCCGGTTCGAGAAGCTTACCGAAGAGGAGCGCGAGACATCACGGTTGTGCTATCGCACCCGCTGAATTACTCCAAAAAACCAGTAAAAAATACTTGGTTAATGAACAAGTTGTTTGCTGAACATCCTAAAATGGCAGAAGCGATGTTGCATCGTTCAGAGAACTACAATGAGTCCTTGGAATTTATCCGCAATCCACCGCAAGGAACCCGTGTGAGAGTGATTGCACCGCCGGATGAATTTCATGTGCAACGCTTGTCGATGCGCCAATCCGTTCTACTCGAAGGGTATGAAATGGGGCTTCACGAAGGCAGAACTCATATCACCAATCTGTCTGGTGGTTATGGTTTAAGTCGAGAAAACTGCCACTTTTGTCTTTAACTCGCAGTGATTGATAAAGTAAAAAGAACCCCGCGATTGGCGGGGTTTTTTACGTTTATCGTCTGCGAGATTAGTTCAGTTTATCCCAAGCCATTTCCCAGTGTGAGCCTGTCGCTGGCTCAAATTGTGTTGCACTCTCACTCCACTGTACGCAGTAGCCAGAGTAAGGGAATGGTTTACATTGATAAATCGCGCCGTCGCTTGCCAACACTTTTGTACCTGCTGTGTAGCTAGAAAGCCCCTCAGGGAATACAAAGTCGTATTCGCCTGATGGTGGTGGGGTGACTTCCTCACTTTTTAGATGGAAATCCAGCGTTTGCTGATCGACAAGGTTGCCATCGGTATCTTTAATGCGGGTCACTAACATGTGGTGCCCCGGTTCTGATTTGCTCAGCGTGAGTTCTACTTGTTCGCTTGCCCCATCTTGAATTGAACCCGTCCAACTTGCTAGTGGTTCGCGATGATGATTGTAAACCGTTAACTCGGCGGTTAAGTCGCCCTCTGCGGTAAGAGTGAGGTCTAAAGAGGTTGGTTCTGTAGCAATTATGTACTCACTGGCAAGACCATCAA
>NZ_JAWOTC010000424.1:0-1076 GCF_033338675.1 Vibrio sp. Vb1574
TTACGATGGCATTTAGGTTCGGGCGTAGAAAAGCGATGTCTTTCGGGGCGATTTTCGCCTCAACTAACAAGGTGTCTTCGGTTGGTACGATTTCAACGATGTCCATACCCGGTTGGATAACGCCGCCAACGGTGTTGACGTTCAGCGTTTTGATTTTGCCTGTCACCGGAGAGACCACCACTGTGCGGTTTACGCGGTCTTCCAAGCCAACTGCCGATTCAACTAATGCAGACAGTTGGTCTTGAGCATTATTGAGTTTCTCTTGTTGTTCGGAACGGAACTTCAACGCCACATCAATGCGATTGAGCATGGATTCTTTGATGGCGGATTTGATCACTGGGATTTTCAGTTCGCTAGATGTCATTTCACGGCGAGTGTCGTTCACTTGGCGCTGCAATTTTAGTAGCTCAATACGCGGAACAACGCCTTCATCCGCCAACGGTTGGGTGATATCCAGTTCTTTCTTCGCGTATTGGTAGCTTTGGCGTAAGTTGCGCACTCGCGCTTCAATCTCGACCAAGTCTTGCTGTTTTTGCTCAACTTGTTGATCGATCACCGACAGTTGGTTGCGTAGGTTATCCAAATCTTCGCGGTATTCTGCTTTTTGACGCTGAGTTAATTGTGGCTGCGTCTCTTCCAATACCGGTGGGAAAGTCAGTTTGCCGTAATCGAGAACGACGCTTTTTTCCCAATCTTGAATATTAAAATCGCGATTGACGGCAACGCTGTTGATAGAAGCAGAAAGTTGTAATACCGAGGCGGTCAGGTTGGCAACTTGTTGTTCACGTTCGCGGTAGTCCGAGCGAAAACGAGTATCGTCGATCAACAGAAGTTGCTGGCCTTTTTTCACCAGTTGTCCTTCCTTCACCAGAATTTCTTTGACGAGACCACCTTCCAAGTTTTGGACTACTTGGATTTGAGAAGAGGGAATTACTTTACCTTGACCGACGGTGACTTGGTCGATCTGTGCCCACGACGCCCAACCAATGGCTGCAACAAAAAACAACACCATAACCCACAACATTAGTCGGGCACTATTTGGGGTGTTGAGAAGCAGTGCGGCGGTTTTGTCATCG
>NZ_JAWOTC010000425.1:0-1075 GCF_033338675.1 Vibrio sp. Vb1574
GTTATCTTATTAATCAGCTCGCTCGTTTTGCGGTTCCGCTTTTTTTCCTTATTTCTGGTTACCTTATCCAACCTAAGCTGAGCAGCAATCCACTCGAAACTTTAGTCAACTATGCGAAACCTCTAATGAAAATTTGGTTGGTTTGGAGCGTGATCAGCTTACTCATGCCGTTCCAATGGCAAGTCGTAGCAGAAGCGGGATACCTTGCCGAACGACAAGGCTACTGGGGATACTTAGCGTCTGCACCATTGAATTCATTACTAGAAGGCGGACTTGTCCACCTGTGGTTTATTCCAGCATTGGTGATTGCGGTCGCTATCATCGCCTGCTTAGTTCGAATTGGCATGACGCAGTTACTGCTTCCAACAGCAGTGCTGCTTTACGTCTATGGTGTTTTGGCAGGCAGCTATGCACCTCTCACCGATTTACCTGCTCCGTTTTTCACTCGTAATGGGCCATTTTTCAGTACCTTGCTAGTGGTATTTGGCTACTTGATTCGAGAAAAACAGTGGCTTTGGTCACGCAACAACACCATTCGCCTGATTCTCCTCGGTATGGCTCTGCACTTTGGTGAAGCCTACTGGTTGATGCAGTACGATGTGGCCTTCAACTCTAATGACTTCTTGTTTGGTACCGTCATTTGGTCGCTCGGCGGGTTCATGTGGCTGTTAGTTCATCCTAATTTTGGCAACATGCCATGGGTATTCAAGTGGGCCCCAAGTGTTTTAGGCGTTTACGTGAGCCATCTGTTGGTCATTATTGTCATGATGAACATAGCGGGCTTTTTAGGATTACAAGACTTAGCAAAAGATGCCTTCTTGTTTCCTGCCACTCTCGTCGTGACCTTGTTGTTGGTAAGGGCAATTGAAGCATCTCCACTGAAAAAAGCCCTACTCCGCTAAATGGATTCAGCAATACGCTAACACTAAAGTGTTAGCGTATTGATTTTTAAAGTGAGAGTTCTCTCTCACTCACCAAAATTTGACTTTCTAATCCTTCAGAATTTGCCGTCACTCACAAAAAACATTGTTCATTTGCTTTAGATTGACCCGACTATTACAACATTGCTCATTAA
>NZ_JAWOTC010000426.1:0-1074 GCF_033338675.1 Vibrio sp. Vb1574
TACGACAAGTACGATGGTTTCGTTATTCTGCACGGAACTGACACGATGGCTTACACCGCGTCGGCTTTGTCTTTCATGCTAGAAAACCTGGGTAAGCCAGTTATCGTTACTGGTTCTCAAATTCCTTTGGCTGAACTACGCTCTGATGGTCAAGCAAACTTACTAAATGCTCTGCACATCGCAGCAAACTACCCAATCAACGAAGTCACCTTATTCTTCAACAATCAGTTGATGCGTGGCAACCGCAGCACAAAATCTCATGCTGACGGCTTTAATGCATTTACGTCACCAAACTTGCCGCCACTGTTGGAAGCGGGCATCAACATTCAGATTAGCAACAGCATCAAGGTGAACGCGCAACCTGAAGGTGAATTCAAAGTTCACAACATTACTCCTCAACCAATCGGTGTGATCACAATGTATCCGGGTATTTCGCATGAAGTTATCCGCAATACCTTGCTTCAGCCAGTGAATGCAATGATTTTGCTTACCTTTGGTGTGGGTAACGCTCCGCAAAACCCAGAACTACTAGGCCATCTTAAAGAAGCCTCTGAGCGTGGTGTTATTGTGGTCAACCTGACACAATGTTTGGCTGGTAAAGTCAACATGGGCGGTTATGCGACAGGCTGTGCGTTGGCAGATGCAGGCGTAATTAGCGGTTACGATATGACGCCAGAAGCGGCGCTCGCAAAACTGCACTTCTTATTGAGCCAAAAACTGTCTTACGAAGAAGTAAAAGAGAAAATGCAGGAAGTACTGCGTGGCGAAATGAGCCTGTAAGCGCTTCTTCGAATCTCTAACAATGCTTCGAATATAAAAAAAGCCCAATATTGATTGGGCTTTTTACTTTGGCATGAAGTGACAGAATCAATCGAGATTCGGGTTTACACGAACAATGTCACTTTCATCGGTATTGAACTGTTTTTTCAGTTCCTGTTTAGACTTAAAACTGATTTCACCACCAGCCGCAACCGTCATATGTTGCGCCTCGGTATTGTGTTTTGATTGATACAACATCACAGCTTGCATACACGAATCTCGCTGCTCTTTAGAAAGTGTTGTACCCTCAGGCCA
>NZ_JAWOTC010000427.1:0-1073 GCF_033338675.1 Vibrio sp. Vb1574
TTTTCACACCTTCTTTACGGCACATTGTTAGCAGCTCAATCAACATCTGACGACAATCGTCCGAGATGATCGCCAAGCTAATGCCACTCAGGTAGATCATTTGATGCTGACAAAGATCTTTCACCAACGACAGCAATGCTCGCTCACGCAACCAGTATTTTGCTGCCGCATCATTACGCCAGTAAAAGAAGCTACGCTCGCCATCTTCGGCGGTTTCAATCGCGTAAATGCCTGGCAATTTATCTTCAGAAAGGTAGACCATGTCCGTATTGATCCCCTCTTCACGCCATGCCGTTAGCATTTCACGACTAAACGGATCATGCCCTAATCCCGTCACATACGAAGTTTCGACCCCGTGTTGTTTGGTTAGACGAGAAAGATACACCGCGGTATTGAGCGTATCACCGCCAAAACCTTGCTGTAGCACGCCGTCATGTTTTTTAAGCTCCACCATACATTCGCCGATGATGGCGACACGACTGATTGGGTTCATGGGAAGTCTCCTCAGTATTTGATGTCGCCATTATTGCAATTACAAAACCAGTTAACAATAAAAATAAAACAACGGTTCATTTATTTCGTGAGCTTGATCTATCTGCGTGCTTTCTCGGTCAGATTTTGTAGCCATGCAGAGAGCAATTGCGGCCACGCCGCGACAGGCAAACCTTGCGCATCGCGAATACCAAAACCGTGTTTACCTTGCTCAAACAAGTGCATTTCGGTCGCGATTTCGTGCTGGCGAAGTGCTTGCCAAAACACGAGGCTGTTTTCCACGCTCACGGCGGTATCGTCACTGGCATGTAAAAGAAAACAAGGCGGCATGTCTGACGTCACCTGTTTTTCTAGCGAAAACCGGAGAAGGTCAGATTCACGTTCCAAATTCGCCAGTAACTCGGCACGCGAGCCCATGTGCGCGATGTCGGTGTTCATACTGATCACCGGGTACATCAAAGCGCAAAAATCGGGCTTGGCAGATACACGGTCCGCCTCATCTTGAAGAGGGTAACTGTCCAATGCGTGACTCGTCGCTAAGCTCGCTGCAACGTGTCCGCCAGCCGAGAAACCTAACCCAC
>NZ_JAWOTC010000428.1:0-1070 GCF_033338675.1 Vibrio sp. Vb1574
GTGCATCAGTTGAGCACATTACTCAACATACCCAATGACAAACTTCAGCTCGTAACCAGTAACTACACCGAAACCTTCTACGAAGATTATTTACACAGCAATGATTCGGTTTTGGTGCTCGACGAACTCTCTGAAAGGCTCGACGAAAAACCGAATTCAAAAGGTTCAATCAAAGCTCTGTATGAACGCATGAGATCGAGTAACACGGCACTTGTTATGCCACTATTTGGCCGCGAAAAGTCGGTTTCACATTTGCTGATTTCTTCACACAAAAGCGATAACAAACTGTTTTCGAACGAAGAGATTTCAGCACTACAAACATTGTTGATCCGCGTACAAAATACGATTGAGTCTGATAGAAAGATTCGTCAAAGCCGCGCGTTGGCCAACTCGATCGCCCATGAAATGCGCAACCCATTAGCGCAAGTTCAGCTTCAATTTGAAGCGCTGAAACAGCACATTGATAGCAATGCATCCGATGACAAGATCAGAAGCGATATCGAAAAAGGCCAAGCAGCAATTCAGCGTGGACGCCAACTCATCGACATCATCTTGCGCGAAGTCAGCGATACTTCTGCTGTGCATGAACCCCTTTCGCTTACCTCGATTCATAAAGCGGTGGATCTTGCGGTGAGTCGATACGGTTTTGAAAACGAACACATCATCGAAAGGGTGAAACTTCCGACTCAAAACGACTTTGTCGCCAAAATCAACGAGACGCTGTTCAACTTTGTCATTTTCAATTTGATTCGCAATGCGATTTACTATTTTGATTCCTATCCCGATAGTCAAATTGAAATCAGAACCCTCATCGGCCCTTATGAAAACACGCTTGTTTTCCGCGATACAGGGCCTGGTATTGATGACAGCATCGTACACAAAATCTTTGATGATTTTTTCTCATTCCAGAAAAGCGGCGGTAGCGGACTTGGCTTGGGTTACTGTCAGCGTGTGATGCGTTCTTTTGGTGGTCGAATTGAGTGTAAATCGGTAACTAATGAATTTACCGAGTTTTATCTGCATTTTCCGGTTGTGCCAAATGCACCGAAGGTAGAAACGCTTCGAACGCC
>NZ_JAWOTC010000429.1:0-1070 GCF_033338675.1 Vibrio sp. Vb1574
AAAGTTATGGTCTGTTGTTATTTTAATATTGATTGCTTAATCAATATACCTCTAAAACAAAGATCAATTAACTTCGTTGATGTGATACAGAATATATCAAATATTAATATCTCACCGGTAAATGAAACGTTACCATTGAGAAGAATCGAAAGGCTTTAAAAAACAACTAATTATCGTTAATGGATGAAAGTGTGCTTTCAATTATTGGAATCAGCCATTTATAAATAGGACTATTGCGATGGCGATAGTGCATGTATAGGTAAATATCTTGAGACTCGCCTTTGAAGGAGGCTTTTAGTTGTGGGGAGAGTGACAAACTTTTGAGTCCGGAAAGATGCTTTCTTGAAAGAAACGCAGATGTGGGGAATAGAGCATCTGTCTCAGAAATCACTTCTAATAGAGACAAAATGGAACTGGACCTAAAAGCGGTTTCGGTTTCAATGTTTTCACGCTCTGCCCAGCACTCAATAAGCGTTCTGTTCTCATTCCAATCTGGGACGATGGCAGTGACAATTGGATATAGACTTAAGTCATTACAATCGATCGCTTGATCCGATAAAGGGTGTGCATCTCTCGCTAATATCTGAAATTCATCGGTGGCAAGGTGCTTGGTTTGTAGTTCTTTTGGGACATTGTTTAGAGGGTAGTTGATTCCCAAATCTAACTCACCATTAATCAGTTTACTAATGGTATTTGAGCTCCAACTTTCTGTTTCTATTGTGATATTAGGAGCGATATCTAATAACTTTAAATGCAATTTAGCAGGGAAGGAGACGCCAAAAAATCCATTAATTGCGATTTTTATATTCGCGGAACTGCTTTCTGGCGAAAATTCATCAAGCTCTAAAATGAGATTCGATAAATCATCCATTATTTTAGGTAAGCTATCGGATAAAAGTTGTCCTTTGTCCGTAGGCTTTAATCCATACCTCGTTCGCACAAATAGTGGGTCGTTAAAATGCTCACGTAGACGTGCCATCGCCCGGCTGACAGCAGGTTGAGTGATGTTGAGCCTCTTGGCTGCCGCGACTGTTTTCTTCTCTTCCGATACTACTCTAAAAATCTTTAGC
>NZ_JAWOTC010000430.1:0-1069 GCF_033338675.1 Vibrio sp. Vb1574
GGCATACCGAATCCGCATTTGATCACTTCAATACAGCCCATCAAGAACTCTTGATTCAGACCTTCATGATAGCGAACACTCAAGTTCGGTTGCGTGGAACGTAGCTGACCACAGGACTCTAAAATCGCCCAAGATAGCGGATTTACGGCATCTTCAGGTTCTCCATTCTCATTCAGCTTTTGGCCACCGATACAGACATTTTGATACAGAGGAGAACCTGCCGATGCTTTTGAGTGCGCACCAGAGCGAATCTTGTTTACTTCAAGCAATTTCAACCAACAGCTTTGCAATAACTCAAGGGCGAACGCTTTGTTCATCGTGCCACTTTCAAGATCACGCACGTAGTAGTCGTTTAGGAACTGGTCCATCCGACCGAATGAAACAGAGTGGCCATTCGATTCAATTTGCAACATCAACTGCACAAAATAGCTCAGTTGCAGAGCTTGCCAGAAGTTGGTTGGCGCATGGAAAGCCACATGACGACAGTTTTCTGCGATTGTCTCCAGTTCCGCTTTCCTCTCTGGTCGAGTTTCGTTTTGTGCCATTTCCAGAGCGAGATCGGCGTAACTCACCATGTGTTCCTGAATCGCAAGCAAGACAATTTCGACGGACTTATAAAACTGCTCTTTCTTCAACCCTTCATACGTCGACATGTCGTTATTAGCGCGATGCTGACGAACCTCATCCAGCAGACCGTTCATACCGATCTTCAGGATTTTTTCGTTATCCACTGCAAGGTGCGCGTCGCCCGAAGTCATGTTGCCCTCGGCTTTAATGATGGTGCTGGCTAAGATCTCTTGCTGCTCGTCGGTAAAGAGTCCATAGCAGCGATCTTGAACCGTTTTACCGCGCCAGTATGGCGTAATGGCGTGAATGCTTTGTTTGTCTTCTTCACTTACCGCAAAACCAGCCCCTGGTCGGTCGGCCAGTTCGTCGATTTCCGCTTCAATCCAACGCACCGTGTATTCAGGGAAGATCGGCGCAGCGCGTACTTTGCTCGCTTGGTTGCCTACAATCAGCTCGTCGTGCTTAATCCAAATGGTACGAGTGCGTAAGTGCTCTTGTAGCG
>NZ_JAWOTC010000431.1:0-1068 GCF_033338675.1 Vibrio sp. Vb1574
TTCACCGCCGCATTTTCGGTGTTCGCTACATCTTGACCGCACGAGGGTATACAATACCCGCAAATTTGAGCACTCAAGAGACTGGATGATGGAATTTAAGGTTGATACCCACACGCATACTTACGCGAGTGGTCATGCGTATAGTACGTTGATTGAAAACGCAAAGTCGGCAAAAGAGAACGGGTTAACCATGTTTTGCACGACGGACCATGCGGAATCGATGCCGGGTGCGCCTCACTACTGGTTTTTCTCCAACCAAAAAATTCTGCCTCGTTTTCTTGAAGGTGTTGCCATCGTTCGCGGAGTGGAATCCAACATACTTAACATTGAAGGTGAAATTGATATTCCGCCAAGCGTCGATCGCAATTTGGACTGGGTTATTGCCAGTTTCCACGAGCCCGTTTTTCCACCTGCCAATAAAGAAGCACACACTGAAGCGCTGATAAATGTCATCAAAAGCGGTCGCGTTGATGCGTTAGGGCATTTGGGGAACCCGAACTTCGACTTCGATTTTGAACAAGTGCTGAAGTGCGCTAAAGAGCACAATGTAGCGATAGAAATCAATAACACTACGCTCAAAGGCAACAGTCGTGTTGGCAGTGTGGAGCGTTGCCATGAAATTGCGCAAATCGGCAAAGCGTTAGATGTGTATTTTACTACGGGAAGCGATGCACACTTTTGTCATGATGTGGGCAATCTGGAGCTTGTCAGTGAGCTGATGGACAACCTTGATATTGATAGCAACAAAGTGATTACTCACTCTGCTAAACAGTTTTTGTCATTTCTTGAACTGCGTGGCCGCTTGCCAATCGCAGAGTATGACGAGATTCGCAACGCATAAACTTGATTACATTTTAGGTATGCACCCTAGGTAAGATTGCTTTACACTGCCCCTCTTAAATACCCGAATATTCCTACAATGCGCATTAGCGTGGCGAGTTATTTGGGTAAACGAAGCCGACACAGAATTCGGCACTAAAATGGAGAAGTGAAAATGTTACGTCCTTTAGTCCTAGGGTGTGCGATTGCGTTTGGCTCAACATACGCAATGGCAGAAGCGGTTGATTT
>NZ_JAWOTC010000432.1:0-1067 GCF_033338675.1 Vibrio sp. Vb1574
TCAGATTTATCCACAAGCAGGTTGGGTTGAGCACGATCCAATGGAAATCTGGGCAACACAAAGCTCTACATTAGTTGAAGCTTTGGCTAAGTCAGGCATCCGAAGCGACCAATTAGCTGCCATTGGTATTACGAACCAACGTGAAACCACCATCGTCTGGAACAAAGAAACAGGCAAACCCGTCTACAACGCAATCGTATGGCAATGTCGTCGCACCGCAGACATTTGTGAAGACCTAAAAAGCCGCGGCTTAGAAGATTACGTTCGCGACAACACCGGCTTGGTGCTTGACCCTTACTTCTCTGGCACTAAAGTGAAGTGGATTCTGGATAACGTAGAAGGCGCACGCGAAGATGCAGAAGCAGGTAAACTGCTGTTTGGTACCGTCGATACGTGGTTAGTATGGAAGATGACTCAAGGCCGCGTTCACGTTACTGACTACACCAACGCATCACGTACCATGCTGTTTAACATCAACGACCTATGTTGGGACCAAAAGCTGTTGGATGAGATGGGCATTCCGGCGTCAATGATGCCAGAAGTAAAACGCTCTTCGGAAATTTACGGCAAAACGAACATCGGTGGTAAAGGCGGTACTCGAATTCCTATCGCAGGTATTGCAGGTGACCAACAAGCGGCGCTATACGGCCAAATGTGTGTGGAAGCTGGCCAAGCGAAAAACACATACGGCACAGGTTGTTTCTTGCTGATGAACACTGGCCAAGAGAAAGTCACCTCGAAGAATGGTCTGCTTACCACTCTAGCTTGTGGTCCGAAAGGCGAGCCAGCTTACGCACTTGAAGGTGCTGTGTTCATGGGTGGTGCCTCTATCCAGTGGCTACGTGATGAACTGAAAATCCTAAACGGCGCAGAAGATTCTGAATACTTCGCAACAAAAGTGGACACATCGAACGGCGTTTATGTAGTACCAGCCTTTACTGGCCTTGGCGCTCCATACTGGGATGCTTATGCACGTGGCACCATTGTTGGCCTTACTCGCGGTGTGAACTCAAACCACATTATCCGAGCGACTCTGGAAGGCATCGCTTACCAAACTCGTGACGTAT
>NZ_JAWOTC010000433.1:0-1066 GCF_033338675.1 Vibrio sp. Vb1574
GATTTTTATCTTCCTGCTGGCAAGCTGTACCTTCAGTTTTGGGGAAGTGATAGCGGAGAGACGCCAGAAAAAGAGCGAGAAGCCATTCGCGCGGTGTATCAGCAACACAACTTCAATTTGATCGAAGTAGAGCCAAGTGAACTAGACAAGCTGGATGAAGTATTGCCAAAACGTCTGCGCCAATTTGGCATCCAAGCGTACTGAGGTTCTTCTCAAATGAACGAAGATGCTTGCGATGTGATGGTATTTGTCATGCCCAGAAACGAAAAAACCCGTGATGATTCACGGGTTTTGTGTTTTTAGCGGTTATCTTGGCTTATCGCCCGAAGGATTAGAAACCTTTGATGTTTTCCGCTTCTAGCTCAGAGAAGTACTTAACTGTCTTCACTTTAAGCTCTTGTTGTGAAGGCTCGTCACATACGATCACTGCTTTAGGGTGCAGCTGAAGAGCAGAAACTGTCCATAGGTGGTTTACACAACCTTCAACAGCCGCTTCTAGTGCAAGTGCTTTGTTGTGACCAGTCACTAGGATCATCACTTCTTCTGCGTCTAGCAGTGTGCCTACACCGATAGTCAGTGCGTATTTAGGAACTTGGTTGATGTCACCATCAAAGAAGCGAGAGTTCGCGATACGAGTATCTTCAGTTAGTGTCTTGATGCGAGTGCGAGAAGACAGAGAAGACGCTGGCTCGTTGAATGCGATGTGACCGTCGTTACCTACGCCGCCCATGAATAGGTTGATTTTGCCGTAAGACTTGATTTTGTCTTCGTAGCGTTTGCATTCTGCTTCGTGGTTGTCAGTGTTGCCGTTCAACAGGTTGATATTTTCTTCTTGAATATCAATGTGGTTGAAGAAGTTGTTGTACATGAATGAACGGTATGATTCTGGGTGATCCGCAGGGATACCGATGTATTCATCCATGTTGAAAGTGACAACGTGTTTGAAACTTACTTCACCAGCTTGGTAAAGCTCGATCAGTGCTTTGTAAGTTGCTAGAGGAGTGCCACCAGTTGGTAGACCCAGAACGAATGGACGCTCAGCAGTAGGTTTAAAGTCGTTGATACG
>NZ_JAWOTC010000434.1:0-1066 GCF_033338675.1 Vibrio sp. Vb1574
CGCTTGTTGATACCAATCGCTCAAAACACGTCCAAGTGGTTCACTCTCGAAGCGCAGTGCCCATTTTTGGTCGTTGTGCAATCTTGACTGTATCTCTGACTCTGTTTGAAGCCCGAAGTTTCCCCCTTCCACAATCGCGCCGACAATATTGAGATCTGAGAAGCACTCACCAGCAAGACCGTGCATTGCGATTCTTCCACCCATTGAGTAGCCAATCAAAATAAGTGGTTGTTGCGGAGGAAATAATAAAGATAGTGTGGAATTAAGAAGTTTGCAGCAATCATCGAGATCGTTGCACTTTGTAAACTGACTGCGACCATGACCAGGAAGGTCTATAACGACTCGTTCAAACTGAGTCAGCTCATCCAAACAAGCTTGCCAATCAGCACCACTTCCTAAAAGACCATGCAAAAACACCAGAGTGGGAAGATCACCACTTTGGTGTTTTTCAGTTGGAGAGAGACGCTCAGAGTGAAGCATGCAGGCTCTTATTAAATGCCTTTATCAACTCTGCGGCTTGGCTTGGTGGGGTTTGAACTTCCACCAGCATTGTGCCTTGGCCGCTCGACAGGTGCTCAGCAACCATTGCTTGATACATTTCTAATGTAGTTGGCTTTTCATACTTTAAGCCAAACTGCTTAGCTGCATGTTCAAACTGATAACCGTGGGGCATTTGGTAGTACGCAGTGCGATGCTCCTGAGGCACTGGCAACATATCGAAAATCGCACCACCATCATTGTTTGTGACCACAAGTACTGACGGCAGATCATTACGAGAAAACAGCGCGAGCGAGTTGAGGTCATAAAGCGCCGATGTATCTCCGATGTACATCAATAGCGGCTTGCCTCGTGAGCGCTGCACACCAGAAGCTGTGGCAAATAGACCATCAATACCCGACGCTCCGCGATTGGTAAACACCTCAGTATTTAATCGGCCAAACATATCGACTAATCTAACAAACAAGCTGTTACCGAGAAAGACATCGACGTTCTGCGTTCGCTCTTCAATGTCAGCCGCTAACGCGATTTCATTAAGCGTTGAAGCTGATGAAGACAGAAACTCATC
>NZ_JAWOTC010000435.1:0-1065 GCF_033338675.1 Vibrio sp. Vb1574
TACAGATGGAACCCAATCTGTTGCAAGCATTTGGTTATCAGATTGCAAATAATCTTTACTTGCCTCCGCCAATTGACGCAATCGGCGAGTATCTTCACATAATCTTCGGAATTCGTCATACACGCTTTCAGGTAAGTGCTCAAATTCTCGTCTAAATCCTTCGACGGTTAGCGATAGTGAAGCAATTGGCGTTCGAAGCTCATGCGTTAAGATCTGTAAGACCAGCATACGGCTACGAAGTTCTTCACGCTTACTGTTCCAACGGTACACCGCCCAGCCAATGACAAGCAAGATATTTGCAATGACAAGGATGATCATACTGATCCGCAATACTTGCGAGTGATCTTCTACATCCCAACATATGTTGCCTCGTTTCACGAAACAGCTTTTGCTTTGTGACGCTAATGTATAAGAAAGACCCGCATTCGCGACGTTTTCTTGCCAAACATCTTTGGAAAATACGAAGTAACGGTCTCCACGACGAAGCCACATTTCCTTGCCTTCAATAAACATACTTGCTCCTGCAATTAGAGCATTAATGGCGTCATCGTCCATATTTTGCAAGCTTTCTAGTAGCTCGTCACCTTCTTCGTTGTCACGCTCTTTAATGTGCATGTACTGAGCAAGTTTAGGACGCAACTCGGGATACTTTTCAACATAGCGCGCCGCGTAAGTACCGCCACCTGGGTGAATTAATCCACTACGCGAGAACCAACGCGGCGTTAATTGCGTGCCCTTACAAATAGCACGAGTAAATACTAGAGGTTCAGTAATTAGAGGGCTGAGAGGTAATTTCCCTCGACATGTATTCGCCAAGCTGTAGAGCTGCTGAATATCCTTCAAAGGATAGTCAGAAGTTTGAGGAAGCAACGAATCAGGTGAAAGTAACTTCGTAGGGTAATTTGATTGCAGAATGCGTATATCATACGATTTAAGAGCCACTTCATAGTTAAATAGCTCTGTAAACGTATCTATGCGTTCTGGTAGTGAATCGGATAATGCAGGTGCCGAGAATAGTGGCAATATTGATGCAAAACCGAGCAAAAACTGTTTAATCAAACTGTT
>NZ_JAWOTC010000436.1:0-1064 GCF_033338675.1 Vibrio sp. Vb1574
TGTGTTCAACATAAGCTTTTCTCTACAACTGGGCTGTTAAGGCACAGCAACAAAATAAATGACGAGCGACAGCAACGAGCCAAAGCTCATCCACTGTAGTGATGTTCTGAACGTCTTTTTCTTCGGCAATAACAGGCATACACCGGTCAGGACGAAAAACACCATCAGCAGCGCAGTGATGTCGATAAACCACTTCCAAACATCACCACTGTTACGACCTTTATGCAGATCATTCAGCAGTGCGATCGCACCATAATTGGTGGTTTCAATATCGGCGTCGCCAGTGGTCATATCAACGAAAACCGTGGAGTTATAACCCGGCCCTTTGAAATCCAGAGAGAGCTCGCCAAGCACCAATTCACTTTGCTCCACTTCGGTGTAAACGTCCCAAGCAGATGGAGTGCCGCGTAAAGCCACTTCTTGGGTCAAAAAGTCAATGAGTGCAACGCGGTTTGGCTGGAAGCTTTCGCCGTTCAAAAACAAGGTCTGCGGCGGGATGATGATGGTGTGCTGTTGAATGATGGGTTCTTTTCGCTCAAACAGCTCAGGACGATTTAGCGTGATGCCAGTGAGCGCAAAAAACAGCGTCACCAATAAAAGAGCCATCGAAATATAGATATGTAGACGGCGCGCCCACGTTTGAACACCTTTGCTTTTAAGCAACATAGAAAACAATCATCACCAATAAATGTAGAGCATAATTTAGGTGATAATCATTCTTATTGGCATTTAATTTACATTGTTTACGTTTAGTGGAGATGAAACGATAAACACCTTCTAGAGCAAGGTAATTTAAGGCTCAAAAACAAAAAAAGACCCGAGAATGACTTCGGGTCTTTTCATTTGTTCTGCGCTAAGAGCTTTGTGTTGCTTCCGCTTTACGCCGTTGGGTTAAGTATTTCACCCAACTCTTGGCTTGATTCGACGGTTTGATTTCATTCGCACGTTTCGCATTCGCCAATGCGTCATCCAATCGATTCAACTTGTAGTAGGCTCTGGTTTTGATGAGCGCGACGTCAGCATTACGACCTTTTACCTTATCCAAAGCAGCCAATGCTTGTTGG
>NZ_JAWOTC010000437.1:0-1062 GCF_033338675.1 Vibrio sp. Vb1574
GTTTTATTAAGCTCAATTGGCAGTGAAGAGCATATTCCTTTCACCGTCTGGAACGGTAAAGTCAACGTGAAACGCGGCCTGTTTTGGAGCTCGCTTCAGTTCTTCGCTCACGAGCAAGATGGCAAGCAACAAAGTTGGTTAGTACAAGGTTTACCTTGGCCTCAATGTCGTAAGTTTGCGTTAGAAGCTGTGCGTCAGTATCAAGAGTGGCACAACACTCAGTGCCGAAAACTGGCGGAGTACCTTCCTAAATGGGAAGAAGAGTTGTACCAGCTCAAACACCTTCCTGCCTATCTTTCTCATTCTCAAGTTATGGCGTGGGTAGAGAAACTCAATCAAGAACTCGCAGAAATCAAGACCAGCCTAGACGAAGCTAAAATGCGCATGCCTAATCGCATGGGTGAAATTGAGCCTTGGCTGGTTGACACCTCTCATACGCTGGGAGAGCGCAATCACGAATGGCTGGAGAACGAACGTCCTAATTGGGAAGTCTTGTTCAACCGCATTGAATCGTCTCCGCTGAACTTGTCGCAACAATACGCAGTGTTGCTCAATGATGATCACAACCTCGTTTTGGCTGGGGCAGGCTCGGGTAAAACCAGCGTATTGACTGCAAGAGTGGCTTACTTACTTCAAAGCCATCAAGCTCAAGCGGAAGAACTTTTGATGCTTGCGTTTGGCCGAGATGCCGCGAAAGAAATGAAAGAGCGTTTGGTTGATAAAGTCGGTTTGGCGGCAGAAGGCGTAAGAGTCAATACCTTTCATCAACTCGGCTTGTACATTCTTAATCAAGTCGAGCAGCAGCCTGTCGAAATTAGCCCTCTTGCATTAGACGATAACCAACGCACGGCTTGGTGTGTCGACTGGTTGAAAAAGCACTGGATGACACCAACAAATTTCAAACGTTGGCAAAAGCATTTAGATAAATGGCCTATTGCTTACCTGAAAGGTGATGATGAGCTGGGTAGCCATTCGGAAAATCCGAAGCTAATTGCTTGGTTGGATTCTCAATTGTCGCATTTAGCTGCTGTTGGTTTAACGAAAAAGCAAGTGCAAGAGAAG
>NZ_JAWOTC010000438.1:0-1061 GCF_033338675.1 Vibrio sp. Vb1574
CTAAGTTTGGCTGCCAATGAATATCTCCCTCATCGGCAGAAATTTCACCAACAAGCAACTTTAACAACGTACTTTTTCCTACTCCGTTTACACCGGTGATTCCTACATGCTCTCCAGCATGAATAGTGAAGTGGGAATGGCTATATAGGTGATGATCAACAACCTGATAGGACATATTTTTAACGTGTAACACACTCATGTTTTTTACCAAATAAAAAGGGCCGGTACTTACATACCGGCCCCTATTTCAACTATGGGTAACTTCATATCTGATTTCAAACTTCAGATACAAAAAAGCCGGTGATGAAATATCACCGGCGGTCTCTTGTCTTTACTCAGATGTAATACAACCTACGCATTTTCCAGCTTAGCTGTGCACGTATTTCCACATCTGATGAAGATAATTTATGACTCCGAGCAACACTTCATCGCGTTTTATGCACGGAGTTCAGCCTTCTTACGAAGTTTTTAAACAAGAGATATAACATTAATTTTTTGTCTCAAAAATATACAGGCAAGAGCCTACACCCGCACGAAACAAAGTGCTATAAAAATTTCACTCAAACAGCTCAAAAGCTAACACACACAGATTAGCTGAATCGATAAACCATTATGTGATCCATATTGATTGTGTCATCAATACAAACCTATATAATCGGCTACTTGCCGAGAAGAAGGAAAGTAACCACATGATTTATAAAGAAAGGGAAACATGGTTAGAAGCCATTTTAAACACCCTACCGGATCATGTGTTTATCCTAGACGAAAGCGGGCGCTATATTGAAAGCTTTGGTGGTACCCACCACTCCAAAACGTTCAACGCAGAACGCTACACTGGCTTACAGCTTAGCGATGTCCTTTCCCCAACCAAAGCAGATGAACTCATGGGGTTTATTTTTGACGTTATGCAAGATAACGAAACGAAAGTCGTGAAATACAACCTTTCTCTGCATGATCACCTACTCCTGCCTATAGAAGAGCTAGAAGCGTTGGAAAATCCAGAAGAAATGTGGTTTGAGGCAATTATAAAACCAGTTAACGCTCCTGAAAATGCAAACAAA
>NZ_JAWOTC010000439.1:0-1061 GCF_033338675.1 Vibrio sp. Vb1574
GCAGCATTACGTGGTGGCATTCCTGTTTGTTGGCCTTGGTTTGGCCGTATTGCTGCACCAGCTCATGGCTTTGCGCGTACATCCGAATGGGAATTGGTTGAGCACCGCGAAAATGAAAATGGTGTCATCGTCGAGTTGGCACTGTTCCCAACCGAAGAAACACATCAAATTTGGCCACACATGTTTGATGCGCGTCTTCTTGTCGAAGTGGGTGAAGAACTCAAAGTAACGCTGAAAGTTCTTAATATCGATGATGAAGCTTGGACGTTCTCAGGCGCATTACATACTTACCTAAACGTGGGCGATATCAAACAAGCGCAAACAACAGGTATGGGCAATGAGTACATCGACAGCTTGAAAAATAGCGAAGTGTGTCAGGGTGGTGAGGTTCTTCAACTGACTGACACCATCGATCGCGTATACACGCAACCAGAAGCTCAAATTTTAGTGAAAGACCCTGTTCTTAACCGCACGTTGAGCGTAGCGAACCGCGGCCACAACTCCGCAGTACTATGGAACCCGTGGGCGGAAGGTGCACAAGGGATGGGAGACATGGCTGACAATGGCTATGAAACCATGCTGTGTGTGGAATCTGCCCTTCATGCACCAAGTATTGAAGAAGGCAAGACTCTTGAGCCAGGCGAGAGCTACGAGCTCGTCACAGTGATTGCTGCCCAATAATCTTCCTAGGCCGGCTCATCCGGCCTTTTTTTGAAATCATTTCCGTTCTTCCTCGGTCACTTTCTAACTAACTCATTGGTTATCTGAGTTTTTTGACAATTTAATTAATAGATATCAAAAAAATTATTCATATAAACCGATAGCATGCCGATACAAAACTCATAAGTTATAAATATATCAGGAAGACATTCCATGTTAGAAAAGTACAGAAATCAAAGTGTTGGCTTTCAACTAAAGCTAGTCATCACTTTGTGCCTAGTAATTGCCTTTTCCAGCATTGCTGCGCTCGTTTATCGAAACGCATCTGGCGTGCTGCTAGAAAGTACGTTGAAAGAACATCAATCCAAAGTCGAGTCGATGGCAAAAACCATTGCCGGTCA
>NZ_JAWOTC010000440.1:0-1059 GCF_033338675.1 Vibrio sp. Vb1574
AAGGCCAAGATCCTCTGCACGAGTAATGTCATTGTGACGAAGAGGACGGAAGCTCACCAGCATAGCGCGTGCTTGTAGACCGCCTAGCAGGTCACGCAAAGATTCCAGTTTGTACAGCGTATCGTCACCATCATCGCGCATGCCTTTCGTTTTACACTCAATGATGTGCAGCTTGTTATTTACAACCGTTGCTACGTCTAGCTCGTTACGTACTTCACTTTCACCCAGCTTACGATAAACCTGAACATTCAAAGAGCGGTCTTGAATCGTTGGCATGGTGTCTTGGATTTGCTTCACAGTGCTGTGAACCAGAGTCTCCAACCATTCGCCGTTAGAGAATCGACGTGCGTCTTCGTTCGCGAAGGTCAAAATGCCATTTTCGTAAGTCGCGATCTGTGCTTCGACAAGATCCGACAGCAGCATGTTGAGTTCACGGTAGCCTTGTTGCTTCTCAGAGAGCTCCACATCCAGCTTCTGCTCCTTACGGCAGGTTGTCGCAAGGTAGTTGAGTGTCGCCAAGCCTGGGCCCAACTCAAGCGCATTTGACGCCCAGCGTTCGCCAAGCTCATACAGTTTTTGATCAAGAAGAGGAGGAAGGTCTACGTGGTGGAACTCGCCGCGCGCACCGAAAATGGTTAGGTAGTCGGAGATAGTAATGTGGTCTTCAACTTGCGTATCTTCTTTGCCATCTGGGTAAAGCCAGCAAAGTTTGTCACTGTTTGGTTCAACTACGAAGATAGGCCAGCGATAAGTACGGAAAACCTCGTAAACCGACAACAATCGATGACGAAGGCCACAGCTTGCGTTCAGTTTGACGTCTTCTCCACGGTCGTGAAGATCTTTCGCGAGCTTTTGAATCGATTGTTTAATCAGGGTTGTATTGACAGCCGACGGAATTTCAAAAAATTCAGAAGTAATCTCTCGCTGCTCTAACACGCTACTCAGTCGGTCAAACATATCTACCTGTGTTTTGTCACCAATGAATACGATATGTGTGCTTAAAGTGCGATTATCCAATAGAGGAGTGACCAATCTCACTGGGTCTTGGTCGATAATACC
>NZ_JAWOTC010000441.1:0-1059 GCF_033338675.1 Vibrio sp. Vb1574
AAGTTCTGCATGCCAACATCGAACGCTGTGGTGTACGCAATGCCGCTTTGAGCAACTTTGATGGCCGCGTTTTTGGTGGTTGGTTACCTGAACAATTTGATGCGGTATTGCTTGATGCCCCTTGTTCTGGCGAAGGCACAGTTCGTAAAGATGAAGATGCCATGAAGAACTGGACACAAGCGTCCGTTCTAGAAATCGCAGATACGCAAAAAGATCTCATTGAAAGCGCATTCCACGCACTTAAGCCAGGTGGCGTGTTAGTTTACTCAACGTGTACGTTAAGTACCGAGGAAAACCAGCAAGTTTGCCATCACTTAAAAGAAACCTTTGGTGACGCGGTTGAGTTTGAGAGTCTGGATGGATTATTTGAAAATGCCAACGCCTCATTAACAGAAGAAGGTTTCTTACACATCTTCCCTCAGGTTTATGACTGTGAAGGCTTCTTTGTTGCGCGTATTCGCAAACACCATCCTGTAGAGGCGCCACAAGTGAAAAAGCGCATGGGCAAATTCCCGTTCGTAAAAGCGTCGAAGAAAGAATCAGAAGAGATTTCAAAGCAACTACACAACGCATTGGATATTGAGTTGCCTTCCGAAAGTACGGTTTGGCTCCGAGATAAAGACGTTTGGCTATTCCCAGATGCGCTTGAGCCTATGATTGGCGAATTACGTTTTTCTCGCATGGGCATTAAAATCGCTGAAGCACATAAAAATGGCTACCGTTGGCAACACCAAGTCGCTACCGCGCTGGCGACGGGTGCTGAAAGCAACGCCATTGAGCTAACGATTGAAGAAGCACGTGAATGGTACATGGGCCGTGATGTTCGTCCTCAAATCATTCCAGAAGGATTGAAAACGGGTAAAGGCGAAGTGCTAGTTAAGTACCAAGGTGCGATTATCGGTTTAGGTAAGTGGGTCAGTAACCGCATTAAAAATGGTCTTCCTCGTGAGTTAGTACGAGATAAGAACTTATTTTAAAGAAATGACGAACCATAAATAAATGAAAAGCCATCGTATTTGCGATGGCTTTTTAGTTCGTAAGTATGAAAGCTCGTAGGGC
>NZ_JAWOTC010000442.1:0-1058 GCF_033338675.1 Vibrio sp. Vb1574
GGGCGGCATTTAATGCGGAACCCATCAACCCACTGGCACGAAAACCGATATCTGAACCACTCGATGTTGGCTTAAAAGCGATCAACGGTTTGTTGACGGTAGGCAAAGGCCAGCGTATTGGCTTGTTTGCGGGTTCTGGTGTGGGTAAATCGGTCACGCTAGGCATGATGACACGAGGCACTACGGCGCAAGTGGTGGTGGTAGGCCTGATTGGTGAACGTGGACGCGAAGTTAAAGAGTTTATTGAAGAGATTTTGGGCGAAGACGGACGTCGTCGCTCAGTTGTGGTGGCTGCACCAGCTGATGCGTCTCCGTTGATGCGTTTGAAGGGGTGTCAAACGGCACTTACGATTGCCGAGTACTTCCGCGACCAAGGTTTGGATGTGCTGTTGCTGATGGATTCACTGACCCGTTTTGCTCAAGCGCAGCGTGAGATTGCCTTGTCGGTTGGTGAACCGCCAGCCACCAAAGGTTATCCGCCTTCGGTATTTGCCAAGTTGCCTGCGCTGGTGGAACGTGCGGGTAATGGCAGCCCAGAGCAAGGCTCGATCACCGCTTTCTTTACCGTTTTAACCGAAGGTGACGATCTGCAAGACCCGATCGCCGATGCGTCTCGTGCCATTCTCGATGGTCACATTGTTTTGTCGCGTGAAATGGCAGACGCGGGTCATTACCCTGCGATTGATGTCGAGAAATCGGTCAGCCGTGTGATGCCTCAGATCACTACCGAAGAACATGTGTTGATGTCGAAAGCGGTACGTCAGGTCTTGTCTATTTGTCGCAAAAATCAAGATTTGGTGTCGATTGGGGCGTACAAGCCGGGCACCGATCCGGCTATCGATGGCGCATTTACATTAAAGCCGAAGCTAGACGAATACTTGCAGCAGCGTATGAAAGAATCGGTGCCATACGATATGTGCGTCAATATGCTCAGAAATATTTTGGGTGGGTAATAGCGTATGAATAATGCGATGGAATTCCTACTTGAGCAGACCAAAGAGCGCGAAGACCAAGCCGTACTTGCGCTGAACAAAGCGCGCTCTGAGCTTGAAGACTAT
>NZ_JAWOTC010000443.1:0-1057 GCF_033338675.1 Vibrio sp. Vb1574
CACGCTCAACTGCTTCATATGGTGCTTCGCCATAAAGTTTACACCCAGCTCATACATGCCCGCTTTCTCTGGCGTCGTCGCTGGTGGTGGGATCTTGCCTTTTTCAACGAGACTGAGCATTGGCGCAGTTCCACCCACGACCAACTGATACAAATCCAAGCCATGCGCGCCTGTCGACATAAAATCGTTAAGATCTTGTTCAAGTATTTCTTTAGTTTGATAAGGCAAACCGTACAACAAGTCGATGATGACTGGGATTTTGTCTTCCTTCGCCAGTTCCGAAACGCGTTTAAGTACGTCTTCTCTATCATCAAGACGCTTTGCACTGCGACGAACTTGAGTGTTGAAGCTCTGCACGCCAAAAGAGAAGCGATTAAAGCCGCCATCTAACGCACCTTGATACAACTCATCGGAAAAACGATTGATGCGCCCTTCTAAAGTAATTTCGCAATCAGACGCGAGAGGGAAATAATCATGAATGGCCTGCCCCAGCACGCGAACTTGTTCGGGAGAAAGATCGGTCGGCGTTCCACCACCAATGTAAACCGCATGGAAGATGCCGCTTTGCGTCCAAGGAAGTGCTGCTTTCTCCTTCAAATCCTGCATTAAAGCAGCGAAGTACTCATCGACAAGTTTGCGACTGGCCGCATTCTGAAAGAAGTTACAAAAAGTACAGCGAACACGGCAAAATGGTACGTGAATGTACAAACAGCGTTTGTTGTTTCTCACGTTTTGGTCAGAAGTAATGCTCGACAAAACCCCTGCTTGTTGAGGTGGCGGTACTGGCACACTCGCTCCGCCAGCATGAGCCGAGTGCTTCTTCACAAAAGCAAATCTCAGGGGGTCAGGGCTATCGCTGCCCAGAACTGATTCGTCAAATTTATCAATATCGACGCTCATATATACTCACTTAAACCCCACCACATAAGGGATAGAGGCTAATCTCAAAAAAACTGCAAGGATCATAATTTGACCGTAATGATAATGCAATTGATAATTGAGCTTATTTCGATTGTAAGTAATAATCGCCTCAAGTTTTCATAGTACTACCGAGAAT
>NZ_JAWOTC010000444.1:0-1057 GCF_033338675.1 Vibrio sp. Vb1574
TTAAAGCCGAAGATGTTACCTACGGCGGCTGGCGTTGCACGCCTTGGTATATTCTCGATACGTCTAACCCCGAAGTGCAAGATCATCTAACGCACGTTGTGTCAGTGGTGAGGCTAGAGTGGGGCGTAGAGCTGTTTAAGCTCGATGCAAACTACTGGGGAACACTAAAAGGAAAACGTAGTCAGTCTGGTATTACGGGTGTTGAAGCGTATCGATTAGGGATGGAGGCGATCGCCAGAGGCGCAGGAGACGCTTGGTTGCTTGGCTGCAACGCGCCAATGTGGCCATCTTTGGGGCTGGTGGATGCGATGCGTGTGTCTGATGACGTCGAGCGCCATAGCCACCGTTTTGAACAGATCGCTAAAGAGACGTTTTTCCGTAGCTGGCAGCACCGTAAATTGTGGCAAATTGACCCAGACTGCGCGACGTTTACTTCTCTTGCTAATCAAGCGGCATCACGTGAAGACTACGAGTTTCACCGTACCGTATTATTGGCTTCTGGCGGATTGCTTTTGTCTGGCGACCCTCTCCCGGAAATCACGCCATTTGCGAGTAAAACCTTGGCGAAGCTGATGTTGCGACAACGACGCAGCCAAGAATCTGCTAAGTTCACGGCGTTAAGTTTGAGCCATGCTTTTTTGAAACTGACGGACAAGAATGATCTACATTGTTTGTTCAATTACGCGAATCACAATGCGACTGAATTTACTCTCACAGCGGATCAGCCCGTTGATTGGTATGACTACTGGACCGGAGAAAAGCTCAACCAAGATCCTTGTCAGTTGCTTCTAGTGAGTGTCGATAGAGGTCTGAATGCCAAAGCAATAATGACCGCGTAAAGGTCATTGAAAACGACGTATTAAACGAAAAGAGCCACTTGGGCTCTTTTCTTGTTTTTACGCGTTCTTTTTTGAGAGCGTAATAATTAAAACTCAAACATAAAGTAATAGCCATAGCCCACAATGAACGCAGGGGTAGAGGAATAGACCGTTGCCATCAATGCCGCTTTGGGAGCCATGGCAATCGCGGGGAACAGTGCATCTCCATCGTTAGAAAT
>NZ_JAWOTC010000445.1:0-1056 GCF_033338675.1 Vibrio sp. Vb1574
CATTCTTCATCTCAGAAGCTGGTTACAAATATACCACCAAGAAATTTAATTACAAGCATTTTAGTGATAAAAGTCACAAAAAATCCATAAATTGACGTCAATCAAATTTTAACTGTAATTAAATTACATTTTTGTGAATTAAAAATTATTCTACTTTCAGTTCATATAAACATAAGCGCATTTACGATCTATACCATGTTCATAAAGTGTGACAGTGAGGAAGGAAATCCTTTTGTTCTCGACTACTAGTAGCCTTCGTCTGGTGGTATCCTTGAGCTAATTCATGCCAAATATCATTAGCATTTCCTGCTAATCACACATTATTTATACGGTATATATTTGGCAAAGCACATCAAAAGGAGTCTTCCGTGTCTGAATTCCATTCTGAAATCAGTACCTTGTCACCTGCTCCACTTTGGCAGTTTTTCGATAAGATTTGTTCCATCCCTCATCCATCTAAGCATGAAGAAGCATTAGCACAGTACATTATCAACTGGGCAACAGAGCAAGGCTTCGATGTTCGCCGAGACCCAACGGGCAACGTATTCATCAAAAAGCCAGCAACGCCTGGGATGGAAAACAAAAAGGGCGTGGTTCTTCAAGCACACATTGACATGGTGCCACAGAAGAATGAAGACACTGACCACGACTTCACAAAAGATCCAATTCAACCGTACATCGATGGTGAGTGGGTAACAGCGAAAGGCACGACGCTTGGTGCAGATAACGGTATTGGTATGGCTTCTTGTCTTGCTGTATTAGCATCTAAAGATATCAAGCATGGGCCAATTGAAGTTCTACTAACAATTGATGAAGAAGCAGGCATGACTGGTGCATTCGGGCTTGAAGCAGGTTGGTTGGAAGGTGATATTCTTCTAAACACCGACTCCGAGCAAGAAGGCGAAGTGTACATGGGCTGCGCTGGTGGTATCGATGGTGCGATGACTTTTGACATCAAACGCGACGCGATCCCTACTGGCTTTGTGACTCGTCAGCTAACCTTGAAGGGTTTAAAAGGCGGTCACTCTGGTTGTGATATCCACACTGGTCGGGGTA
>NZ_JAWOTC010000446.1:0-1056 GCF_033338675.1 Vibrio sp. Vb1574
CCACAAAAATGGTGGCTTTTTTATTGCTTTCTATCAATAGAAGCAGCAGAATGAGAACAAATGTTATCGGGAGGTTAACATGCAACAAGGAATGTTGTCGTCATTACTCCTGAGCTTGTCACTGCTCACTCTACCCGTGGCCGTTTCTGCGAAGGAAATGCAGGAGTCTGTGGTAGAACAGTGGCTTCAGGATACTCAAATTCAAACCAAAGTTTCTGAACTCCTTGAGTACGTGGTCAGAGATGAGGTTGATTCGCTTAAATTTTCCCTCGATCGGCTCGCTTTTCCTCAGCAAGAGGTGGTGCGTTTTCGCCTGTTGGAAAAATTAGAACAGCAAAACATCATACTTACCCCGCGCATGGCACTGTTCGTGGAATCGCAAGTTCGTTTGACACCCACGTATCAAATGTTGGAGCGAGGCGATGGCTATGAATTCAGTGTACCCGCATTCAATTACCCAGCGATTGCGAGTCGTTTAATTAAGCGTTGGAAACAAGACCAAAGCACGTTAGATTTTGTGCTGCAAGCTGAACGAAAAGAGCTAAACCTGCAGCAGTGGTTAACGGGGACGTCTCAACAAATTCAGACGAGAGAATCCTTGCTCATTCGTGAGCTAGATAGCTTATCGCCAAGTGCGTTAAAAGCCTTAACGACGCAGTTAACTCAAACGAATGTCACCAGTTGGCTACCGTCCACAGCAGTGGTCGTTCGTATGGCGCAAGTCAGCCAAGACAAAGCCATGTACGATTTACTATGGCGAATGCGCGCCGATTACAATAGCCAACAGGAACTCAAGCGCTTAGCTGATACAGGAGATGCTTTCTCTTTGCAGCAGTTGATGAATGCCACGATCAACCCAAGCCTCAAACCTCACGCGATTCGCTTACTCACCAAATCCAATCCATTATCGCCGGAAGTGAAACAGTTTCTTATTGCGAAAATGGCATTATCTGAAGAAGCGACACTGGTCGCTCGTCAACTGGCTCAACAAGGCCACCAAACATGGCTTGAAGAATTAATTTCAAGTAACCGCCAAGTAAAGGCTCGTCAGATCGA
>NZ_JAWOTC010000447.1:0-1055 GCF_033338675.1 Vibrio sp. Vb1574
GTTCTGTTGGTTCGCTTGGCTCTTCTGGGTCCGTTCCTGGTTGCTCCGGTTCAACTACCGCTTCTAACGTATCCAACCAACGCTCAAATTCCGCATCGTATTGTTGACCAAGCAAAGTAACCTGCTGCGCCCATTGTGCAAACTGACCTGAACGAGACAACGCCAACAAGCTCTCTACATCTTGAGGGTGGTTTTCTAGCATGAAGCGAACCGCCAAGTAGCCCCAACGGTAAATGCGGTTGCTATCGTGCGAGTATGTGGTGTCAAACACGGTTGAAAGGCTCAGTTTGCCACTTGGGATCAGGTCGATCGCGGCCTTGTAACCTTGTTTGTAATGCATGTATTCCGCAAAGCCTTCCAGCCACCAAACGATATGACCATGAGCTAAGTTGTCGCTGAATGAACCGTATTGGTTGAAACGTGCATCCAAGTAGTGAGTGTACTCGTGCTCAAGGTTCAAAATAGATAGATCTTCGCCATTCGCGTAGCGATAAGCCACGAAACGCGCCGTATTATCGGCTCTTGACGGAGTCCCCTCTAAGTACTGACCACCGTTATCCGTTGTATTGCCAAACAGGAATGAAGAGTAATCAACGTAACTGTCGTTGCTTGCAAACACCGCGACTTCAACACGATCGTTCAAGTCATCCGCCACTGGTTGATTGCCAGTATTCGCAACTTGATGGAAGTCTGCTTCTTTCGCAGCAAGCACTTCACACGCTTTCGCAGCTTGAGCATCGGTGAGATCTTCAGAGCGAATGATGGCAGGTCCCTGACATTCGAAACGATTTGGCATCACGCGTGCTGCTAGATCTTGCTTCGCTTGTTCTAGGTTTAGACCATTCAAACCCTCAGGCGCGTAGTAACTCATCATCTCAACGGCGGCAAGCCACAGTTTGTCGTGCTCACTGCCCAATGGGTAACGCTGCATCACTTGTTGCATGACAGCCAATGCTTTGCGTTTGGTTTCTTGATCTGGGCTCGCAAGTAGACGACCAGTTTCACGTAATGCATTGAAAACGATAAAGTTTGCATCTGTATCTAACGCCCATTCA
>NZ_JAWOTC010000448.1:0-1054 GCF_033338675.1 Vibrio sp. Vb1574
GGCTTTGTTGCGTAATTCGGACAGAAAACCAAGTCGTCCGAAATTGAATAATTATCAAACAATATACTGAGTTTCAGGCATACCAAGCCCTGTAAGCTTGTTCAGCGCTTTAATCATGGCGTAGGTTTCGCCAACCTGAGAATTGTAGTTTCTCAGGCTTAACCTCCCACCTAGCAACTGCTTCACGCGATACATGGCTGTTTCAGAGAGCGAACGCTTGTGATAACCATACCGCTTTTTCCACTTCTTGTTGGAGCCGTAGAGCTTCTGACAACCTACTGCTAAATTGCGAGGGTGTCCTTGCTCCCAGAAGGCAGCCCCTTCTCGTGGCGGGATAAGCGGAACCGCTCGCTTGATCCGTATGGCATCATGGCAATTCCTTGTGTCATAAGCGCCATCGCCTGATATCTCAATGATTTTGCGACGTGTCTGCTTGAGTAAGTTAGGGAGCACTTCGGCATCGGTTACGTTAGATAAGCTCAGCTCTGCTGCGACTATTTCGTGGGTGCTTGTATCTACTGCGATATGCAGCTTACGCCAGACTCTGCGCTTCCCATCAGTACCATGCTTCTTGACCTTCCATTCACCTTCGCCATAAACCTTGAGGCCAGTGGCATCAATGGCCAGATGTTGTATTGCTCCTCTGGTTTTGGTTTTAAATGAAACCTCAACTTCCTTAGCTCGGCGGCTTATACAGGTGTAGTGTGGGCAAACAAGCGGGATGTGAGCCAGCTTAAATACTGAGTCTAGAAAGCCTTGCAGCGCTCTCAATGGCATGGAGAAGACGCGCTTAACCATCAGTGCGGTAGTAATGGCTAAGTCGCTGAATCGGCGAGGTCTACCACGCTTGCCTTGTTTGTTTTGCTTCCACTCGGCTATCGCTTCCTCATCAATCCAAAAAGTCAGAGAACCACGGTTGATTAAGGCTTTATTGTACTGCTTCCAGTTAGTTGTTTTGTAACGAGGTTTCGGCATAAGGCTACGATGATTAACTGATGTAACCGATCAGATCGTAACTTCCTGATTTAGTTCCATCGAATTACGCAACAAAGCC
>NZ_JAWOTC010000449.1:0-1053 GCF_033338675.1 Vibrio sp. Vb1574
TATCGCAATTGCAACGGCAGTTGTTGCTGTACTAGCTGGCTGTAAAGACAAAACGCCACCAGCTCCAACTCAAGCAAACATTACTTTGGTGGAAGCGGTCACTGAAACTGTGAAAAATCCTCACCAAGTATGTAAAGACGTGGTAGTGACTCAGCAAGTTGAGCCAACAGATGACAACAAAATCATCGGTACGGTAGGCGGCGCGGCAGCTGGTGCAGCACTAGGCAACCAAATTGGTGGTGGCTCTGGTAAAGTCATCGCAACCGCAGCAGGCACGATCGCAGGCGCATTGACGGGTCGTAAGATTCAAGAAAATGTGCAGAAGGGCGATGTAATTACGACCACGAAGAAGCAGTGTCACACCGAATACACGACTTCTGAGAAGGTGGTAGGTTACGACGTAACGTATGAAGTGGCTGGTGCACCAACCACAGTTCGTATGGCAAGCAAACCTGCGACGAAAACTTTCCCAATCCAAGATGGCAAAGTGGTTCTGCCACAATAATCTACGCTTGAATTGAGTGATAAAGACAAGCCCTTTGGTCTGATAGACGAAAGGGCTTTTTTGCATTCATCGTATTTTCATTTTTTTGCTCGCAAGAATGTGTAGCTAGAACCCGCTTAAATTTCTCTGCTCGATACAATAGAACCTTTGAAAATACACATGGAATCAGCATGGAAGATTTTTACCTAAACAGTCGAGGTTTGGCGGGTTATTTTGAGGCACAATGGTTCGATAAATTTGTGGAAGATAAGCAGATTGATGCGATCACCAGTGAGTCGAAACTTGTTCCACTTTCTTTTGCTAAATCATCCCATTGTTCGCAAGTGGCGGATTTTATTACTCAAGCGGTATCGAAGAATGGAAAACCGCCTCATGCTTTGCTTGAGGTTGGCGCTGCGTTAGGTAGAAACTATTATGAGTTAGTTCAGCGATTAGATAGCCTAAAACAAGCAACGCTTGTTGAGCCGTCAGGTATGTTGTTGAATGGATTGAAACAGTTGTTGGTGGAAGAACAACAGGTCGAGCTGACTTATATTCATGGGCTCAAC
>NZ_JAWOTC010000450.1:0-1051 GCF_033338675.1 Vibrio sp. Vb1574
CGTGGGTAAAGATAAGCTAAGAAAACGAGTGATTTTGTCCAACACTAAGCTGGCACGAATATCGCCCCAACCAAAGGCGATAATGTGTTTTTTCAACCACAAATAACCAAATAAGCAACCAACTTCAATGGCTCCACTGGTCACCGTTGCAATTGCTGCACCGGTAATACCAAGGGCAGGAAAGCCTAGGTGACCGAAAATCAACACCCAGTTTAAAAACACGTTAGAGAGAATACCGATGCCGCTAAAGAAAGTACTCAACCCTGGTTGATGCATAGCACGTAACCCCACCGCCATACTGGCAACACACGCCACTGCGAACATACTGGCTGATGAAATTACCAAGTAGCTTGACCCAAGCTCAATCACCTCTTGGGAATCCGTGGTCAAGCCCATGATTGGCTGCGGGAAAAAGACGAATAAACAAACGGCCAGCGCGGCAAACACCATCGCAATCATCCAAGTCAGCGACGTACTTTGTCTTACGCCAATTTTGTCTCCCGCTCCCCAGTACTGCGCGGTAAGCAGTGCGCCACCCGTGGTCACCCCAACTAACATGATGGTGGTAACAAACGTCGCTCGAGCTGCGACTCCCACAGCGGCAATTTCGGCTTCACCAAGTTGCCCTAGCATCAATACATCGACTAGGCTTCGGCTGGAAAACATAATGCTTTGCAGCGTGATGGGAAGTGCTATTGCGAACAATCGACGCAAAAAGGCTTTATCTGCGTGAGTTGAGAGTTGAGATAGAAAAGTCACGAGCACTCCAACGACAACTTATTGATAGAATGGGGAAAGTGTCTCATGATTATACCCAGCGGTGATTTTTCCACCAGCAATAAAAGGACGGATAATGAAAAAGGTGTTGGTATTAGGTGCCTCTGGTTACATTGGTTCTCAGCTTCTTCCTCAACTGCTCGACAAAGGTTACAGCGTAACCGCAGCGTCTCGACATATTGATTATTTGGAGTCTAGGACCAGCCCACATCCCAACCTTACACTGACTTACTTAGACTTGGCGGACGCAGAAAGTACACTTTCATTAGTTGAT
>NZ_JAWOTC010000451.1:0-1051 GCF_033338675.1 Vibrio sp. Vb1574
ATGAGTATCAGAAACGTTCTATGTTTGGTGGTATCGGCTTGTTTAGCGATGACGCCATGTTTGCGCTTGTCAGCAATGATTGCTGTTATTTGCGCGGCGGTAATGGTTTAGACGAAGAATTTACTCTGCTTAATTGTGAAAAATACAAGCACGTCAAAAAACAGACGACGGCTACTGTAAACTATTATGACGTAACCGATTTATTTGAGTCCGGATTTACTGGCCTTGACGATTTGTTACGCAAATCTATTGATTGCTCAATTAAGGAGCGAAAATACCAAAAGTCTTCTGCAAGTAAACGTTTGAGAGATCTACCGAACATGCAGCTTACATTAGAGCGCATGGTTAAAAAGGCGGGTATTGATGATGTTGAAACCTTTTTGGAACTTGGTCCAGTTGAAGTGTTCAACAAAGTAAGAGTTGCTTACGGCAATGATGTTGACGTTAAACTGCTGTGGAAGTTTGCTGGTGCCATTGATGGTGTGCACTGGAAACTAATCCAAGAGCCGCGCAAAAAACAGTTACTGGCACTGTGTGAATAAGGCAACTGAACCACACAATGATTGACTCGTTTCTAATGGAGTTAGCGAGTCAGAAAAGTAAGTGTTAAAAGCAGAAAAGGGATGTTGATGTTTTTGACCACTTCATTTGAGTTAGTCATTTTATGAATAAAAAAACCGAGGCAATTGCCTCGGTTTTGCTTTTTTCACGCCAATTAGAACTTGAAGCGTGTAGTGAACATGATTTGATCACCGTAGAAATCGTTGATGCGAGCTTCAGCACCAAGAGAGAAAAGCTCTGTTGAATGGAAGCGCGCGTAAGCAGAACCTGTCCAATCGTCATCGTTGTCGATTGAAACGTAACCAACTTTACCACCCACTTCAAGTTGAGGACCAAGCCATTGGCGAACGCCTAGGTTTAGCTCCATACCAACATCTGTGCTGCTTGAGCTTGTTGGCTGAACCACACGCATCAGCATTTCACCTGTAAGGTCTGCCCAGTTGTTTAGCGGTGAGTGAAAGCCAAAACCTGCAGCAGAATCAAAGTCGCT
>NZ_JAWOTC010000452.1:0-1051 GCF_033338675.1 Vibrio sp. Vb1574
TCAGTGGTATGGATGTTCATTACTCTAGTGGTGTGTTTAACAAGGCGTTTTATCTGTTAGCCGTCGATTATGGTTGGGGCACTGAAAATACCTTCAAGGCATTTGCCCACGCGAACCAAAACTATTGGACACCAAGCGCGACGTTTGATTCAGCTGCCGCTGGCGTATTGGCGGCGGCGCAAGACTTAAGCTTACCTGCGAGTGATGTGACGGCGGCTTTTGCCCAAGTTGGCGTGTCGACGGATGGTGGTGTCGTTGAACCACCTTCAAGCGCTTGTGATGCTGTTTCGTTGAGTAATGGGACATCAAGCAATATCGAATCTGCTTCGACAGGGCAGTGGCACTGCTTCACTATTGATGTGCCAGCAAACGGCTCAGACTTAACCATCACGACCGCAGGTTCAAATGGGGATGCCGACCTCTACGTTAAGTTGGGCAGTGCGCCAAGTTTGTCAAACTACGATTGTCGCTCTATCAGCTCGAATAGTAACGAAGTGTGCAGTTTTGCTACGCCAAGTGAAGGGACGTGGCATATTGGGGTTTACGCGTATAGCGGTATCAGTAACGTGAGTGTAACCGCGAGTTATACAGAACAAGAAGCCCCACCACCTTCTGGCGGAGTGACAACACAATCCATCAACAATGGCAAAACGTGGACGGCGATTGTCACGGGCTCAGGATTGCTTGGTGGCGTGTGGAACAACAACCCTAGTGATTCATGTGGCAATGATAGCGAGTGTAGCAAATCGGGTATTGATAAAAAAACTGGTTCGGTAAGCTTCACGCTGAGTGATGGGCAAACTTTTGTCATTCTCAAACCATAGCGACAAAGCATATTTCCTAAGGCTCTGAAATTCTCAGAGCCTTATTTTTCTCTTACGAATTTTTGATTATACTCGAGGGCCACACAGAAGTGAGGACGACCTCACCGCTCTATCTTTTCTCGGGGACGACCCCAATCTCGTTGGGAAATATGACATGGCTTGGGGAATTCTCTTCATTGCGGGCTTGTGTGAAATCGCATGGGCTGTCGGTCTTAAATATTCACAAG
>NZ_JAWOTC010000453.1:0-1050 GCF_033338675.1 Vibrio sp. Vb1574
GTGAAACGATGATTGACTGCAACAAACTAGGTAACAACCAGTTATTAGGTAATAAATAGCAATGATGCAAAGTGTAGATATCGCCATCATCGGCGGAGGGATGGTTGGGTTGGCGCTTGCCGCCGCATTCAAAGACAGTGACCTGCGTATCGCCGTGATCGAAGGTAGCGTGCCAGATGAAACGTTGAATGAACTGCCTGATGTGCGAGTTTCTGCACTGAGCCGCTCAAGTGAAACCATTTTACGTAAGCTAGGAGCTTGGCAGGGTATTGAGCAACGCCGTGCTGCACCTTACTACGGTATGGAAGTGTGGGAGCAAGACAGCTTCGCAAAAATAGAGTTTGATGCACAAAGTATGGCACAACCTGATTTGGGTCATATCGTTGAAAATCGCGTGATTCAGTTAGCGTTGTTGGAACAAGTGCAAAAGCTAGAGAATGTGACGCTATTCATGCCAGCGCGCTGTGCGACACTCGCGGTCGGTGAACAAGAGAGTTGGTTAACGCTCGATAACGGCCAAGCGATGACAGCGAAGCTGGTGGTGGGCGCAGATGGCGCGAATTCGTGGCTGCGTAACCAGATGGATATTCCTTTGACGCATTGGGACTACGGTCACCATGCGTTGGTTGCTAATGTGAAAACAGCGGATCCGCACCACAGCATCGCGCGTCAGATTTTTACACCTCACGGGCCTTTGGCATTCTTGCCGATGTCTCAACCAAACATGTGTTCTATCGTCTGGTCGACAGAGCCAAACCGAGCGGAAGAATTGCTGGCCATGAGCGGTGAAGCGTTCAACAAAACGCTAACCAGCGAATTTGATGCTCGTTTAGGCGTGTGTGAAGTGGTGGGAGGGCTAGCGGCGTTTCCGCTAAAAATGCGTTATGCCCGAGACTTTGTGGTAGAGCGTGTTGCACTGGTTGGCGATGCGGCTCATACCATCCACCCATTAGCAGGCCAAGGCGTGAATCTCGGCTTATTGGATGCAGCCAGTCTGGCGCAAGAAGTACTGACTCTTTGGAAACAAGGGCAAGACATTGGTAGTAAACG
>NZ_JAWOTC010000454.1:0-1050 GCF_033338675.1 Vibrio sp. Vb1574
TGAAGAAATCACTATTGATGAACTAATGGATTACATCCCTGGTCCTGATTTCCCAACGGCGGCGCTTATCAGCGGTCGTAAAGGCATTGTAGACGCGTACAAAACAGGTCGCGATAAGATCTACATGCGTTCAAAAGCGGAAATCGAAACAGAGAAAAACGGTAAAGAAACCATCATCGTTACCGAAATTCCTTACCAAGTGAACAAAGCTCGTCTGATCGAGAAGATTGCTGAACTTGTTAAAGATAAGAAAGTTGAAGGCATCAGTGCGCTACGTGACGAATCTGACAAAGATGGTATGCGTATCGTTATTGAATGTAAGCGTGATGCAGTAGGCGAAGTGGTTCTTAACAACCTTTACGCTCAAACTCAGCTACAAACGACTTTCGGTATCAACATGGTTGCGTTGAACAATGGTCAGCCACAGCTATTCAACCTGAAAGATATGTTGAAGTGCTTTGTGGATCACCGTCGTGAAGTCGTGACTCGCCGTACTATCTTCGAATTGCGTAAAGCTCGTGAGCGTGCGCACATTCTTGAAGGTCTTGCACTTGCTCTAGCGAACATCGATGAAATCATCGACCTAATTCGTAAAGCGCCGACTCCTGCTGAAGCAAAAGCTGGTCTTATTGCTCGTGGTTGGGATCTAGGTAACGTAGCAGCAATGCTTGAGCGTGCTGGTACTGATGCGGCTCGCCCAGAATGGCTAGAGCCTCAATACGGTATCCGCGACGGTCAATACTTCCTGACTGAACAACAAGCGCAAGCAATTCTAGATCTGCGTCTACATAAATTGACCGGTCTAGAACACGAGAAGATTCTTGCTGAATACAAAGAGCTTCTAGAAGAAATCGCTGAGTTAATGCACATTCTTGCAAGCACTGAGCGTTTGATGGAAGTGATCCGTGAAGAACTAGAAGCAGTTCGTGACGGATTTGCTGATGCACGCCGTACTGAAATCACAGCAGCTAGCCATGACATCGACATGGAAGAGCTGATTGCTCGTGAAGACGTAGTCGTAACTCTATCTCACGAAGGCTACGTTAAGTA
>NZ_JAWOTC010000455.1:0-1049 GCF_033338675.1 Vibrio sp. Vb1574
AATCCGGCATCGTCGGCCACCATGCAGACGAAATTACGCTCGCGACAAATAACGCCAAGGTCCAACTTTTTTCTAAGAGAGTCATGTCGTCCTATGCCTAGAAAGCTGATAAAACGCTTCATGCCTGATCACGAAGTGATCAAACGCCAAAAAGCATTGAAGGTCTTCGGCAATGTGTTATACAACCCGAACCTTTGGTGCTTAAACCGTCGCTCTGCGTCAGGTGCTTTTGCCGTTGGCCTATTTATGGCGTTTGTCCCGCTTCCGAGCCAGATGATCATGTCTGCAGGTTTAGCCATTTTAATGGGCGTAAATTTACCTCTGTCAGTCGCTCTCGTTTGGGTCAGCAACCCTATTACCATGCCAGTCTTGTTTTACTTTGCTTACAAGCTCGGTGCATGGGTCATGCATGTTCCACCTCAGCCATTCCATTTTGAGCTATCTTGGGACTTTATCATGCAACAGATGAGCACGATTGGGCCTCCATTCCTATTGGGGTGCGCAATTTGCGGTGTGGGTTCTGCGATCATTGGTTATTTCGGTATTCGCGGATTGTGGCGCTACTCTGTCGTTCGCAGTTGGCAAAAACGAAAAGTAAGATAAGCGGATAAGACGCTAAAATCATTCGTTGCGACATGGCTTGAGGTTCAAACGACAATAAAGCTGAAACGAAATGTAAGCAAAGAATGAAAAGATGCTAATGAGTACAAAAAAGGACCATGAAAGGTCCTTTTTTGTATCTGGAGTACTTAGCAAAATAAGTCATCGCTAACAACGATGTCTACGAGGCTAGCTTTCCTTCCTTCGCTACTTAGCACTCAAAACTGTGGCAGGGTTCAGTTTCGCTGCGCGAGAAGCTGGGTACCAAGTGGCCAATAGGCTTAATACGATAGCGGTGGTCGACACCAATGCGACGTCAGGCCAATGCAACTGCGATGGAAGAAAGTCCACAAAGTAGATGTCACCCGATAAAAATTGGTGTCCTATTAAGCCTTCAAGCCCCTTAATGATTGGAGTTAAATTCAACGCAACCAACACACCAACAAGGC
>NZ_JAWOTC010000456.1:0-1047 GCF_033338675.1 Vibrio sp. Vb1574
GCGGAAAAAAGCATGATCAGTCAGGCCGTGCCGCTGTTGAGGAGCTATGTCTAACAATAATCAGGAAACTTACCCTCTCCTTGTGTTCACTATTCGACTCGCTGGGCTCGTAATCTCTGGTTCTATTAGTCGTCTTAATACATGAATGTAAGGTTAAGACATCAAATTTTGATCGGCCCAAGCAATGGCTTGAACTCGGTTTTTCACCGAGAGCTTTTTAAAGATCTGATACAGGTGCGACTTGATCGTAAATTCGCTAACAAACAGTTCTTCTGCCATCTGGCTATTCGATGCCCCGGCTTGCAGACAACGCAGCACTTGCAGTTCGCGAATGGTGAGATCGACGGTTGCTGGCGCGGTATGAGTATTTATCACATTTCGATAGTAGTGCAGCAGTTGGCTGGTTACGTTGCGTGGTAGCCAGTTTTGCCCGTTGACAATGCCTTTCAGTCCTTCGCCTACTTGTTCTAAAGAATCTTCGCTGTAAAACAAGCCTTTTAATTGACCGAAGGCGAGCAGTTCATCCGTAGTGAGGCGTTTTGGAACGTTGAACACGACCGTCTCAAAGTTCTTCCAAACCAATGGCAGGTTTTTAATCGATTGAACGAGTGATTTATGTTCACTGAAGTCAATGAGTAGAATTTTATTTCGATGTTCGGGTTTCGCTTCCATTAGGGCATCGGTTGAGATTACAGGAATGCTCATATCGATGTACTTTTCTAATGATGCGACTTTCTGCGCAGCATCGTCTTCCATACTAATCAGAAATAGCTTTCTTGCGTAAGCCGACTTTCTCACGTGTTCAAATCTCCCAAGGTTCAGTAGAGGCCGTAAGTTGGCATTAAAGTATGGGGAGAGCTATAGCTTTGGTGAATAAATGCGTTGAGATTCAAAGGTTCACGAATGAAGTCTGCAACGCGAATCAAAAATGCTACATATGAAAGTTGAACTGAGATTTTGGTTCTAGCGTAGGGCGTGATCGAACACAATGGCATTGGGCTTTAACCAAAACATCAAAGCGTGTATTCTATTGCGCTAAAATTAATA
>NZ_JAWOTC010000457.1:0-1046 GCF_033338675.1 Vibrio sp. Vb1574
TATTCCCGTTGCCGAGAACAAAGGTTTGATTGTCGAGCTAGGCTATCAAGTGTTCGCGAAAGCTTGTCAGTTCATAAAACAATACCGTAAACGCTACCAAAATGAAGTAAGAGTGAACGTAAACGTCTCCGTTCTGCAGCTTATGAATGGTGAGTTTCCCTCAAGAATCAAAGCCATGGCTGACGAAGCTGGCGTCGCACCTCAGTCTGTCGTGCTAGAGCTCACCGAAACATTCATTTTGGATAACAACCAAACGGCTATGGCCCCCTTAAACACGCTTCGTGAGTTGGGTTTTGCGTTGTCTTTGGATGACTTTGGTTCCGGGTACAGTTCTTTAAACTGCTTCTTTGATTTACCGATGACGCAGATAAAAATCGATAAATCGATGGCTTGGAAAACGCTGACAAACCACTCTTCGCGAGAGTACCTAAAGTTTTTGATTGCAATGTGCCACGAGAACAATATTGAGGTAGTGATTGAAGGCATTGAGGATGCGAAGATGTGCGACTTCTTTACTCAGATGGGCGTCGACTATTTACAAGGTTACTGGTTCTCAAAACCCTTATCTGTCGCAAGTGCTAGCCGATATTCATTGAATTCGTAGTTCGAATTTTGTCATTCTCATCTGTTCCGCACAGCCACCGTTTAGTCACCGATTTTTATATCAAAACAGAACGTGGCTGTGGCGAAAACTCAGGTTAACTTTACCCATCTATCTTAAGCGGTCAAACACAACGTTTTGATCTAAGTGCTCGTGATATTGCGTGTAATCGAGCCCCATATCAAAAATGTATTGTGTAACGAGGTTTCTTACGCACTCAATCAACTGATTGGCTTGCCAAGGCTTTTCGAAATAGCGATCGATGCCCGCAGAGTTAATCGCATTGATCGTATCAGTGTGCGTGGCCTGCCCAGTCAACAAGACTTTGCGAGTGCGAACAAAACGGCTGTCTTTGGAAATTTCCGTCAGCAGCTCAACACCCGTTTTACCTGGCATCACGTGATCCGAAATAATTAACGCGATCATTTCACCATCTGCATCAAGC
>NZ_JAWOTC010000458.1:0-1045 GCF_033338675.1 Vibrio sp. Vb1574
CGTTTTTGCCGTTCATTAGATGAAGCGTGACATTATCATCGCACATCAACTTCTCAACAATGTCTTCTATTAACAGTTGAGCTTCATCAACAGCGGCAGTTGGGCGGTTACGAATTTTCGTCATGACTGATCGCATCCGCGCAAGTGAGCGCTCAAACTCTTTCTCACACTGAATCACTCGTCGACGATATGCACTGAGCTTTTCAATTCGTTTCTGTTTTTCTTGCCACAGTTTTTGCGTTTCTAGATCCAACGATTCATTGCTTGTTGTGCAGTCCGTTTGGATTTGATTGACGGGCAATGGTTCGGCGTCGCTTTGTTCTGGATTAAAGTACACGAACTTCACACCGAGATGACGAATCATCTCGATCTGTTCCTGGTCTTTAATTTTAAAGCTATTGAGTAGGAAGGGGTGATCGTTCCACTTTAGCGGAAGGCGGATATGTAATCCCGGCTGAAGACGATCCACTGTAAGTTTAATTGCTGCCACTTTTTCACTACTATTAAGTTTTCACGATAAACCAAGAATAGTAGTAGATTCTGTAAATAAATTCATCAATAAGAACTCACAAGTGCGAGTCATTCGCGTTAAGAACCAATGTGTTGTTCATAATTTGAATCAAGCTCATACCTGAGTATCAATCAGAGTCTTGTTTTAATACTCGATCCGCATGACGCAGTTTTAGCTTGGCTTCGAAGACAGGTTTTTCTATGTCTTCCTGTTTTTTTACTAACCCCATTAACGTTTGCACTGCTGCTCGCGCCATATCACTAATAGGGAAATGCACCGCAGATACCGTCGGGTACAAACTTTCACATAGGTCTACACTGTCAAAACTGGTCAAAGAGATTTGCTCCGGCACCGAAATTTTATGCTCATGAAGATATTGCATCGCCCCAACCGTCATTTCTTCGCTGCATGAAAATACTGCGGTTACCTCTGGGTGACGTTTCAAAATGGAAGCCATCGCATCATAACCGCTTTGTCTGCCGTAATTCCCTTCTTCACACCAACTTTCATCAATGTCGATGCCTGCTGTTTTCA
>NZ_JAWOTC010000459.1:0-1045 GCF_033338675.1 Vibrio sp. Vb1574
AAAGAAAGAACTTCGAGCTCACTAAATCGTTGGTTGATATTGAAGTTGAAGCGGAAAAATTGGCTGATACCTTCGATAATGCCGTTTGGTTTCCCATCTCACCCAACCGCCAGAAAATACAACAGACGTTAGCCAAGTTTGAGCAACGAGTTATTCAAACCACTTCGCAATTAGACATGTTGATTGGGGTACAAGTCGAAAATCAATACGCTTTGCTGATGCTGTTGGACATCTATGAAGAGGAGTTTTCGACGCACATTGGTGAAACGCAATTAGATAAACATTACGTCGAGTTTTTTAGCCGCGACTTAGTGAATCAAAGTGGGGAGCAAAGCGAAAGTGGCGCGAACTTTTTGGGGCGCTTACATGAAAGCGATAAAAAAATCGAGCTGTTGACCAATGAGCTACTGGATCACAACTACTTTGTGTTTGTGGAAGAGGCCGAGCACTCACTTCTTGTTCTCGCCCAAAATGAGGCGCGCTTCACTTGGCTGTTTGTTTTTGTCGCAGTGATGTTGTTAGTCGGGTCGTTCTTGTATCAACTGCAATACCGAATGCACAACTTGAAGCAGCTTAACTCGGAGTTGGAAGCCGAGACGGACAAAGCAGAGCGAGCGGCGAAGGCTAAATCCAGCTTTCTTGCTGCAATGAGTCACGAATTAAGAACGCCAATGAATGGTGTGCTCGGGATTTCTCAGTTGATTGCAGAGGAAACCAAAGAGCCCGTCACCAAAGAGCACATTAAGGTGATTCTGGATTCAGGGCAGCATTTAATGACTATCCTCAACGACATCTTGGACTTTTCTAAAGTTGAGGAAAATAAGCTAGAACTGGAAAAAGCCCCGTTTCATCTTGAACAAGTCTTAACTCCGGTTTGCAGCGCCATACAACCGTTAATAGATGAAAAAAGCATTGAGCTGATTGTTGAGAACGACGTTCCGAACAACACCGAGTTCACAGGCGATTGTGCTCGACTTCGCCAAATTCTGTTTAATTTGGCGGGTAACGCCGTGAAGTTTACCAATGAAGGGCACGTACTGATTCG
>NZ_JAWOTC010000460.1:0-1044 GCF_033338675.1 Vibrio sp. Vb1574
ATTTTGATGTTGTTATCGACTTTACCGCTCCAGTAAGTACGTTAGCGAACTTAGAGTTATGTAAACAGCATGGGAAGTCTATCGTAATTGGTACCACTGGCTTTAGTGAAGAAGAGCGAGCACTGATTGATGCAGTTGCGAAGCACGTACCTGTTGTGATGGCGCCTAACTACTCTGTTGGTGTGAACCTAGTATTTAAGTTGCTTGAGAAAGCTGCAAAAGTAATGGGTGATTACTGCGATGTCGAGATTGTCGAAGCTCATCACCGCCATAAAGTTGATGCTCCGTCAGGTACTGCGATTGGTATGGGTGAGGCGATTGCTGGCGCTATGGGCAACAAGTTAAGTGATGTTGCGGTGTATGCGCGTGAAGGCATTACTGGTGAGCGTACTAAAGATGAAATCGGTTTTGCAACCATTCGTGCAGGTGACATTGTCGGCGAGCACACAGCAATGTTTGCTGATATTGGTGAGCGAGTCGAAATAACGCACAAAGCGACGGACCGCATGACTTTTGCTAATGGTGCCGTGAAGGCTGCAGTGTGGCTACATTCCAAGCCGGCGGGCTTTTATACCATGACCGATGTGCTTGGTTTGAATGAGCTTTAAATACATAATTATTCGCCGGCGTAAGCCGGCTTTTTTGTATTTGAAGAAAGTTATGTAAATAAAATGAGTATTGTAGAGCGTCAGTTTTGAACTTGTTTGTGTGTATTTTTGCTGGCTTGGTTGTCTTATTTGCCTTAACTGCTTAAAAGTTGATGTTGTTTTGTTGTGATTAACGTTTGCGTGAAAATCTCATAAAAATTTGTGATCTATAAAAAGTTCAAATTTGTAAAATCTAAAAAAAGAACCATCTTCAAAGTTTGCAGGTGGTGGAAACTTGTGTTTTTGGGGCTTATTGCTAGTAAATGCTATTACTCTTTAGAAAAAGATAATTTATTTTTCATTGTGTGTTGACAGGTTTGCAGTCCATCTTTAGAATACCGCCAATTTGTCTGAAATACCTATTTATGTAGATTTTATAGGTAAAGGAAGGCATGAT
>NZ_JAWOTC010000461.1:0-1043 GCF_033338675.1 Vibrio sp. Vb1574
AAAGGATGCACCGTACACAAAGTAATGCTCTGTACTACCAAGCGAGAGATATTTGTCAAACTGTGAGTCAAACTGGTAGCCTTCATCCTCGTAGATGTAGTCTTTACGTTGGATATTCTGGCCTTTAACACGATCAGTAATGCCGTTTTCTTCCTTGCTAAGCCAATCTAGTTGCCAGGTAAGGGAGTCCGCTAGGGCCGTTTGCATCTCCCAAATATGTTTTATACCAACTTGATATTGCTCTGTTACATCTTCACTTGTTGCATTCGTATAACCGTTGTAAGACTGCTTTCCGTTGCCTTTGTTGCGAATATAATTCCCATTGAACTCAACACGATGTGCATCATTGACTTGGTACTGAAGTTTAACCAGTAAGTTGTTCGCTTCAGTACTTGCATCTGCTAGATCTCCAAAGTTATCCAGTTCATTGCCGTCGCGACGCGTATAGGCAACTAAAGATTCCAAATCGCCCGTTTTGTTCGCTAGTGCAACAGATTCACTGAATGTATTGTCTTCAGAAGAGTAGTTGAACTTCGCATGGCCACCAAAGTTACGACCCTTAAGGAAATCAGCCGGATCTTTGGTTTCAAATGCAACAATGCCACCAATTGCGTCAGAACCATGCAGAGACGATGCTGCACCTTTTACAATTTCAACCGCTTTTATTAGGTCGGTATCCACGTTAACGCGAGCAGAGTTAATGAACGTATTCCCTGATTCGAACTGGTTACCTTGAGATACGCCGTCCACAAGAACCTTAATTCGGTTACCTTCGATACCTCGAATATTGATACTCTGGACACCTTGACGCGAGTTTGTCTTAACTGTGACTCCTGGCGTGTACTCAAAGAGATCATCTAAGCCAGTGACCATGCTTTCTTCGATGTTCTTATCAGTAACGATGGCAACAGAAGCAGCAGTGTCTTCGATTTGGCTATTAGTACGAGTCGCAGTCACGACCACTTCATTGAAGGTTGAATGGTCTTCAGCGTAGGCACCTTGGGATAGTGCAATCAGAATAGAGGCTGATAAAATTGATTTAT
>NZ_JAWOTC010000462.1:0-1042 GCF_033338675.1 Vibrio sp. Vb1574
TAACGGTATTGTTAGCCTAAAGGAAATGCGTTTCGCGATACTCTGTACTTTTATTGGTGCTGCAATCGGTGCCGAGGCTGTGCAGTTTATTGATGCTAGCGTACTCACCAGTTTGATTCCTGTTCTTCTAATTGCGATTTCTCTTTATTTTTTACTCGCACCAAGCTCTCGAAAAATCGATGGCGAACCAAAACTTGCCGAAGCGATGTTTGCATTGTGTATCGGTGGTGGAGTTGGTTTCTACGATGGTTTCTTTGGCCCCGGTACGGGCTCGATTTTTACTGTGTGCTTTGTTGCTCTTGGCCACTTTTCCCTCGTGGATGCAACAGCACGAACTAAGATTTTGAATTTCACTTCAAACATCGCTGCATTGTTGTTTTTCGTTCTAGCAGGGTTACCTGTATGGGAAATTGGTTTGACGATGGCGGTCGGTGGCTTTATTGGCGCTCAACTTGGCGCAAAAGTGGTGGTTACCAAAGGTCAAAAGTGGATTCGACCTCTAGTAATTACCATGTCTATGCTGATGGCAACAAAACTTCTTTGGCAACAACATCAGCAATGGCTTCTAACACTGTTTTAATTCGCTGATTGCGGTATGTGTTGTGGCGAAGACAGATGTGTATTGGGCGAATTAGAGGCTCTAGTTCTTCGAATTCAAAACAGAAATTTGATGCGATGTTGAGTGTTTTGATGATGGATTTAGGTATCAGTGCTGGTGCCATACCTTTTAAAGCTAATTGTGCTGCCGCAGTGTAGGAGTCCATTTCCATCAAAGGTTGGATCTCGTACTTGGACAAAATGGCTTGTTGATATGTGTTGGCTGGGTTATTCAAATCGTTAGTTAAAATCGCTTTTGGTAATTGAGTTAGCGGGTGCTTACTTATTATAGAGAAAGGCTCATCGGCGAGATGAACGCTCATCAAACCGTGATGAGAAGGTAAGCCCCCCGAGCAGAATCCTAGGGTCGCTCGCCCCGATTTTACGTTTTCAACGATTCTCGGAGTGTGATTGGTCGAGATTCTGAGATCAGGATCGCGTGCCA
>NZ_JAWOTC010000463.1:0-1042 GCF_033338675.1 Vibrio sp. Vb1574
ATTCGCTGTAGTTAAACAGTGATAAAGAAGCGAGTAGGGAAGTACGCACGCGAAACTTAAAGTGGTTGATTGTGAGGAAGTATAGCAACCCTTTAATAGGTAGAAGGACAATGAATAAAAGCGCTAGTGCGATACCCGTTAGACTCAAAGATGCGGATAAGCCGATATTTAAGAAGAAGCAGACGAGAAAGAGCTCTTTCATATTAAATAGCGATTTAGACAACTCTGACGCTTTACGGTGACCAGCGAGCATCATGCCAAGAATCAAGGCGCCAAGGTCTGGTTTCATTCCAACTAACTCAAACAGTCCGGCACCCACAACAAGCGCGAAGAAAATGCCGAACAGCACTAACATCTCGCCGTGGCCTACTTTATCCAATAACTTGTAAAACAGCGGGCGCAGGAGAGGAAGAGCAAATAGACCTATGGCGTACCATTCTGGCACTTTGCCTGTTGAAACAGTCAGAAACACGACCGCGAAGATATCTTGCATAACCAAAATACCGACGGCCAGTGTGGCGTATGTCGCGTTGAGTTCACCTTTTTCCTGCAGTGTTTTTACCGCGAAAACAGTGCTAGAGAAGGAAAGTGCAAAGGCTAGGAGCAATATCTGCCCGCTTTCCATACTTGCAAGGGACGTTAATCCAAGCAGTTTCAGCCCTGACAACGCAAGGGCAAAAAAAGCGGTTGAAAGAATATTGTGCGTTGTTGCGCCGCCCCAAATTTCTTTGGAAAGCAATGTTTTTACATCGAGCTTTAAGCCAATAGTAAAAAGCAAAAGAGTAACGCCGAGATCAGCCAGAGTGACAATAACGTCATTACTTTGATAGCCAAAGGCATGTAAGCCAAAACCCGCTAGTAGAAAACCGACTAGAGGGGGAAGGCTGCATTTGAGCGCGATGAAGCCTGCTAAAAAAGCCGTTGTAATTAGAATAATTTCCATACTGTTGAGCTAGATTCCTGATATACGAAAACGGGCTGTGAAAACACAGCCCGAGATTGTAACTCAATTAGTTGTATAAACTTAGTCTTCTAGTAACTT
>NZ_JAWOTC010000464.1:0-1042 GCF_033338675.1 Vibrio sp. Vb1574
TGTGTTTTTCTCACCACGGAAAGGACCAAATGCTGCATCAGGCCAGGTCGCGTTCATCGGGCCGTTATCGGTGGTGTAAATCACGATGGTGTTGTCGGCCACTTTCAGATCATCCAGTTTATCTAGCAACTCACCAACCATGTTGTCGTGCTCTACCATACCATCTGCGTATTCACCCAAACCTGTTGTACGGTTTTCTTCTTTCACATGCGTCCAAATGTGCATGCGCGTTGCGTTGTACCACAAGAAGAACGGCTTGTTCGCTTTAACTTGACGCTCCATGAAATTCATTGCCGCGTCTAGCGTTTCTTGGTCGACCGTTTCCATGCGCTTACGCGTCAAAGGACCTGTGTCTTCAATTTTGCCATCGGCATAAGAATGGATTACGCCACGCGGGCCAAAGTTTTTGCGGAACGCAGGATCTTTCGGGTAATCAGGGTTTTCAGGCTCTTCTTCCGCGTTCAAGTGGTAAAGGTTACCCATGAACTCATCAAAACCGTGGTTTGTTGGCAACATTTCATCTTTGTCACCAAGGTGGTTTTTACCAAATTGGCCTGTCGCGTAGCCCATATCTTTCAGTGCCGTCGCCATTGTAATGTCTTGCGGCTGAAGACCTTGCTCTGCACCCGGTAGGCCTACTTTCGTCAAACCGGTACGGATTGGCATTTGACCAGTAATGAAAGTACTACGACCCGCAGTACAAGATTGCTGCGCGTAGTACGCAGTGAAAAGCGCACCTTCTTGCGCAATTCTGTCGATGTTTGGTGTGTTGTAGCCAAGCATACCTTGGTTGTAAGCAGAGATGTTACCGTAGCCGATGTCATCACCCATGATAACCAGCATGTTGGGTTTAGAAGCTGCTTGTGCGGCAATCGGAGCAGCCGTTGCAAGCATCGTGAGTACTAGAGTATTTTTGCGAAAGTTCACGTTTTTTATTCCTTCACGTTAAAAACTTTCTTTATGGTATGCCTGCTGAAAAAACGATTGAAGTTATACAAGATATAACCAAATCTCATCTCAATTGGCATAGCATTGCAATAAC
>NZ_JAWOTC010000465.1:0-1041 GCF_033338675.1 Vibrio sp. Vb1574
CTATCCTACGTTTGTCGAAAGGCGTATTTGAAGTATTAGCAACAGGCGGTGACTCTGCACTAGGCGGTGATGATTTTGACCATCTATTAGCGGATTACCTAATGGAGCAAGCTGGCCTAGAAGCGCCGCTTTCTGCTGAGAAAAACCGTGCATTACTGAACATTGCAACGGCGACCAAAATTGCTTTCTCTGAGCAAGACAGCGTAGAAGTTGACGTGTTTGGCTGGAAAGGCACTGTAACACGCGAGCAGTTCGAAGACCTGATTCGCCCACTAGTGAAGAAAACTCTGATGTCTTGTCGTCGTGCACTGAAAGATGCTGACGTAGAAGCGGAGGAAGTACTTGAAGTGGTGATGGTTGGTGGCTCAACTCGTACCTTGCTTGTCCGTGAAATGGTAGGCGAATTCTTTGGCCGCACACCACTCACTAGCATCAACCCTGATGAAGTGGTGGCTATTGGTGCGGGTATCCAAGCAGATATTCTTGCTGGTAACAAGCCTGACTCTGAAATGCTGCTGCTTGACGTGATTCCATTATCATTGGGTATTGAAACCATGGGTGGGTTGGTTGAGAAAATCATTCCGCGCAACACCACGATTCCTGTTGCTCGCGCGCAAGAGTTTACCACCTTCAAAGATGGTCAAACGGCGATGAGCGTGCACGTTGTGCAAGGTGAGCGCGAGATGGTGGATGATTGTCGTTCACTTGCGCGTTTCTCACTAAAAGGTATTCCTCCTATGGCGGCAGGTGCTGCGCACATCCGAGTGACGTACCAAGTTGATGCTGACGGTTTACTATCTGTGACTGCAATGGAAAAGAGCACTGGTGTTCAGTCCGAAATTCAAGTGAAACCTTCTTACGGTTTAAGCGATAACGAAGTTGCGAACATGCTGCGTGATTCGATGACTCACGCCAAAGAAGACATGCAAGCTCGTGCGTTAGCTGAACAACGCGTTGAAGCCGACCGGGTGATTGAAGGTTTGATCGCTGCAATGCAAGCTGATGGTGATGAACTACTATCAGAGCAAGAAAAACAAGATC
>NZ_JAWOTC010000466.1:0-1039 GCF_033338675.1 Vibrio sp. Vb1574
AAGGGGTCAGCGAATTTGTTGCTGTGGCGGAAACCAACAGTTTTACCGGAGCAGCAGCTAAGCTGAAAACATCGGTGGCACAAATCAGTCGTCGGGTATCGGCACTTGAAGAACGACTTGCGGTGAAATTGCTGCATCGCACGACGCGAAAAGTCTCCCTGTCTGAAGCCGGACAACTCTATTACCAGCAGTGTAAACATTTGGTGGAAGGGTTAGAACTGGCCGAGCTTGCCGTAACGCAAATGCAGACCGAACCGCGCGGTTTGCTGCGCGTGACGGCTCCTGTGACGTATGGGGAAATGAACCTCGCGCCGCTTTTGCATCAGTTTTTGGAAAAGTACCCGCGTGTGGATCTTGATTTAGTGCTGACCAACCAAAAGCTGGATTTGATTGAGCAAGGTGTGGACGTGGCGATTCGTCTTGGCCGCTTGCAAGATTCCAGCATGATCGCCAAGCGTCTTTCCTCACGTCAAACCTACGTGTGTGCCAGTCCGATGTACTTGGAGCGTTTTGGTGAGCCACATACGTTGTCGGAATTGGGACGGCATCAGTGCTTGGTTGGCTCGGTCGACTATTGGCACTTTAAGGAAAATAAACGCGATAAATCTTTACGCGTGTCGGGACGGATTAAATGCAACAGCGGTTTTGCTTTGGTGGACGCAGCGAAACGCGGTCTTGGTTTAGTGCAGCTGCCGGATTACTACGTTCAAGAAGCGTTAGACAGTGGTGAGTTAGTCGAGGTGCTGACCGATTACCGCGACGATCGCGAAGGCATTTGGGCGCTGTATCCGCAAAGTCGCAATTTGTCGCCAAAAGTGCGGTTATTGATCGACTTTTTGGCGCAAGAGTTGGCGTGATCAGCGCATCAACTGACGCAACGTGACATCCGGAAGCGCGGTCAGTTTTTTACTTTGCACCAAGAACAATTCCGCGCACGCCAAGGCATCACTGGCGGCTGAGTGCGATAGGTACCCCGGCAGGTGATAATAGCGGCGCAAATCGTCCAACTGATAACTGCTGTGCGCGCCGCTTTTCCCTG
>NZ_JAWOTC010000467.1:0-1039 GCF_033338675.1 Vibrio sp. Vb1574
CTGCGACACCAGTGGCCAAGGGCCAATGCTGCTTGTTCAAACGACGCTTAACTGTCTTTGCATTAAAATCAGCTGGAATTGTGCCAGTTGAAAAAATCTTCGAGAAAATCGGCCACTTCGCTATTGGCATATTTGCTGGTTTAGAGACCTGAATATTTTTCTTTAGTGCTTCATTAACTGGTGTTCTTGAATATGGATGCTTACAACTCAACAATTCATACGTAATACAACATAAGGCGAACATATCATCGCTTATGTTTGGTTCTTTTCCTGAGAGCAGGTTGAGTGAGGCGTAGTTAGGCGTGTAGCCCAGCGTTTCTAGATCTTCTGTTTTACGTTTTGCTGCATACTGATCCTGTTTGATCTGGTGAGTTTTCGACACACCAAAATCCAAAAGCTTTACATGGCCTTCGGAGGTTAAAATTACGTTGGCTGGTTTTAAGTCGGCGTGTACAACACCGAGCGAATGAGCATAGGATAGTGCGTCGAGGATTTGGTTGAGGATAGAAAGCATTGCATGGTACTTCAAACCATTTGGACGAGATCGTTGGATTAAACTTTCCAACGTTTCGCCGTCAATATATTCCATCACTAAAAAGTAGATATCACCGTCGACTCCGAAATCAAAGACCCGGATTACGTTTGGATGACTAAGTCTTTGTGTTTGTTGCGCTTCTCGAATCAACATTCTTGCTGTCTCTGGCTGAGACGCAAACTCTTTCTGTAAAACTTTTAGAGCAACATAAGGGGACTCCGAGCCAGAAGACTCCAGAATTTTCTCTTTTGCTAAATAAACATCACAGAGTCCACCATGACCTAAAATCGACTCAATTTCGTAACGGTTTTTTACTGTTTGCCCAATTAAATTTGAGTTAATAACACTTTTGTTTTTTGTGTTCTTATTATTACTTTTGTTGATAGGTGGTATTGTGTTTTCTTTTTGAGACAGTTTTGTATCCGTTTCATTTATATTTTCAGCGGAGTCTTGTTTATTAACGTTTTTAGCGGATTCAATTGCGTTTTCTCTTTTTTGAGTCTT
>NZ_JAWOTC010000468.1:0-1039 GCF_033338675.1 Vibrio sp. Vb1574
GCTTTTACGCGTTGATATATCAGTTCTGAGGTCACACTGCGATCGGCAAGGTAATACAAATTTTTGATACGGGGACGCAAGCGATTGATCAACGCGATGTTTTCGACCACGCGATCTTCTTCGTAAATCACACTGCCATTTGTACTTACTGTATCGAGAGAAGAGCCTTTATCATTAATCCCAATCGCGACCATAGGAACATTGCGCTTGGGGTTCTGAAAATAATTTCTGACGAAACGCATGGCTGCGTCGTCAGAGATAATTACACCATCAAATTCATAAGCTCGATATTTAAACCGAAGATAACTCGCCATTTGTTGCAAATAGCCTTCGGAATGAACACGCTTCGCGTCCAAATATTCAATGGATAGTTTGACTTCGCCGTCAGTTTGCTTGAATCCCTTTTCGATTCCCGCCTGAATGTCATTAGTCCATTGATAAGACGGATCATAGGAGTGAAGCACGAGAACTCGTTTGAGCTCCCAATTTGTTTCCTCTGCTTGTACGGCAACCGTTCCTATGCACAACACAAGAGTGAGAAAACGCGCTAAACGCTTAACCATTTTTTACCCAGCCGAACCAATGCAATGCTGCATATAGTAGCGCTTCATTTTTAAATGAAGCCGATATTGATCAACTTTCTATTATAATTGTGTCACATAATTTGTGATCACTATTAAGTCTTTTCGCAATATCCGCTGAAAACTGTTGTTTATCTAAAGATTGAGAAACGGCCACGTCAGAAATCAGCGTGTTACCTTCATAGCTACTTGCAATGGCGGCACCCACCGGGTTGCCATCTTTAAAACCAACGTACAACTCAAAATCCGGCGTTAAGATAATTTGGGTAAGGTATTCAACTATCATCTCTTGGTCATACTGTTCTTCCCAACGTTGAGACTGAAGAATCGAAAACATAATAGTCAGTCGATGAAAATCCACGAGGAAAATGTCATCAGCCTGCAAATTCGCTTCGCCTTCCAACAAAGAGTCGTTAGCGACGATTTGGTATTCTTGAGCATTTGTTGCTTGGAAATAG
>NZ_JAWOTC010000469.1:0-1038 GCF_033338675.1 Vibrio sp. Vb1574
CCAAGCCAGATGGGAGTTCAGTGTATGGCTTGTTTCGAAGATCTAGATTGCCATAGTTGTCGATATGGCCAAATTTGGAATAGTAATCGAGCTCGTAAGCACTAGGAGACGAGCTAAATGCAATTAACGCGAGGGCGAAAGGGATGAAACGCATAACGATTACTTTCCAATAAAAAACGATAAAAGCATAACCTAAAGAGTCAGTGACGGCTATATCGGCCTGAGCTTAACTCGCCGTTGTTCGTAACGACGTGGAGGAATATCTGAGAATTAGAAATAAGAACAAATTGCTAGAATATGAGATTCTGCCAAGAACGTGAAATACTTCCTTGCTAGTATTGTTCGGGCATAAGGGGATATTCATGAAGTTTAAAAGAGTTTCTATTTTTACTCTGAGCGCCATGGTCGCGCTATTGTCTGGTTCAGTTTTTGCCAAATCTTACAGTACGCCGGAGTCAAAGGCTTTGGTGGTTGCTGATGGTAAAATAGGCCAGCGAATTTGTTACTACGAAGATAAAGCCTATACCGCTGGTGCGGTAATCAAAGTCGATGATGTGCTTTTGGTGTGCTCTGATGAAAACGACTACGAAACCAATGGGTCGTTAAAGTGGGTCGTGTTGAAGCAAAAGAAGTGATTTAGATAAGAATAAAGCGAGCTCGTTGCTCGCTTTAAATTGAATTAACGCGCTAGAGAGCGAGTTTTCAGTTCAAAAATAAGCTTTTCTGCACTTACTTCAAACTTGAATCGAGCGGTTAGCTCTTTAGATTCTTCTGTCAGCTCTGACACATTGTATTCAACGCCAGCGCAGACTGATTTAGCTAGTTCGATGTATTTCGCTAACTCAGACTCTAATGCATCTTTAGTCTCTGCGAAAATCGTTACGTCAGCAACCTCGTCGCCTTCTTTGATGATGAAACCAATCTCACCAGCACAGCCACAAGCTTCACATACTTGGCTTTCTTCTAATTCGACACTCATAACGAATCCTCTTGTAAATACTAAGGGTATTCTATCAGGTATTTGATCTGTATCTACAA
>NZ_JAWOTC010000470.1:0-1036 GCF_033338675.1 Vibrio sp. Vb1574
TCTTCGTCGCTCAAGGCGCGAGTGCACGCAATTTGTCCGTAGAAATAATCCGCATGAGTTGTGCCCAACGCGGGAATGGCTCTGCCTGCTTGTGCCCATGCCGTTGCCTGAGGAGAGTGGGTGTGAACGATACCGCCAACCTCCGGGAAATGGCGATAAAGCTCTAGATGCGTGGCCGTGTCGGAAGATGGGTTGAGTTTCCCTTCAACCACTTGGCCGTGCAGATCGACCACCACCATGTTTTCAGCATTCAGTTCGCAGTACTCAACACCGCTGGGTTTGATAACAACCAATCCAGATTCTCTATCGATGCCTGACACATTGCCCCACGTGAACGTCACAAGGTTATGACGTTGTAAATCCATATTGGCTTGCCAGACTTGGTGACGCAGCGTTTTGATTCGTTCGACTAATGAGTCGGCATCATTCCAGACGGTTTGTTCAGACATCTTCACGCTCCTGCGATTGGTGAAACTCCGCAACCTGCTCCATGTGTTGCCCAAGCTCGCGATACGTCGCGTAACGCTGTGCTCGTAATGTTTGCACTTTTGGTGTTGGTGAGTAGGTTTGACGAACAGGACTTGCCATCACGGCTTGTGCTGATTTCGTCGTCGGGTAAACGCCAGCTGCGACGGCTGCAAAAATCGCTGCCCCCAATGCGCAACATTGATCTGATTCGACCACGATGATGTCGCGACCAATCACATCGGCGCACATTTGCATCACGTAAGGGGATTTTTGCGCAATGCCACCAATGGCGATGACGCGTTCGACAGTGACATCTTGTTCTATAAAGCAATCGACGATCGCTTTTGCGCCATGCGCAGTGGATTCTACGAGTGCGGAGAAAATTGCAGGTGATGAGCTACCAAGGTTTAAGTCACAAATGGCACCTTTAAGACGCTGGTTTGCGTAAGGGGTTCGGCGGCCATTGAGCCAATCCATTGCAACCGGAGTATATTGGTCGATACCTTGCTGCTCGGCAGCTTGCGAGAGCATCGGCAAAAGTTCTGAAGCAATTTCTTCGGCAGTTAAG
>NZ_JAWOTC010000471.1:0-1032 GCF_033338675.1 Vibrio sp. Vb1574
TATTTTGTCGGTGCAAGTTACCAAAGAAACGGCGAACCATCTCATCGGGATTTTAGTGTTTATGGTACTGCTATTGATTGGCTCGAATGTCGCGACGTTCACGTGGTGCCGCAGGAGCGCAAAGCGTGGTTAAACCTGAAACACCGATGGCTCAGGTGGTGCATCAGTTCAACTACTGCCCATGCCAGTACCTAGAGCAAAACTGGATCGTGCCAAAACAGCCTTGGCTTCTTAATCTGGATGGCTGGCGAGATAACCCAAACTTCAACCTTTGGTGTTTAGAAGAGTGGGCGCTTGCGCCTGTTCCAGAAACGGCTTTTAACAAGCCACACCATAGCTTGGCTCTGCTTCCTCCTGATGCGCTCAGTACGTTAATGCTCACCATTGGCGGGGCGTTGCACAGTTTTGCGATGCGCCAAGTGGTACTTAAAAAGCCCAAGCAGTGTTTGAACAACGTGTTTGGTTTGGATATCGCCCGTTTTCTTATTCAGCAAGGGCCGATGTTGTTGTCACAATGGCCGAAAGGTTGGCAAAAAGCGCTACCAGACATGATGAAAGAAGACGAAGTTGAACGTCACATGCTCAAACAGGGCTACGCATGGATGAAGTTTATCTTAGCGAGCTCTTCTCACGATATTTTGCTCCGTTGGCAGTTCAAGCTCGATCAATCACTTAGCCAAGTGAAAGAAAACACCTCTTGGCTTGTTGAAGAGCAACGTGATCTCGCGTACCGACTCACCAAAAAAATCGCAAAACAGGTTATTCCCCAATGGTTTCATTTGTTGAAATAAAAACCGACAACTTGCAGTTAGCGCCAGGTTTAAAGGTGCTCAAAGCCAAGGATTACGTTAGTTATCTCGATTCGCAACATTTGGTTGAAGCGGCGAATTCGAAAGCCGACAGCATCATTGCTAAAGCGCAGCAAGCGTATGAAACCGAAAAGCAGCGCGGCTATCAAGATGGTTTGGAGCAGGCGAAAATAGAAAATGCGCAGGCGATGGTCGCTACTTTGGCTCGCTGCAATGAATATTA
>NZ_JAWOTC010000472.1:0-1032 GCF_033338675.1 Vibrio sp. Vb1574
CTGTCGCAGAAGTGCCTTCATCCCAACGAATAACGTGACCAAACTTGTTGTTTAAGCGCGGATTTGCTGGATTCGTTTCGTCTGTGCGGCGCGTGTTATTGGTTAGCGTGAGGTATACAGAGCCTGTGAACGGGTCAACCGAACACCATTCAGGACGATCCATTGGCGTTGCGCCAACAAGGTCAGCCGCGCCAGCCGTATTAATGATAATTTCCGCTAACGAGTTAAAATGATCAGCAAGCGTGCCACCAGATGTCGTCACACTATCAAGCGTTAGTGGCAACCAAGTACCTGTGCTGTCTTCATTGAAACGCGCAACGTAAAGTGTGCCTTCGTCCATGTACTTGTCGCCCGTCGCCAAGCGATTCGCAGGATTTGCATCAGCAGGATCCCAAGCCGCTGCAGACTCGAACTTGTAAAGGTATTCAAAACGAGAATCATGACCTGAGTAAAATACTACGGGTTTGCCTGCTTCTAGCTTACCGAAAGCACAACCTTCGTGGCGGAAACGACCAAGCGCGGTACGCTTTTTCGCACGAGAGTTTTGGGTATATGGGTCAATTTCTACAATGTAGCCATGGCCGTTCGCTTCGTTACGGTAATCGTCTGCAGAGCTGGTGCCTGTTGGTGCAACATTAAAACGCGTAAACTCATCTAAACGCTCTTCTGAGTTACCTGCCAATGTTTCCCACAAGTAACGCGTGCTCTTATCATCCACACCAATACGATCTTGTTCTTCTGTACGAGTCCCCGCATTAACGAAGTAGCCAGGCCAGTTCTCTTCACACGTGAGGTAAGTACCCCACGGCGTATAGCCGTTGCCACAGTTGTTTAACGTACCACGAGCTTGGCTGCCATCAGGCGAAAAACGCGTCACAGTAAGCGCCGTGTGAGCGACTGGGCCAGATAAATCCATCACTGTCGCACCAGTGTATCGGCGGTTAAGCGGATCGGTATCCACCAATTTCCACATATTGTCTTCTAGCTGAATACGAACAACGGAAACGCCGTGAGCGTTAATCTCTTTGCGAA
>NZ_JAWOTC010000473.1:0-1030 GCF_033338675.1 Vibrio sp. Vb1574
AGCAATAGTAGCGGCTGCGCATCATGCGTTTTAAGGTGGAACTGACCATCTGGGTTTTCTGCCTCTAATACATCACCGACTTGTAGGTTGTCTAACAAGGCATTCGACACGCGGCCACCCGCAATACGCTTAACGGAGATAGCATAGCGACCAGGGCGAGATGGGCTAGACGATAAGGTATATCGACGACCAATTTTCTTACCATTGATGTCCACCTCAATCGGCAAATGTTGGCCCGGTAAGTAGTTTGGTAAAGAACCTTTGCTCGGTTCTAGCCATAAGGTCACGAAATCTTGAGCAATCTCTTCACGCTCAACACACGTCAGCGTCATGCGCACAGGTGAGTTGTCCGGATAAAATTCCGGCTCTTTATATTCGAGCACTTCAACTTTATCGCCTTGGCGAATAATGCCCTCATTGCGCGCCACAAGGTTTTGTCCAAAGAACACACCACCTCGTTCATTGGCGCGGAACTGTTGCAACGTTTTGAGCGGTTCTTTGCTCTCACGGAAAGTGCCACGTTGAGTATTGATCGTAGTAAGAATACAACGCTCACAAGGTTTGAGAGATTCGAACTCCACTTCCCCTATTCGGATGCGCTTCCAAGAATCTTCTTCAAATGGCTTGGTACCAGATACGACTAAGTTTGTGCGGAACTGATCCATGGAGTGTTGCTCAGAACTTCTTTTGTTCAATTCCTCTAGCGAAGCTTGGCTGATCACCAACACTGGATAGCCGTCAGCAAAACTCACATTTTGTCCCAGGCTTTCACGGACACGATTGGATTGTTCACCGCTAAAAAGCAACTCTACGCGCTGTCCCAATACCTGACTAAACCAATCATCCGCATCATCGGTAGTCGTGTAAGCGGTGAAGGCATCTTTCCAAACTGTTGCGGGTGTTTCCTGCATTTTGAAATCTTGATAACGGATTTTAAGTGGTTCCATTCCCAAGCTACTGAACACCACCCCATCGGCAAGCAACGCTGATTTCACGGTTACCATTTGCGGGTACTTTCGCGCAGTGATCA
>NZ_JAWOTC010000474.1:0-1028 GCF_033338675.1 Vibrio sp. Vb1574
GGTGTAGTCGGTGAAGATATTGATGTAGCAGTCATTTTTTCTGCACTATCGCCAAATGCCTACTATGATAATGGTGAACATTACTAAAGGGGATGTATGATGCGGCTGAGTCTTTCTTTTTATTTCAGTTTATTTGTCTCAGCTCATCTTTATGCTACGCCATGGGAGCAAGTTAGTGCTCCCACTCATAATATGTCCTCTTCTATTGGTAGTTACGCGAACGGCTGCTTAGATGGGGCCTCCCCCCTGCCTTTAGAAGGTACAGGTTATCAAGTGTTACGTAGTCGAACGAATCGCTACTATGGGCACCCTAACACTATAGATTTTGTTGAAAGCCTAGCTTTAAAGGCGAATCAAAAGTTAAAAACTACTTTACTAATTGGCGACCTTTCTTTACCTCGTGGCGGCCGTTTTTCATCTGGTCATTCAAGCCATCAAACGGGGCTGGATATTGATATCTGGTTGCGTTTAGCTGACTCTCCTCTCTCCTATAACGAACTTCAATTGCCGAAACCGATGAGTGTGGTTGATCTGCAAGACTACTCGATATTAAATCATCGATGGGATAAGAGGCATTTTGAACTCATCCGTTATGCTGCTAAGAGCGATGAGGTGGCTCGTATCTTTGTTCACCCTGTTATCAAAGAGCAACTGTGTGCTCAGGAAGGGGGAAAAGATCGTTCTTGGCTACGTAAAGTTCGTCCTTGGTGGGGACATCATTATCATTTTCATGTGCGCTTATCATGCCCTGACTCAAGCTCTAATTGTGTCGATCAAGCACCTCCTCCTTCTGGTGATGGGTGCGGTTCGGAGTTAGCGAGTTGGAAGCCAAAAGCAGTTGTCCCAGCGAAGCCCCAGCCAGAAAAAGTAGCGGCTAAACCTAAAAAGAAAAAAGCGATTCCACCACAATGTCAGCCACTTATCGTCAGTAAATAACGTCTTCTCTTTGTTCTTGTTTCGGCTCAGGTATCTCTTTTATGAAACTGGAGAAACATCATACTTTTGTCTACAGTTAATAATACCAATAC
>NZ_JAWOTC010000475.1:0-1028 GCF_033338675.1 Vibrio sp. Vb1574
GTTGATTGCCAATGCTTACCGGTACGGTATTTAGTAATTCGATTGGCATGATGTCATCAGGTTTTAGGCTGACAACGTCACTTAGAGCCATCGTTTTTTTACTCAATACCACGTTAAGACGAACTGGCGTTGATTCTAGGGAACGACAAAAAGGTTCATACAAATCCACGTCTGATTGCAGCTCAAGCTGTTCAATCAAGGTTTGGATCAGATGCGTGTCCAGTTTTAAGTACATCGACCCTTGATAACCTTCAAAGGTGATATTTAATTGGACACATAAGCCTATGCCGCGTGGAGCTTCATACTCACATGCTTCCCACATGTCTTGCGGTGCTAGCCAACCGATAATAATGCGGCTGATTCTTTCTTGTAGGCGAAGATCACTGGCAGTCAGTGTTGCGACTGAACGCTCTGTATTAGCGCCATAAAAACGGTCTGCTAATTTAACGAGAGTCTGAGTATCACCGTGAACAAATACCATGCCACCTTCTTGGTGCTTATGGGTGGATGTCTGATCTTTGTCCATCATTGCAGGAGAGAATCGATGCAGGTCTACGGAGGTTAAGCTAGCTTCCACTTTGTTTGTACTGAGCCAATTTTGCAATTCATTCGTTAGGCTTGAACAAGATTCTGAAATTAAATTTTCAAGCTTATCTCGAATGATATGAATAGGCTTGCCTAATAATTCGACATCAAGAGATTTGATATCGGAAATAGACTCACTAACTCTAGTTTCCATTTATATTTTACCGTGCGTTAACAAACTAAGTTCTTCTAACTTAATATTCGGTAGTCTACACAGAGTTTTTCATGATGTTTTAGTTTTAACTTCGAATTATGTGACTTTAGTTCACATGTTGCTTATGTCAGTACATGCGAAGCTTTTAATAAAAATTAAAAAGGGTTAGTTTCATTTATAAATCGGTTAATAAATTAAAATAGCAACTTTTGAGCAATATTTGTTGTTATTTCACCAGGTTCCTCTATCTGGTGACTAACGTGATTATTATAAAAAAATTAATATAAAT
>NZ_JAWOTC010000476.1:0-1028 GCF_033338675.1 Vibrio sp. Vb1574
AAGCAAATGTTACCAAGATTACACTCGCAAACTGATGTCGATCCTCTTGTTCTTCGTTTTCTGAAAGAGCTTGAACAAGCCGGATTCACTGGCGACATCGAAAGCCAATATTCAAGTCGTTTAGCCGTCGCTACTGACAACAGCGTTTACCAGCAACTTCCTCAAGCAGTCGTCCATCCTCGAACGACTCAAGATGTTTCTCTCATCGGGAAACTGAGCAATCAAGAAAAGTACGAAAGAATCACGTTCTCCCCTCGTGGTGGCGGTACCGGTACAAATGGCCAGTCGCTGACCAAAGGCATTGTGGTGGATTTGTCTCGTCACATGAACAAAGTATTGGAAGTGAATGAAGATGAAGGGTGGGTTCGCGTTCAAACTGGTGTTGTGAAAGATCAGTTGAACGATGCGGTTCGTCCTTACGGCTACTTTTTCTCTCCAGATTTGTCGACCAGCAACCGCGCAACGATTGGCGGGATGGTGAATACCGACGCCTCTGGTCAAGGCTCTCTTAAATACGGGAAAACGTCTGATCATGTACTGTCGTTGCAAGCGGTGTTTGCTGATGGCTCGATTTTAGAGTCTGATTTGTCTCATGGTTATCCAAAAGAAGGCGAGTTTGCCGCTACGGCGTTACAAGTGACGGAATCAGTTTGTCGAGAAAAACGCCAGCAGATCGTGGATAAATTTCCTCCTCTCAACCGCTTCCTAACGGGCTACGACTTAAAGAACGCGTTAAATGAAGAAGATGACCGCTTCGATATCACACGAGTGCTGTGTGGAGCAGAAGGCTCATTGGCCTTTATTACGGAAGCGAAGCTAAACCTGACGCCAATTCCGAAAGCGCGTACCTTAGTTAACGTGAAATACAACAGCTTTGACTCTGCACTGCGCAACGCGCCATTTATGGTCGAAGCGAAAGCACTTTCTGTCGAAACTGTTGACTCAAAAGTACTTAATCTCGCGAAGCAAGACATTGTCTGGCACACCGTGAGTGATCTGATCACCGACGTGCCAAACAAAGAAATGCT
>NZ_JAWOTC010000477.1:0-1028 GCF_033338675.1 Vibrio sp. Vb1574
ACAAATGTTTAAAGTTATTTATCGGACGAATCCTTGATTAAAGTCAATTTCAATCTGAGGTTGTGAGGCGTTCAAATACAACAAAGGGGGCGATAGTTCGCCCCCTTTGTTGTTCATCTGGTCATGGAATTGTGATTTCTGTCAACTTATCTCTTTGAGCTGCAGAGAAAAACTAACTTAGGCTTTCGGTAACAACGGGTTTGTTGTTACGTTTTGCTATCCAATACGCCACGCCACCCCATAGCGCAACAAGCAACCACAATGCTGTCCAATGTTTGGCAACTTGCTGCCATGTCGCGCCCATTTGGTTGAGCGCCAAGAAGCCTTTTATTGCCCAAGTACTCGGGCTCAAATCGGCTATCCAAAGTAGTGGAGCAGGTATCGATTCAACTGGCCAAATGAAGCCCGCTAAAAAGATGAGAGGCATTGAACTGACTAGAACCACCAAGGTGACCAGTTCTCTTCTTGGTAGTAGATAGCCAAGCCAAAAGCCTAACCCACAACAACCCAGCAAGAACGGGAAAAGCATGGTTAAGAGCTCACCTGCTTTGGCAATGTGATTCACACTCAGACGTTCGAAGCTAAAACCAAAGTAATACGCGCTCAGTAAGTAATAAATGGCAATAAACACCAACGTTCTTACCAATAACAATGACCCGGTTGATACCTGAGACCAGTAGCCTCGGCCATGACGCTGCGAACCGGTTTGCAAGCCAACTGCCATAATAAGTGTTTGCTGTAAAATCAGCACAAAGACAGCAGGAACCACGTATTCGATATAGCCCATCGTTGGGTTAAAGGTCGGTTTCATGTTCAGCTTGATAGCAGAGTAATTGTGGCTCGCCAAACTAAGCGGTACGCCTTCAATCACCATTTTACTGACTTTAACTTGTGCGCCTAATGTACCGCCTGCTTGAGCTAAACCTTCAACGACCGTGCCGTAAACCAAGAAGTAAGAGGCGTCTGCTGCGTATGCAAGAGTTGGGCTTTTACCTAACATTACGTCTTTGTAGAAGTGCTGAGGGATC
>NZ_JAWOTC010000478.1:0-1027 GCF_033338675.1 Vibrio sp. Vb1574
CACATCCACCAGTTCATTATTGGTGGTTACGTTGCGAATTCGCATCTGATAGCGCACTTCCGAGCCCGGCGTGTACGTCGGAGTGTCCGTCGACTTTTGCGCCAGCAGATTCGAAGTTCCCGGATCAAGCACGACAGCATTACTGTCCACGCCTGCAACTTTTGCTACGTTAGTTATTGCGCCCGTTGCATCCGCCGCAACTGTGCCATCAATTTCAAAGACAACGGTATCACCTGGCATCAGATCGAATGCTGCGTTTAAGGGTACATTGCCTTGATACTGACCATTGATGGAGAAGCGCTCTGACGTTGGTGCACTAACAATCGCCACGCTGTAATCCGTAAAAGCAGGTTTGCCATCAGACGTGTTAATCTTGTCCAGTTCATCCACAATGGTGGCACCATTAGTGGTACTTTCACCTACGTTGGTGACTGAGACTTGATACTGGATCTGGCCATTCGGATTGTAGTGACAATCAGTGCCCGTCGAAGATGGGAACGTACACGTACTGCTGTCGGCGGTCGTGTTCAGCACCAGTTTTTGGAAATCTAAAACAGGTGCGACAGGAGGAATGGTTTCCGTTGTGTCACTCTGGTTGCCGGCTTTTGCGGTGTTTCCATCGATATCACCGACAGCATCAGCGCGAACTTTCCCCTTTACGGTAAATTCGATCACTTCTTCAGGCGCAATATCAACCACCAAATCCAGATCATCGGTGGCATCGTATGGTTCGATGTAGGTGTCTTGCGTGCCACTGGTACCAACAGAGGTAAAGACGTGGCTGATTTCAGATTCTGAAAATGCCGATTTCGTTGTGTCACCAATAACTTCAACACGAACATTAGAGATGATGTCTTGAATCGCGGCCTCATCACGCCATACAGGTTCGGTGTTGGTCACCGTAAACTTATACACCACCTCATCTTCTGGTTTATAAGTGTCTCCCGCTGCGTAAGGTTTACCAGCAATCGAAACGATCTCTTTGTTAACGGCTAGATTGCTGCCTTCCGGTGTCACGCGAGCTGTC
>NZ_JAWOTC010000479.1:0-1026 GCF_033338675.1 Vibrio sp. Vb1574
ATGCTCAGGTATGGGAGCTGTTTCCTTCTGCTTCGTGCAGTGATTGAGTTAAACGTCGTAGCAAGATGACGTTTAAGTCTGGGTACAACAGGCCATAGATGAGCCAAAAAGGACTATCGACTGTTAAGCTACTCATTTTAACCGCTAAGCGCACATTGCGTCCGACATTTTTATCTAAGGTGATCGGTTTTTTGCGTGATCATCGTGCGCAGCCAATTCAAGGCTGGGTCGTTTTCTCTGTCTCTGTGCCAAAACAGAGTGTAAGCCATGGGCGGGAATTCAAGCGGCAATGGCAAGACCACCAAGTCGAGCTGTTTGGCAGCCAGTTGCACAAAATGGCTCGGCGCGGTAAAGATGAAGTCGGTGTAAGAACACAAGCTGGCGGCACTATTGAAATCTGGAACAGTGACTGCAATATCGCGCTCTGCGCCAATGTCCGCTAAACGATAATCCAACAACCAACGGTCGTTTCCATCACATCGCACTTGTACGTGACGAAGTGCGAGATACGCTTCGAGGTTCCACTTCTGTTTTAGTGCGGGGTGGTTTTTACGAATGATGCACATCTGATGGTCGCGATAGATTTCGAGTTCGCAAATATCATCCGGTGGCAGCAGGGTAAGCTTTGCGTCATTGATGTCGATGTCTTTACCAGTTAATCCCAAATCTAACTCACCACGCTGCAACATTTTGAAGGTGTTATCTGACCAAGGATGCGTGCTGATGGTGACGCCGGGCGCCTGTTGAAAAATCGCTGGTAAGAAATGCGGTAAGATTAATGGGTAGACACTTTCCACGGCTGCAATTTGAAAACGGTATTCACTGCTTTGGGGCGAAAACTCTTCTGGCTGGGTCAGCACTTCTAATTGGTTAATCAACAGATCCAGTTTCGGTTTGAGGAACAATGCACGTGGTGTTGGTGTTAATCCATGTGAGTTACGCGTAAACAATGGATCATCAAATTGAATGCGAAGTTTGGCTAATGATTTGCTCACCGCGGATTGGCTAAGGCACAGTCGATGCGCT
>NZ_JAWOTC010000480.1:0-1026 GCF_033338675.1 Vibrio sp. Vb1574
TTGTAAATACCAACGCCAAGGTTAATCTTTTCAGCGCGAGGATCTTTTTTAAATTCTTCAGTAAGGCCAAGGATAGGGTCGGCCGGAGCGGCAACTACTTTTTCAAACATAATCTTCATCCATGTTAATCGAAGGGGTCTGCTCGTATTTATACCTTTCAGCAATATTCGTTACAACACTTACTGATAAGAAAACGTAAAAAAATTTCGATTTGAAACAGGATGCTAACATAACCGATGCTTTTGCTATGAAAACCTTGGTTAAATCCGGATGTAAAGGGGAGTTTTGTAGCAATTTGGTGCTAATTTATTCAATCGAACAATTCATGAATCTGATGGCTACTGAGGAGCGATTTTAGGCGGTTTAAAACGTGAATCCTGCGAGGTAAGCAGAGCCTGTTGTGGAGGAAAAAGTAGGGAAGGGTAAGAAACGCCCCAACGGTGAGGGGCGCTTGCATATTCAATTTACATCGAACGTTGAGGTCTATTTCTTTAGCTCAATTTCTGACTCTACCGCATTGGTTTCGATGTCAGGATTTGAAGACAACTTATCTGTCGCCCAATCGTTCATGTGTTTTAGGATTGCTTTAAGCGCATGCTTTTGCGTTGGGGTGTCACCAGCTTGAACATCTAGTTTTTCTTTTGGGTGTGACCCTGTCGCATCTTCGGCAACGTGTAGCCAATCTGGATGCCAGTAGTAAGGCTGTCCTGATGGCACACTCCACGTATGTACGCCATTGGTCTCGCCTTTATATTTGATGTCATTCTCGTTGTATTTCGTCATTATAATCGTCTCTCATAGTCTATGAGTTGAGGTGTGCATCACCATTAGCCTCTAAATGTAACAGATGGCATGAAAATTAATGTGATAGCAATCTATTTATCCTGTCGATAGATTGCTCACGATGATGCACAGTTCTCATTCAGACATGTTTTGTTCCAAAAGGCTCTCAACCTTGCATAACAGAAGGTTCGCTTCTGGCTATTCACCATTAATGTGCTTAACAATCGCCTCTTTTGCGTGCTC
>NZ_JAWOTC010000481.1:0-1024 GCF_033338675.1 Vibrio sp. Vb1574
AAAGCTTTTACGGTAGTGGAACTAAACCTGCTGAGCGTTTAGAAAAATACGCTCAGGTATTTCATACTGTGGAAGGAAATACCACCTTTTACGCCACGCCGACACACAACACGGTGCAAAATTGGAAAGCGGCAACGCACGACGATTTTAAGTTTACGTTTAAGCTCCCTAAGGCTATCACTCATGAACAAATGCTAAGAGGTTGCAACGAGCAACTTCGTGATTTTATGAAAATCATGGAGCCCCTGCATGAGCGCGTCGGTCAATGGACGATCCAACTCCCAGCAGCTTTTGGCCCAGAGTATCTTGAACGTTTGAAAAAGTTTTGCGCCAGTTTCCCGCCTAACTTTCCACTAGGCGTAGAAGTACGTCATATGGCCTTTTTCTCTAAAGGCGAGGAAGAGCGAGCGCTTAATCAGTGGTTGGTGGAAAACGGTATTGACCGAATAATCATGGATAGCCGCCCTGTGTTTGCGGCAAAGCCTGACAATGAAGCCATCATTGATGCTCAAATGAAGAAGCCCAAAGTTCCCGTTCATGCGATAGCAACCGCTTCACACCCGATGATTCGTTTTATTGGCCATCCGGAAGAACAAAAAAATTACGACTTCTTTGTGCCTTGGCTAAGTAAATTGCCACAGTGGATTGCGGAAGGTAAACAGCCATATGTGATGATTCACACAGCAGACAATATTATTGCACCTGAGCTGGCAGCGAACATTTACAAGAATCTACAAAAGCATGTCGCCCTGCCAGATTTAGCCCCCTTCCCTGCCAATGATGGCAACTCGCAGTTACAGATGTTCTAACAATAATTTGCTCAACGCATGACAGAGGCGCGAATTTCTCATAAAATACGCGCCTTTTTTGATGCCTGACGTTTTTGAAAACTAGACTAATAGTTTTTTGAAGACGAATCGTCCCGTCAGCTTGTATGCAGAGATTTGGTTATGAACCCTAAGAGCAATCCAGATACTATTTTTTCGGCTCCAATCGATAAAATTGGGGATTTCACGTTCGATGA
>NZ_JAWOTC010000482.1:0-1024 GCF_033338675.1 Vibrio sp. Vb1574
AAAATTTGTTCAGTTTCAAGAGACGTCATCGCGCGAATTTGACGCCAAATGTAGTAAAAAATACCAAACATCATCAACATGCTAGGAATGGCGATCATCGGGTAGCTGTAAAGTGTCAACTTACCGAGCTCTTCATTGAAGGCCGCGGTGCCTGATGGACTGGTGACGATCCACGTAGCAAGGAAGTAGTTCATTGCAGATGAGAATGCAAAGGTGCTTGCGAACAAGTAGTTCGAAGACATTAGGCAACGTTCGAACGCATCGGTTTTACCATTTTCTCTCAAACGCTCGTTAATCAACGCGAGGTTCAAAACCGTGTCGTTCAATACCATTTTTTGCATCAATGGGTAGCGGGTAAAAGTGGAGCCCAATCCCGCGATGCCGATCAGGCCGGGAATCAAGGCTTCTTTCAAGGCTAACCAGCGAGTATCAAGCTCCAACAAGCCAATGCCGCCAGTTAATAATACGCTGATAAAACCAAGTGCTGAGATAAAGTTAAACTTCTTGTTGCGGATGAGATCCATACCGCCGTAAACCACAGGAAAGAGCAAAGCGACAACCAGTGCCATTGCGGTTCCTAGGTGCTCTTCGCCACTGTATTTCATCAAGATGAACGAAGGGATGAATACGTTAAAAAGGATCTCGAATAGGGGATTCGACTTTTTCGCCGTCGTGTTACTCATAATTTCCTACTGACTCTATTATGTCGGCTGCCATTGTACTTTGGGTGGAAGTGTTCATCCAGTAACGCCAGATGTAAAGCGTTAACGCACCAAGTTATGTAACGACTTATGAAATAGACCCGAGCATAGCCAGTTAGTTGGCATGATTGACCAAGTTTTCTTGGTGGCTAGGTGAGCTTCATACCAGTAGGAACTTCTGTCTTAATGGTTTCCTTGCTGCGCGATGAGCTGGTTGCGCGCTCTGAATAATCGAGTCGCCACTGTGTTGTGGTTGAGCCTCAAGGCTTGGGCAATCTCATCATGATTCAGCCCAGCCACTAGGTTCGAGAGCAATGGCTCTC
>NZ_JAWOTC010000483.1:0-1024 GCF_033338675.1 Vibrio sp. Vb1574
CGTTTGGTTTCTCACCAATGGCAACGATCGCATTAGTAGGTACAGCTGCAGCGCTAGGTGATGCTGGCTCTCCTGCATCCGACTCAACATTGGGCCCAACTTCTGGCCTAAATGCTGACGGCCAGCACGAACACATTTGGGAAACGGTTGTTCCAACCTTCATCCACTACAATATCCCACTGATCATCTTCGGTTGGATCGCTGCAATGGTGCTTTAGTATCAAGTTTTCGAACAGAAACGACTGATACCTTTGCTAACAAAAAAACCGCTCGATATGAGCGGTTTTTTTAATTCAATCGAAAACGAAGCCACTATTGCGCTGGCATGTGGTCGATAATGCGTTCACGAATCAACTTAAGCGTTGGCTCGGTCGATAGGTAATCCACCTCAATGGGGAAATACGCATCGTTGATTTGCAGCACCAAACTAGGGTAAGAGTTAACACCCAAACTTTTCGCTAAACTCAGTTGGTCTTGGAATACACCTTCCAATAACGTGCCATCCATATCATTTTCAAACTGCTGCACATTCAAGCCAATCTCTTTCGCTAATTGAAGATGCGTTGCTTCTTCATGAGGCGGCATTGCACGTAGATAATAGGCGTGCTGAATCGCTTCGAGCATTTGCTCATACGAATCTTGGAATCCCGCGGCGATAACAGCGCGGCATGATTGATACGTACTTCTCACTGGTGTGCACAGTTTCCAGAAATCGTAATTAAACTTGGTGCCTAGCTGAGTTTCGATTTGCTTCCAAATCCCTTCAAGCTTTTGTTGCATTTCTGGCGGCATTGGCAAATTAGTATCTGGTGCAAGCCCACCCACCACATACTCAAACTGAATCACACCTGGCAGTTGTTGTTTTAGTTTTTCGATGGTTGGTTTGTATCCCCAGCACCAACTGCACATAGGGTCATGTACGTAGTAAAGCTTTATGTTCATTCCACTAACCTAAAAAAGAAAAAGGAGCCAATGCGGCTCCCTCGTATTCTATCGCCAAATGTGAGTATTTACGAATTACTCA
>NZ_JAWOTC010000484.1:0-1023 GCF_033338675.1 Vibrio sp. Vb1574
AGTATGCAAAGATGGGGATTGGGAGAGCAATCGTTGTAGCGAGTGAGCGTCATCTGCTGGGATAAGACGAAGGGCTAGGCGAGGGGTGATGATTTCAAAATCTGGGCTCATGAATAAATACGACTTCCATTGCTGATTTTAGAGATACCGACCTTTCGTTCCTTAGGTCATTGTAGTTGCTGGCTTGGGTTTACTTCGCTCAAAGGTTAAGGCTTCAAACCGAGTGACTACTGGCATGGTTGTGATTAAATGAGTTTAGGTGATATGAAGTGGCAGATAAAACAAAGCGCAGCGATTGCTGCGCTTTGTAGAACTGTCGAAGTTTAGTTAACTCGACGCACCTGGATGATCATTCCCATTAGAGGGTTGTCTAAGTAGTGCGTTTCGCTGCTTTTCATGCGGCGTTTTTGATCCAATCGGTAGCTCTTTAAGAAGGTTTCTTCAGTCACCGTTGGTGAGATTTCTGCGAGGTTACCCACTTGAACGTTGCCGTCAACATCACCGAGTTCATCATTCAACTGGTCAGTTGATTTAGACTCAAAGCGAACTTCACGAACGCTTGGTTCACGCAAATCCAGCGTGGTTTCTGCAAACAAGTAATGCTGCACGTAAATTTGGAATTTGCCATCTAACTCATACAGTGGGCCGTTGATGGTTTCTTCGTTATAGCCATCGCTAGAGTAGCTGTTATTGCCATTAATCGGGCTACCATCTGCATTGTAAGAGCCAGAGAAATCACGACCACCTACAATTCGAAAGATTGGCGCGCTTGCTTTACCTCGATCACCTTGACGCCATGCTACGTGTTTTAGCACTTTAAATCCAGCATGATTGTTCAGCGCCGCTTCTTGTGCGTTTAAGCGGAAAGAAGAGCGAGGTAATAGAGTTACGCCTTTAGAGCGGCGGTAGGCTTCGCTGTCCAAACTGCCGACATTTTCCATGTCGATTTTAGGCAGGTGCTTTGGCCAAGATTCAGTAGTCCTTTCAGCGTCGACTGCTCGCTTGAAAATAATTACTTCAATA
>NZ_JAWOTC010000485.1:0-1023 GCF_033338675.1 Vibrio sp. Vb1574
TAGGTTCAATCGCTGGTAGTTACGCATCTAGCAATGCGAACTTAGAAGTGACTGGCGCGACATTGCTGCCATTTGGTCGAGTTACTTATCATGTTAGCGCGACAGTGTCTCATGAGAGTGCTGAAAACATCGTATTAGGTGGCGCGCAAGTAAAAGCGATGATTGCTGGGGCAGAGAATACATTCGTTGATACAACCAGCGTCACGTTTGAACCTGCAGAATACAAATACACGCTAGATGCAGCGGTAACGCCAGCTGAATATCATCAAGTCGCAAACGTTTTGACGTACACGCTCACCGCACAAAATACTGGCCTGTTTGCAGTAAAAGGCTTAGACATAACCCAACCTTTTTTGTCTCTTACTGGTGAGGTTCTAAGCGGTGCCAACGCTCCAGTTTTTAGTCATGTCGAGATCAGTGCTGTCGCTTCTTCTGGGAGTAATACGGGAACATTTTCGAAAGCAGATGATTTGTCGGTAGAGAATGCGGAGCTATCCGTGGGTGGTTACATCACTTACACCATCAAAGCGACCGTTGCGAATGATCTGGTTTCTGACATTACAACTAAGGCGTCGGCGTTAACGCGCGATGGCCCTGTAGAAAGCAATGTTCTTGTCACGCCTCCAGCGACGCCGAACGTTACGCTTACCCATACACTTTTGTCTTCGACACCTTATTTCATCAACGGTAAGCTTAATTTCGAAATCAAAGTCAGTAACAACGGTGGTGCGATTGCACATGGTTACCACGTTACCCAGAACATCAACACGTTACTTACCAACAATGGCTTGGCGAACGATCTCTCGTCTGCTTTTAACAACACCGATGTGACCGGAAATCCATTCTCAACGTGGACTGTAACGGTCAACAACATTGGCTCTAACTCCTTATCTGCCTATCAAGCAAGTGGAGTTCAAACTGATGTCGATTTTGACGATACGGTGTCGATCTACCCCGGTGAGTCAGTCACTTACCTAGTTGAAGCTACACTGACGCCAATCACCATTGGTACGCTTCAAGGCT
>NZ_JAWOTC010000486.1:0-1022 GCF_033338675.1 Vibrio sp. Vb1574
CGGTACAGGTAGCTCAGGTTGAGCAGAGAGTGCCGTGCTTTCAACTAAGCCATCTTCAAACAACGTGATCTCTTTCGTCATGCCGTGCAGCTGGAAATAGCCATCTCCATAAGGCGTTAACTGCGCCATTCCTTTATCTGTGCCACGGGGGCCGTGGAACATGACTTCTGGCCATTGCTGGTTACATTCGTTCCATTTGGTCACGTAAGCGGCTTTGAATTCAACTAAACGGTCACGCTTAGCGCCAACTGCGTTATCAATAGTTCCCGTCTCGAAACCACATGCGTTGACTAAGTAATCACAAGTAAGCAAACAATTGACGCCGTTGTGTTCGTAAGTCAATTGCCAATGATCACCAAGCCAATCTACCTGATTCAGTGTCGCTTGAGTAATCACGTTTGAATTCGCCAGTTTTGCTAAGGTTAAGTTAGCAATAGCCGCTAAACGGAACACGCTCCAACCATACTCCTGAACGGCAACGACCGGATATTTTAATTGTTCTAAATCAGCGTGCTGAGCAAAAGGAATGCTCCATTCATCAAATGTGGATGGATGTTCTGGTTGGTTTTGTTTTGCCAGTTCCTGCAATTCTTCTTTCGAATACAGTTTGAAATACTCTTCAGGCTCGCCAAGTACTTTGTTGTGTTCGTCTTTGTCGACTAACCCCTGGCAAGCACTTTTAATCACCTCTAAGCGAGGCAGCAGCGCGAATGGGTCACCCCCATCAGAGTGAGGTACGGCAATAATGGTAGGACGAATATTCAGTGAGTGAGGATACAGTCTGATCGTATCTATAGATTGCGTAAGCAAATCCAAACATTGTTGTTCAGAAATTTCACGATACAAATTACCGCCCGCATGAAGGTGACAAATTGGTGGGCCGTTGACTAACGAGACGCCCTTTTCAATAACAGAGACTTTGAATCCCAACTCTGCAAAATGAATGGCGGCTGTGGCACCGGCTACACCACCACCTACAACGGCGATGTGTTTATCTTTATGACTTAGAAACTCAGACTTCA
>NZ_JAWOTC010000487.1:0-1022 GCF_033338675.1 Vibrio sp. Vb1574
CGTCTCAACGCGGAAGTTCGTTTACTCCTTGAAAACGAAATGGGGATCGTTTGGCTCGTCGGAGAGATATCCAACTTCTCTGCTCCTGTTTCCGGTCACTGGTACCTCACCCTTAAAGATTCTCGTGCTCAAGTAAAATGTGCCATGTTCCGTGGTAACAATCGTCGCGTTACTTTCAAACCTGCAAACGGCAATCAAGTTTTAGTTAAAGCCCGTCTGTCTCTGTATGAGCCACGTGGTGACTACCAATTGATCATCGAAAGCATGCAGCCTGAAGGCGATGGTCGCCTACAACAAGAGTTTGAAGAGCTTAAGATGAAGTTGGCAGCGGAAGGTTTGTTCGCTCAAACCAACAAACTGCCACTACCAGAGCATCCAAAGCGTGTTGGTATCATCACTTCTAAAACAGGTGCTGCGCTTTACGACATATTGGACGTTTTAAAACGCCGTGATCCTTCCCTACCCGTGGTGATTTATCCGACCATGGTCCAAGGTGATGACGCAGCCATTCAAATTGCCCAAGCAATCGGTCGTGCTAATAGCCGAAATGAATGTGATGTATTGATTGTTGGTCGTGGCGGCGGCTCTCTAGAAGACTTATGGTGCTTTAACAATGAGATCCTTGCTCGCACTATTGCTGCAAGTCAAATCCCGATCATTAGTGCTGTGGGCCATGAAGTCGACATGACGATTGCCGATTTTGTTGCCGATGTGCGAGCTCCTACTCCATCAGCTGCCGCTGAACTGGTTAGCCGTGACAATAGCCATAAAGATCAATCGCTTGTAGCGAAACAGCATAAACTAGCTAGTGCGATGCGCTACTACTTAGCACAGCAAAAACAGCAAGCAGCGCAACTTCTCCACCGTTTAGAACGCCAACATCCAAGTTATCAGTTGCAGCGTCAGTCACAGCAACTCGATGAGCTGGATATGCGTTTGCGTAGAGCTATGCAGCGCTTCATCGATACACGTCAACAAGCCGTTGAGCGTAAACACCACCGTCTGCAATTAAACTCTCCTGT
>NZ_JAWOTC010000488.1:0-1021 GCF_033338675.1 Vibrio sp. Vb1574
TCTGACTGCGGCTAGCGCGGCAACCAATGTTTTTCCTGAGCCTACGTCACCTTGGACAAGACGCATCATTGGATGCGGCTTTTCGAGGTCGGATTCAATCTCTTTCACCACGCGTGCTTGAGCATTGGTCGGAGAAAACGGCAGTTGCGCCAACAGCTGTTTTTTCAGTTTGTCACATGGTGCGAGCGGTAAGGCGATATCTTGCTGGCCTTTGCTGCGAACCGCCAACATCGACAAGTTCTGAGCGAGCAATTCTTCCATGATCAAACGGATTTGAGCGGGGTGCTTACCTTCATCAAATTCATCTAAATTAATGGTTGGCGGCGGGCGATGAATGGTGTGCAACGCCTGCGACATAGTAATCTGATGGTTATACAAGCCAGAAGGTAGCAATTCTTGCACTGCCGCTTTATCGAGTAGCACCAATGCTTGCTCAGTAAGATTACGTAAGGTGATTTGACGCAGGCCATCTGTGGTTGGATAAACCGGGGTTAAGCTTTGTTCCACATCTGGCTTTTGTTCACTGGCGTAAAATTTGTAGTCAGGGTGCACAATTTCCAGCCCCATACCACCACGCTTAATTTCTCCGTAAGCGTGTACTAACTTACCCTGTGAAAAATTGTTCTTCATCGCTGCAGTAAAGTTGAAAAAACGCAGCGTGATGGTGCCATTGCCGTCACTGATTTTGACTGTCAGCATTTTGCGTTTACCAAAAATGGTATCGACGGTCATGACTTTACCTTGTACCGCAGCCCAAAGGCCTGCGTGCAGTTTGGCAATAGGATAAATGCGGGTGCGATCTTCGTAGCGTAGAGGCAGGTGGAACAACAAATCTTGAACGCTATGCAAGCCGACTTTAGCGAGTTTTTCTGCGACTTTGGCGCCAACTCCTGATAGAGAAGTTAAAGGAACAGCAGATAGCATTTGGGCAGACATAGAAAGCTCAAGAAAATGGTTAACATAGCAGTATGTTAACCATGGAGCTGTGTTTTTGTACAGGAAAAACTATAAGAAGTGGCGT
>NZ_JAWOTC010000489.1:0-1021 GCF_033338675.1 Vibrio sp. Vb1574
GATCAATGTACGGCAGTTTACGAATCTCTTTCTCAAGCGGATACGTTAATTCTTCTTCCACTTCTTTGGAGGTCGCCCCAGGATAAGTCGCGACAATCATCGCGTCCTTAATCGTAAACGCAGGGTCTTCTAATCGACCAAGCTCTAGGAATGAAGTCACCCCACCGATAGCAAGAATAACAATGAACAACCAACTGATGACTTTGTTCTTAATGGAATACTCAGCAATGTTCATTATTGTTCCTTCTCCACAACATCCACATGTTTACCTTCGCGTAATTTACGTAGGTTTGAATTAACCAACACATCACCTTGAGTGATTCCCGATGAGACAATCGCCCCTTCACCGTTAACTTGTGAAATCGCCACAGGCACTTTAGTGACAGCGTCACTGTTTATTTTCCAAACAAAGAACTCATTGTCATCGTTGCCTGCTTGAAGTGCCGTCATTGGGATGTTGTAACCATCGATAGAAGTGATACCGGCTTTGATCATGTCGACCATCACGCTCACACTGGTGCCCGGAAGAATCTCTTGCTCTGGTTGAGGCATGGTTAAGTACATCTCATAAGTCTGTGTTTCTGAGTTTGGCTCGCTAGTGTGCTCTAAATAGTCCAGCGCATACGTTGTTGGAATACCAGAGAACGTCGCACGCGGCTTATAACTCATGTTTTGTGCGGTTGGGTTCACCATCGCTAACACGTTGTCAGACAATTCGATGCGCACATAAACCACATCGTTTTGATACAAGTTCAGTACAGGTTCGCCAATCGCCACGCGCTCAAAACGCTCTTTGAAAACGTCTGAGACTTTTCCTGCAAACGGGGCAAATAAACGCGTATAGTTCAACTGGTTGGTGGCGTTATAGAAGTTTGCCTCTGCCAGTTCCTTGTTTGCGGTCAGCTCATCCAGTTCTGCTTTGGATATCATTTGGCGACCGTGCAGTTCCTCACCTCGTTTAAGCTGGCGAATCGCAAGCGTGTATTGCGCTTCAGCATCATTTACCGCTTGCTTTTCTTTG
>NZ_JAWOTC010000490.1:0-1020 GCF_033338675.1 Vibrio sp. Vb1574
ATTTGTTGATTTTTCGCTCGAAGGCTTATGACAACTACAGAAACAATAAACGCGGAGATGTTGCTCGAAATGGAATCGGTTAACGTGATGCCATTTACTGAGCACGACAAAATCATCTTGAGATCTTACGAAGCGGTCGTGGACGGTATCGCGAGCCTGATCGGTCCGTTTTGTGAAATCGTTCTTCACTCTCTAGAAGACTTAAATACCTCTGCAATCAAAATCGCCAATGGCGAAAACACCGGCCGCCAAGTAGGTTCGCCTATTACTGACTTAGCGCTAAAAATGCTGAAAGACATTGAAGGCTCTGAGCGTAATTTCTCACGTTCTTACTTCACACGTGCCAAAGGCGGCGTACTAATGAAGTCAATCACTGTTGCGATCCGCAACGGTGAAAATCGCGTAATTGGTTTGCTGTGTATCAACGTCAACCTTGATGCGCCATTCTCGCAAGTGTTGCAATCTTTTATGCCAACGCAAGAAGCGAAAGAAGCCGCTTCATCGGTGAACTTCGCGAGTGACGTAGAAGAGCTGGTGGACCAAACCGTTGAACGTACGATTGAAGAAATCAATGCGGATAAATCGGTATCGAACAACACTAAGAATCGTCAGATCGTGATGGAGTTGTACGATAAAGGCATCTTCGACATCAAAGATGCCATCAACCGTGTTGCCGATCGTCTTAACATTTCAAAACACACCGTGTACTTATACATTCGTCAACGTAAAACCGAGGACGAATAAGCGTGGGTGGATTAACTTACACGCTGGTGGTAAATGGCTCTGTTTACGGCAGCCAATCGGCACGCAGCGCATACCAATTCGCACAAGCAGTCATTGAACAAGGGCATACTCTGGTGAGTGTGTTCTTTTATCAAGATGGTGTGACCAACGGTACAGCGTTAAGTGTGCCAGCTAATGATGAGTTTGATTTGACTAAAGCATGGCAAGGTCTCGCTAAAGAACATGATGTGCGTTTGGAAACGTGTGTCGCTGCAGCGCTGCGTCGTGGCATCATTA
>NZ_JAWOTC010000491.1:0-1019 GCF_033338675.1 Vibrio sp. Vb1574
GCAATAAAAAAGGGGCGTAATGCCCCTAGTGTAACGAATGCAAGCCAGACTATCGACCACCAATTTATGGATGGGCAATTCGATAGCATGGTTCGTAATCAGAACCGCCTGGCAATTTCATTCGATGCTGTTCAACGAAGTCTTGCAGTAGCTTGTCGAGCTTCTTCATCAGTACAGGATCGCCATGAATGGAAAATGGACCTTTGCATTCGATTTCGCGAATGCCCTCGGCTTTGACGTTACCTGCCACAATACCAGAGAAGGCTTTGCGTAAGTTAGCCGCCAGAACCTGAGGTTCTTGATCCAAGTTCAAATTCAACCCTTCCATTGATGTATGCGTTGGGTCAAATGGCAGTTGGAAATCCGGTTCGATTTTCAATGACCAGTTGAAGCTGTAAGCATCGCCTTTTTCTTTACGGTGAAGGCGTACATCTTCCATCGAGCGCTTCATGATACGTGCAACTTCGGCAGGATCATCAATGACGATTTGGTAGTGTTTTTGACCTTCTTCACCTAAGGTATCGCGAATAAACGCGTCGATAGAACGGAAGTATTCTTCGCTCTCTTTTGGTCCGGTTAACACAATCGGCATCGGCTGATCTGCATTGTCTGGATGCATCATGATACCAAGAATGTACAGCAACTCTTCAGCAGTACCCGGACCTCCCGGGAAGATCACAATACCATGCGCCATACGAACAAACGCTTCTAAACGTTTTTCGATGTCCGGCATGATGATCAGCTCGTTGACGATTGGGTTTGGCGGCTCAGCGGCAATGATTGAAGGCTCCGTCAAGCCAAGGTAGCGCTGCTCAGTGTAACGCTGTTTAGCGTGACCGATTGCCGCTCCTTTCATCGGGCCTTCCATCGCACCTGGTCCACAACCCGTACAGATATTAAGTTCACGTAAGCCAAGCTCGTTACCCACTTCGCGCGTGTATTGGTATTCAACGCCATTGATTGAATGGCCGCCCCAACAGACGACGAGATTTGGTTCAATACCGGGAGTGAGCGCGCCT
>NZ_JAWOTC010000492.1:0-1018 GCF_033338675.1 Vibrio sp. Vb1574
TTTTATCTGATATCCCCTTTGAAGCCTTATGGTTATTAGCCTGCTTAGATTTGTTTGTCGCAATTTTAATACATTTGATAAGCAATGGAATGCTTATTTGAAACTCGCCTATAATCAAATTAGTGCATAGTTAAAAGTGCATGTGCCGAGCATGCTCGAAGCAACATTCAAAACCACAAGGCTTAACCTGTTTACTTTCGAGTCATAACAGAGAATCTAAAGGTTCCTCAAACATCGACTGTGATATTGGGTTTTGAATGGAGAGCAAAAAGGCCGACCAAAATAAGGGGGCTAGGAAATGAGCGAATCACTAACGATTGCACAAGGACAAGTGCAGCACGCAGCCAATCACACTCAGGTCGTGGAATGGTCTTATGACATCTATACTCGTGAGTTTGAATGCGACCAACCAAGCATGGCCAATGCTTTTGGCTTCAAACGTCCGATTAACAGTTTAGATGAGCTGCTTCAATATATGTTGATGGGGCAGCAAGAGGCTTGTCGTCAACGCATTGCGGACGTCGAATTTATGGGTGGGCAAGGGCATTTTTCTTGCTGCTTAATGCCTAATGACGCCAAGCTCATTCATGTCACCATGAGTTTTGAAAAGCTCAACGAGCGGATTGTTCAAGGCACAATCATTCCTCAGCTGACCATCACTGGGTGTGAAGAGCTGGCGAAGATTCTTGAAACCATCTTCGATTTGCCAAACGTCGGCGTACTCGTTGCCGATGAAGACACGCGTATTCTTGGTTGCAATCGTGCCTTTGAGCTTCAGATGGGGTATCAAAATCGTGATCTCGTTGGGTTAAAAACCTACATCTTCAGCACTTCTCACCATAGCCAAGCGTTTTACGATCAGCTTTGGAAACACATTGATGAAGAAGGGTATTGGAGCGGCAATCTTCTTAGCCGCACAGCCAATGGCAGTAACCAAGCGCATCATTTGTGTATCTATCGCCTCACATTCAATTCAGGGCGTGTGCTTTTTCTCGGTTTTTCAACGGATATCTCGGCT
>NZ_JAWOTC010000493.1:0-1018 GCF_033338675.1 Vibrio sp. Vb1574
GAGCTGGCGAAGTTTGAACAAATTCCCAATTTGCTTAGCCATGACCCACGCCTGCTTGAAGCCGTTGAGAAAGGTGCCCCGTCAACAGAACTGAACTTACTGTTGGCGCAATGGCTGAAGCAAAGTTTGGCCGATACCATTTATGTCCATGATAAAACAGGCTTGGTTATCGCTTCGAGTAACTATCAACAGGCGGATACGTTTGTCGGTTCGAGTTTTAGTTATCGTCCTTACTTTAAAAATGCCCGTCGTGGTGAGCCTGCTCAATACGTGGGGTTAGGAGTGCGCTCCAACAAACGGGGTTACTTCTTTTCCTCTCCACTATGGTTGAACGGCGATGTCATCGGCGTCATCACGGTAAAAGTGAATTTGGAGCAGTTGGAGCAGCGCCTTGCACAAAGTGGCGCAGACGTTTTGGTGACCGACAAACACAACGTAGTGTTTATGAGCAACCTACCCGACTGGCGCTATCGCGCACTGTTTCCACTCTCACCAACGGCCATCAATGAACTGACTGAAACTCGCCAATACGGTGACACGTTGCCCGAATATTACGGCGAGCTTACCGCGCAAAGTGACGAAAGTGAGTTTGCGGATAACCAATTATTGCTGTCACCAAACTACCTCGCGTACGCAACACATTTGTTGGATAAAGGCTTTCGCGTTGTAGCGTTAATCAATCACCACACCGTACTGACGGCAGTATTGCAAGCAGATGTAGTCTATTTGATTTTATACGCGCTGATTGCACTGATCGCATTGGCATGGTTTCAGATGTTGGTGAACAAGGCACGTCTTGCCAATCTCAATGTGAGCTTGGAAGAAAAAGTCATGCAACGCACGGTTGTACTAAGTGAAGCAAACCACAAATTGCAGCAAACGGTTCGTCAGTATGAACAAAGCCAGCAAGAGCTAAGGCAAACTCAGCAAGAGCTGACTCAAGCCGCCAAACTTGCTTTGCTGGGAGAGTTGTCTGCCAGTATCAACCACGAGATAAACCAACCACTTGCCGCGCTGA
>NZ_JAWOTC010000494.1:0-1016 GCF_033338675.1 Vibrio sp. Vb1574
CTTTAAAAAGAGAGGCGAACATTGGGGCAACAACGAAGTTAATGGTAATCAGTACAAAGCCAATCAGTAGTGATGTTCGTTGCGCTGCTGCTAACAACCCTAGCTCCGTGGTAGAAATGAAAAAACCAGCAATAACAATGCTTCCCCATTGGAGGATATTGGTGAAAATGCTGCCAATCCACACTTGCTTCGCAGAGGAGATCAGTTCGATATTTGTTGTCGGGGTCGGCTTTTGATATTGACCAGAGCTAAACCATTTAGTCGATGAAGCAATACTGACGATCAGACTCGCCAGCAGCAATGCCGCCATTAGGCTGTTGATGTTTTGTAAGTGCAGTGTGCTCAGGCCAATAATGAACAAAACCATGAGCACACTGACGCCGAGTTGAAGCGCGAATAGGGATGGCACCACCATTTTACTTGCTTGTAAAACACGGCTGTTGGTTTGTCCTAATACGAGGAAAGGTACGCACATCAGCGCGAGCGTAATCGCCACTATTGGACTGTTGGTTTGATTCAGTTGATTTGGAAAAAGGTAAAAGCCGACAAATAGAGTAACGGCAGCCATGAAACAAAATGTGATACTGCGAGTTAAAGCCGTCCAATAGTTGTCACTTTGCTGTTGAATATCTCCGTTGCTAAACGCGATAGCGTTGAATCGGACTAAAGCAACGTCAAAGCCTCGCTGAGAAATAATGGCTGTGAGCGATACGAGATTGAATAAGAAGAAAAACTGACCTGACGTGGATGCATCGGTTTTGCGCGACACGATGAGCGTCAGCAAAAAGGCAAATAATGCACTGAAAACTCGGGTGATTGCCGTTTTCATGCCGAGTGACAGCAAGTTCTTTTTGCCACTCGGCATAAGTAGCAGTTTTTGTTGAATGGCTTGAAACATTCTATTTCTCTAACTGTAAATGTTGTTTAGAGCGAGGCGTTGTTTTTCTTCACTGAACGTCTCATTCAACTCGGTGGTGTATTGGCGAAAATCAATGTCATCATAGTGATTGATGCAA
>NZ_JAWOTC010000495.1:0-1016 GCF_033338675.1 Vibrio sp. Vb1574
TGATCCTTTAACGTTTAAGCCATCAAAAAGTCTTAAAAAGTTTCAGCGCAAGCATCAATATAAAGTCACTATAAATCAAGCGACTGAGCGCGTCATTCAACTTTGCTCGTCTACCCGGCCAGCAGATGAAACATGGCTGAATGAAGAAATGCAAGCCGCTTATATTCAGCTATCCAACCTAGGGCATTGCCACTCAGTAGAAGTATGGCATGACAACACGCTTGTTGGCGGTTTATACGGCATTAGCGTGGGTCAACTTTTTTGTGGTGAGTCCATGTTCAGTTTGAAAGACAACGCATCAAAAATCGCATTGTGGTATTTGTGTTCGCATTTGGCGTCAAAGCATGGTCAATTAATAGATTGTCAGGTGATGAACCCGCACTTGGCATCCCTCGGCGCATTTGAGCTTGACCGAGACGAGTTCATACAAAAGCTACTATCTTTAAGAGAAAAGCAAACGGCTTCTGACACCTTTACGCCCCAAGTTTTGCAGGATTCAGAATCATGAGCACAGATCTACAACACATTCGAATTGGGTTAACCAACAACCATCCTTGTAGCTATTTACCGGAGCGACAAGAGCGTGTTGCGGTGGCATTGGACGCTGAATTACATACTGAACAAAACTATCAACTATTGATGGCTAATGGCTTTCGTCGAAGCGGAGATACTATATACAAACCACATTGCGAGCGTTGCCATGCTTGCCAGCCTATTCGCATATCGATACCTGATTTCGTACTATCTAGAAGTCAAAAACGACTGCTCAGTAAAGCCAAAAATCTGCGTTGGGAGATGAAAACGGAGATGGACGCCGAGTGGTTTGAGCTCTACAGCCGTTACATTTGCAAGCGACACAAAAACGGTACCATGTACCCTCCCAAGCGAGATGAGTTCTCACGTTTTGCACAAACGACTTGGCTGACAACGTTGTTCTTGCACATCTATGATGAATCAAATCAACTACTTGGTGTAGCGGTGACTGATGTGATGACACAATGTTCTAGCGCGTTTTA
>NZ_JAWOTC010000496.1:0-1014 GCF_033338675.1 Vibrio sp. Vb1574
ATAGAACATCCTAACCTTTATTTCCAAATCGTGTTGAGCTGATCGCCAAAGCGAGTGATGCCATAAAATAGTGCTTCAAAGTGATCCATCATTAATCCGAGATAGACGATCAATAACACACTCGCGATGGCACTTTTGATGGGCATCGCCAAGAAGAAAACATTGAGTTGCGGCGCAAAGCGGCTGATCAACGCAAGGCCAAATTCGGCTAAGAACATCGCGAGCACAAGTGGCGCCGACATTAATACACCAAGCCACATTAACTGTTGGAACTGATCATAGAAAAAGCTTACCCACGCGTCCGTGACCATCGGAAAAAAGCCGAGTATTGGCCAAGTGGTGTAGCTTTTAAACAGAGCGTAGATAAATGCAACAAAGCCACCTCCAGAGAAGAACAAGGTGATCAATGTTTGGGTGAGTAACACCGCCGTTGGGGTGGATTGAGAACCCAGCGTTGGGTTGAACATGCTTGCCATCGCCGCGCCGCGTTGGTTATCCACCAAAAAGCCAGTGGCTTCAATCGCCCAAAAAGGAATGGCTGCGACAAAGCCAATCAGCATACCCAGCAAGACTTCTTTACCTAGAATCACTATCAACCAAAGGCCGTCAGTTTCGGCGGGCAATGCTTGCTCGTTTACGCCGGGAAAAATAAACAACGCAAGTGAGCAAAGTACGCCGTTACGGATCATTGCGCCGCCAAGCATCTGTTTACTCAAAATAGGCAGAAAGATAAAGCACGCCATGAGCCTAGGCAGCGTCAAGCTATAAAGAAACAAAGCTTGGTGTAAATCGTCGTAACTCATCGTATTTGTGGAATTTTATCCAGAGCGAGTGAGGCAAAAGCGTGCAGTTCTGCACCTAGCCACTGCGTTGTGATGAACAGGGTGATGATCACGGCAATGAGCTTCACGACAAACCCTAACGTTTGCTCTTGTACCTGAGTCAGTGCTTGGATCAGCGACACTAAGGTGCCGACTAATGCTGCGACCAAAATTGGTGGTAGCGACAAGAACA
>NZ_JAWOTC010000497.1:0-1011 GCF_033338675.1 Vibrio sp. Vb1574
CAATCAACGTGGGAATGATCTCCGCGCAGGTGTCTTTAATCATTTGCTGGAGAATGAGCTCATCAACCAACTCTTGTTCAATGTGTTGTGCCGTATTGGAATTCATAATAAGCGCTCCCTATAACATAAACAGTTCACTTTTTTTAATCTGCTGGGCCAGTTTGTCTTTCCATTTTTTCGGTAGAAAACGCAGCTTTTCGACTTGGCGAATCAGCTCGTCTTTTAGGCTCGGAGTGTGTTTCATGTTTAGCACCGAGCCAATCAGATTGGCATCGCTTGCTTCAAGCAGCTTTTTGGCTTGCTCAAGTTGCGTGGTCGTCGTAGACCCGTAATGAGCAACCAGAAGCGTTGCATCACAAACTCCCGCGATGACTTGCGGTGGAATGTTACTCTTATTCACACTGAGCAACGGAGAGGTGTCGATGACAATGCGATCATACTGAGATAACCATGTCTCGATGTTTTTCCTCAGTGCGGTTGGATCTCGATACGCCAGTTTGGTGCTTGCCAACGACGGGGCAGGCAATCCCACCAGCGTTTGGTGCGCATCTTCGCGCGTAATTAAATGACCGACATTTGCGTCATCATCAAACTCGTGCACCGTGTGATACGCGGGTTTGAATAAGTTCAAGTCCACATATAATGTGCTGTAACCTGCCAAGATAAGGCGCTCGGCAAGAGAAGAGGCGACAGACGTAACGCCTTCTTCAGATTTACAGCCCACCACGCAACTCGATCTGTGACCCTTTTGTTCACTTTGCAGATAGATTTGCTCGATTTCGGCATGAGTCGCAGGAATGGTCATTACAGCGCTCCTATTAACACGATGGTGGTGGTGATTTGAAGAATGTCTCTCAAACCAGCGCGCGCTTTTTCTGCAAAGCTTTCATCTTTATGAGGAATGTAAATCGTATCCCCAGCTCGGATGACAGGCAAATCGTAAATGTTGGCGGTTTTGCTGAAGTTTACGAGGTCGAACGTTCTCGCTTGGCCTTGGCAGCACGACATATT
>NZ_JAWOTC010000498.1:0-1008 GCF_033338675.1 Vibrio sp. Vb1574
CCAACAGCATTGTTAGCGTGGAAAAAATTGATGATTACACCATGCGTGTTAATTTAGCGGTTGCACAGAGTCATGATTCTCTGATGGTCATGATTAATATGCCAAGCAATGGCTTCCAACCTCGTCCAAAACACTTTTTCAAAGGTGAGAAGGATGAAAACAACGATGGCATGCCGGATAATTTTGTACGTAAATTCAACTTCAAAGCTGAACCAACGGCAGCACCATACTACCTAGATAAGGTTAAAAAAGGGAAGAGTGTTACCTTTAAGCATGTTGGTGAAGATTGGTGGGGCTACAACAATCGTTACTACAAGAACCGTTATAACGTAGAGAAAGTCCGTATCACAGTTATTCGCGATCCTGACATTGCGATGAAGCACTTCGAAAAAGGTAATCTCGATTACTTTGAAATGGTGCTACCAAGCTTTTGGCACGATAAAACGAACACTGATGTTTACAAAAAAGGTTATATCCAAAAGTATTGGGGATTCAACCAATCACCACAAGGCGCTGGTGGCGTATGGATGAATACGGCAATGCCTTTGTTGGATAATCTTGAAGTGCGCAAAGGCATCATGGCTGCAACAGATTTTGATGGCATGATAGAGAACATCATGCGTGGTGACTACTCACGTAAGCCACATGGTTTGGGCTTTGGTCATGGTGAGTATGACGATCCAAACAACACTCCGCCAAAGTTTGATGTCGATGCTGCGGTTAAGCATTTCGAAAAAGCAGGTTTTGATACTCTAGGTTCAGATGGTATTCGCGTAAACGACAAAGGCCAACGTTTAAGCTTTGCGATTACGTATGGTTACAACTCATGGACACCTCGTATTGCATACTTAAAAGAGCAAGCGAAGCTGGCAGGTCTAGAGTTCACATTGAACTTAGTCGATGGTTCATCTGCGTTTAAGTACATTTTAGAGAAGAAGCACCAGCTGGCATTCCTGAACATGGGATCTGGTGAGATTCCAGCTTACTGGGAGTACTTGCATTCTGACA
>NZ_JAWOTC010000499.1:0-1007 GCF_033338675.1 Vibrio sp. Vb1574
TATTGAGTTGAGCCACAGCGCGGAAAATCTGCCAGCGCATAATCTGTTTATTAACGAAGCTGCACCCATTGCTGAAGTCGCGCTCGACCAAATTCAAAGCCTAATTAATGAAGAGTCAGGCAATGAAATGGGCGGTGAGCGTAAGCGCTTATTTAAAGTCTACGCGGACAGTTACACTTCTCTAGCTAATGCTCTCTCGGCACTGCGTGATTTCCTGTTGTACGGACAGCAAACACATCTGGAGAAGTATCAAGACCTGATCAAATTCCACAACCAATCGGTCGCAGAAATCGACGCTAAACTGGATATGTTGTCAGACAACGACCAATCACTATGGTCATTGTTTAAAGAGATGCAACAGATGTATTTCCCCTTGGCTGATCAAGTGATTACGCTGCGTCAATCAGATGAATGGAACAAAGCAAATTTGCTAATGGCAAATGAGTTGTTACCCGCGGCAAACGCGTTAAATCAAAGCCTAGAAACGATTGTGTTGGCTCAGCAAGCTAAAGCGGATCAAAGCGGTGTTGGCATCAGTCAATCAATCAAAAATGTGCTTACGTCGATGCTGGTGGCAGCATTACTGGTCGTGATTGCGGCGATTGCGATTTCAAAATACATGGGAAATACCATTGGGCGCAGAGTCCAGCGATTATCAGAACGAGCGAAGATTATAGCCTCTGGCGATGTTTCTCAACCGCCATTGAACGTTGTTGGCAAGGATGAGCTGGCTGACCTTACGAGCTCTATCAATCGCATGAACGAGTCACTGGCAGGCATTGTTGCAGGTGTAAATGGCAAAGCGAACCAAGTGGACACCAGCATGGGTGCGCTTCTCGAATCGGCACAAGTTACATCCAATAACGTTGAACAACAACAGTCCAATATCTCAGAAATGGGGCGTCAACTCGAAGAGATTGCCTTTGCCGCGAGCAATACGTTGGATCAAGCTAATCAATCGGTGCAAAAGTTGTCAGATTCAAAAGATGAGATAGAACAAGGTCGTG
>NZ_JAWOTC010000500.1:0-1007 GCF_033338675.1 Vibrio sp. Vb1574
CAAGTCAAAGATTAGCGCAGTAACTGATTGATTGGTCAGGTTACGAAATGTCACCTTGCTCTGTGCTTCGATTTTAGCGCCATCACCGCCCGTTAGCAGGGTGTTGTCGATATGCAGCTCTCCCGATACCTGATGAACGTAAACATTTCTTCCAGAGTGGATGTCGAAGGCGAGTTCGCGATTCGGCTCCAAAATCAATTGATACAAATACGCATCTTGTTTGATGTGCAGTGTGCCACTCTCTCCCGTTGGGGTTGCAATGGTGGTTAACCCTGCATTACGTCCAAAATCTTTTTGCTGGTAGCCCGGTTTATTCCCAAAGGTGTTAGGTTGAATCCAAATTTGCAAAAAGCGTAAAGGGTCTGTTTCTGATGCGTTATATTCGCTGTGGTAAATGCCTTTACCTGCCGACATCAGCTGAAACTCCCCCGCAGGTAACGTTTGTACATTGCCTTCACTGTCTTTGTGCGCAATAACACCTTCTAGCACATAACTGATGATCTCCATGTCGCGGTGACCATGAGTATCAAAGCCTGCGTTGGGTTGAACTAGGTCATCGTTGATGACTCGCAGTTCAGAAAAGCCCATGTGTTTTGGATCGTAATAGCTACCAAAAGAAAACGTATGTTTGCTGTCTAGCCAGCCAAAGTTTGCTCGACCTCGGTCTTCGGCGTGTCTTACGGTGATCATCAGTGCCTCCAGTGTCCGTGGTTAGGAGAATTTTTTGTTTAGGAAGTTATCTAACGCCGCTTTACCTGCGCCAGAAAAGGCCAGTGAAACACTTGCTGCTAGCAGAGCTAGGCCAAATTCGTAGCCGTTGTTTGCCATAAATAAGCCGTTTTCGAAGTGCACTGAGAAAATCGCCACAACCATAGTGAATGAGAGTGCGACTGCCGCAGGGCGTGTCAGCAAACCAAGTAGAATAAACAAGCCGCCGAAAAATTCTGCGCTACCAGCAAGAAATGCCATCAATACGCCAGGGCCAAGTCCAATTGATGCCATCCATT
>NZ_JAWOTC010000501.1:0-1006 GCF_033338675.1 Vibrio sp. Vb1574
AACTTAATTCCAGGCACCTTTTAATAACAACTTGTGAAACAGGACAAAATTATTTGCTGAGTGACCAGAGCAGTCGCAAAGATTTGGGAGAGATATCGCTGTACTTTTTAGCTAGGAAAGGGGATTGCGCTCTATTCAGTTGGGAGGCTAGAGATAGGAACTAAAAAAGCGAGTAAATTACTCGCCTTCGTCAAACTTGTCTTCAATCAGATGACATACAGCGTCGAGTGCCAACTCTGCTTGATCGCCTGTGGCATGAATCGTTACGTATTGTCCTTGAGCCGATTCCAACATCAACAGCCCCATCACGCTGTCTGCGGTGGCGGTTTTGTCTTCTTCGTTGTCGATGGTTACTACAGCATCAAAGCTTTGCGCAAGTTCTACCAACTTAACTGCGGCGCGCGCGTGTAACCCAAGACGATTTTGAATCAATACTTTACGACTTAACTCCACTGCTACTCCTTAGCATTTTCTCGAGCGAGGTGTGACGAATCTGAACTTGATGCCCTTTATCCGCAAAGTACTCGCCAATCTGTTGGGTTAAATACACTGAGCGGTGCTTGCCGCCAGTACAGCCAATGGCTACGGTGAGATAGCTGCGATTATTTTTTTCGAGCAAAGGTAGCCAAGTTTCAATAAAACTTTCTATCTGGTACTTGAGGCTCAATACCGACTGGTGTTGTTCCAAAAACGCAGCGATAGGAGCATCTAAACCCGTCAGTGGGCGCAGTGCAGGTTCCCAGTGTGGGTTCGGTAGGAATCGAACATCAAATACGTAATCTGCATCAGACGGAAGGCCGTATTTAAAGCCGAATGATTCAAAGACCATCACCAAGCCTTTGCGATCACGTCCTTCTACTCGCATGCGAACTGTTTCACTCAGTTCATGCAAAGACTGACCGCTACTGTTGAGGATTAAATCCGCATGCGCTTTTAGTGGTGTCAGGATCTCTTTTTCTCGCTCGATAGCTTGATCGAGCGATAGCGACTGGCCGCCTAATGATAG
>NZ_JAWOTC010000502.1:0-1006 GCF_033338675.1 Vibrio sp. Vb1574
ATCATCGCTTCAACTAAACGTTCTTTAACGTCTTTGCGCTCTGCTTCTGTGAAGCCAAGATCGATCATGCGTTTTTCTAGTGAGCCTTTAGACAACACATCATGAATCACAGGCGTTGAGTGCATGCCCATCATCATGCCGGTTTCGTTGCCTTTGAATGTCCACTCAGGCAGACGACCTTTGCGCACGTTGCCTTTGTCATCCACCCATTCTTCTTCGGCGTAAGACAACATAGACAGCACCACGTCGGCTAGGCGGTCAGGCTCAAGAATCGAAGACAGCGGTTGAACTGCGCGGTAGGTATCCCACAACGAGAAAGTGTCGTAGCGCGTGAAGTCTGCTTTGCCATCTTTGTTAGCATCGGCTGTGCGGATCGACTCTTTCAGCGTATCGATCTTGTCGCCCCAAGGTGTGTTGCCATCTGGGTAAGCGTTGCGACCTTGGTGAACTTGGCGGTAGCGACCATCTAAGTCAGAGTGAATAGTTTGACCTAGGTACGAGTGGTACATCGCGGTGTAGAACGTCTGTTTGTAATCTTCGTCGCCAGAGACTTGGATCTTGCCGAGTTCGTCTTCCCATTTCTTCGTTGCCGCTTCGCGTACTTGGTCGAAGTTCATGCCAGCAACTTCTGTCATGTTAAGAGAAGCACCTGATTTGCCGTTCTCGCCGATCTCAACGTTTGATAGCGCCAATTTCGCTTCAACCGTTAAGCCGTCTTTTGATGTGTCGAACTCAACGTAAGCGCGCGCGTATTGGTACTTGCCGCGTGTCTCGTTACCGATTTCCGTAATGCCTTCTGGCACGTCCATGTAACGACCTTGCTCTTTATCATAGTAAGCAAAGCGAACGTTTTTGATTGGTTGGTCGAATTCCATCACGAAGAATTCTTTTTGGCTTGGTGCCCAGCCATCTGAGAAACGGTGACCTTCTAGACGGTTATTGTCTTTGTCCCATTTCAAGTAAGAATCTGATGTGTAGTCCCAGTTAATTTTGAAGCCAGTGTTAA
>NZ_JAWOTC010000503.1:0-1005 GCF_033338675.1 Vibrio sp. Vb1574
AAAGAGGGTGACGAAGCAATGATTTAGGAGACATTACAATCAATGGTCGACGCATTGGGCGTACTACTTGACGACGAATCATGTGGTACACCTGAGCTGGCGTTGATGGTACAACGACCTGCATGTTTTGCTCAGCACACAATTGAAGGTAACGCTCTAGACGAGCAGATGAGTGCTCCGGACCTTGGCCTTCGTAACCATGAGGCAGAAGCATCGTCAGGCCGCACAAACGTCCCCACTTTTGCTCACCAGACGAAATGAATTGGTCAATAACCACTTGTGCGCCGTTAGCGAAGTCACCAAACTGCGCTTCCCAAATGGTCAAACCGCCAGGTTCAGCTGTTGCATAACCGTACTCAAATGCAAGAACAGCTTCTTCCGACAACACAGAGTCAAAAACTTGGAAAGGCCCCTGCTTGTCATGGATATTCGCTAGCGGGATGTAAGTGCTTGCATCTGATTGGTTGTGAAGAACTGAGTGACGATGGAAGAAAGTACCACGACCTGAGTCCTGACCAGAAATACGGATACGCTTACCATCGTCTACCAATGTCGCGTAAGCCAATGTTTCAGCCATACCCCAGTCAATAGCCTTCTCACCTGTCATCATTGCTAAGCGATCGTTGTACAGCTTGTTTACTCGGCTTTGCAGCTTGTGGCTTTCCGGGTACTGACATCAACGATTACCTCGATCGACAAGGCGTTGCTTATCGTAGGTCGATTCACATTGCATATCCCACTCGTGTCCTAAGTAAGGAGACCAGTCTACAGAATGCAATGCCATCGGACGCCACTCTTTCACCACGACTTCACCGCGGTCAAGTGCATCACGATACTCGTTCACCAACTGCGTTGCAGTTTCAATATCCGACTCATTCTTATCAATCAGAACATCGGCGTACAGTTTACGAGGAGTTGGGTGCTTTTTGATTTTTTGGTACATCAACGGCTGAGTCGCGTTCGGTTCATCCGCTTCGTTGTGACCATGACGACGGTAACAAACCA
>NZ_JAWOTC010000504.1:0-1005 GCF_033338675.1 Vibrio sp. Vb1574
ATCTTTGCAAGATTGGGCGAAGCGAGTATTCGTTGAGTTGCGCCAAATTGCAGTAGAGATGGATTCTGCGGCTGTTGGCGACGCTTACCAAGCTGTATGTGACAAGCTAGAAGCATGGATTGATAACCCTGAACTGACGATTTCTGGCCAATTGCTTGAGCTAACCAAAGAACTTGGTGGACTTGGCAAAGTAGGTTGTGCTCTTGGCATGAAGTTCCGTGAAGAAAATCTGGCTCACGGTTACCAACATTACTCGCAAGATATAATGGAAACGGAAGTGGCTTCTTCAGTTGAGAAACAGCGACAAGCGGAAGAAAGCGATACGTTATCTTTTGACGAGTTTCTGGAAAACTACTTCGCTTATCTAAAACAATAATCAATAAGTAAGGATTGGGTGGGATTGAACATTAAGCCGTTGGTTGTATCGGTTCTAGGAAGTGTGTTGCTTGCGGGATGTGCGACAGCGCCACCAAAACAGCAAGATAACCTATGTGAGATATTCCGAGAAAAATCTGGTTGGTATGATGATGCGAAAGATATGGAAAAAGAGTGGGGAACGCCCATTCATGTTGCCATGGCCATCATCAAGCAGGAAAGCAGTTTCCGCCATGATGCCAAACCACCCAAAGATTACGTATTGGGTTTCATCCCTTGGGGACGCGTAAGCAGTGCGTATGGCTATGCACAGGCTCAAGATCCTGCTTGGGATGACTTCCAAGATTCCACCGGACAAGGTGGTTCGCGCACCAATTTTGATGATTCGATAATGTTTGTTGGGTGGTATACCCACGAGACTCGTCGCCAGTTAGGCATTTCATTGTGGGACCCTTATAACCAGTATCTGGCCTATCATGAAGGGCGAGGTGGTTATAAACGTGGAACTTACAAAAGAAAGCCTAGTTTGATGAAAGTGGCTCGGCGCGTTGAGCAAACCGCAAAGACTTATGGCTGGCAGCTGAAGCAATGTCGTCAGGAATTGGAAGACAACAGCAGCTGGTTCTTTTA
>NZ_JAWOTC010000505.1:0-1005 GCF_033338675.1 Vibrio sp. Vb1574
TTGAGGAGCTGAAGAAGCTATTCGATAAAGAAGCAGAGAAAAACCATGTCTACCCTATCGATGATCGCACAATGGAACGTGTGAACGCAGAAATTGCGGGCCGACCTGATGCTCTGTTTGGTAAGAAGAGCCTAACGCTTTATGAAGGCGCAAGAGGCATCCCTGAAAACTCCTTCTTAAATATCAAAAATAAATCGTTTGATATTATTGCGGACATTTCAACAGACAATGCGTCAAAGACTAACGGTGTGATTATCGCGCAAGGCGGTAACTTCGGTGGTTGGACGCTATATGTGAAAAACGGCGTCCCAACCTTCGAATATAACTGGTTAACCTACGAGTACACTAAAGTCTCTGGTTCTAAACTAAAAGAAGGCAAGAACGAGATTAAAGTGGCATTCCGTTACGACGAGAACGGCCAAGGTGGTAAAGGTAACGCAGCTGGCAGAGGTAAAGGCGGTAACGTTTATCTCTACGTGAACGATAAGCTTGTTGAGAAGAAACTTATCCCTAACACAAACAGCCGCTTGTTCTCGCTCGACGATGGCGTGGGTATTGGTGAAGATGAAGGTGGCGCGGTGAGTAAAGACTACCAAGCACCATTCGAGTTCAATCAAAAAATTGAACAAGTCACAACCTCTATCGTTCAATAGCGATAAATCTCCTGAGTCATTATGTTAATAGTGGCTCAGGAGTCACTTCGCACTCCCGTTGATTTCCCCAACAATTCATTACTCGAGTTCAAGATGTCCAAAGCCATTGACCTAAACTTAATCAATACATTTATTGTGGTGACCGAGTGCCTTTCTTATACGAAAGCGGCGGATAAATTAGGTGTAACTCAGCCAGCGATAAGTGCTTCCATTAAACGACTAGAGCGCACAACAAACACAAAGTTATTTACGAAGCGAGGGCGAAATATTGAGCTAACCAGCACGGCCCAGAAATGGCTGCCTCAACTGCAACAAGCGCTGAGTGTAATCGATAGCGTGATCACCCAACCTG
>NZ_JAWOTC010000506.1:0-1005 GCF_033338675.1 Vibrio sp. Vb1574
GTGTTGAACATTCTGCGTGCGCCTTCACTGCTTTTCAGTGATTGCTCAGCAATGACATCTGCATCGTCTTTGATGCCTTGAGTATTGCGGCTGATGTCTTCACTTACCGCTCGCTGCTCTTCTGCTGCGCTCGCAATCTGCATCGCCATATCATTAATCTCAGTGATAGAGTTGGTGATGCTGGTTAGACTGTCGTGCGCTTGCTGTGCGTAATCCACGCTGGTATCTGCCAAGCTAGTGCTGGCTTGCATGCTGTTTACGGCAAGCTTGGTATTGCTTTGCAGCGTTTCAATCATGGTACGGATTTCTTCTGTTGAGCCATGAGTGCGTTGGCTAAGTACACGTACTTCATCCGCTACCACGGCAAATCCGCGTCCTTGTTCACCCGCGCGTGCTGCTTCGATGGCCGCATTGAGAGCGAGCAGGTTGGTTTGCTCAGCAATGCCTTGAATCGTAGACAGGATTTGGTTGATGCTTTGGGTGTTCGCTTCCAGTTCAGAAATCACATTTGCCGCATCACTCACTTGCTCAGCAAGCGACACAATTGCTTCACGGTTTTTCTGAATAACGCTTTGACCTTCCACACACGCAGATGCGGAGTTTTGGGATGCACTTGCGGTCAATTCTGCATGACTTGCCACTTCTGCAGCGGTTGCTGACATTTCATGAATGGCCGTAGCAATTTGGTTTACGTCATTTCGTTGGTGCTCAACACGTCCTGCCGCCATGGCTGAGAGTTCGTTCGCCTGTTGTGCTTGTTCTGACAACTGCTGACTGTTTTCGACGATGTTTTTTAGCATTGATTGCATCTGAGTAAGGAACTGGTTGACGTGCGTGGCCAGTTCACCAATTTCATCCATGCGTTCAATCTCGATGCGCTGCGTCAAATCACCTTCACCTTGTGACAGTTCAGAGAGTGCATCCGACAAAGTTTGCAGTGGACGTAGTAGGCGAGTGATCACGTAAGTGCTGATGGCAGCGATGATCAAATACATCACGATTGAA
>NZ_JAWOTC010000507.1:0-1003 GCF_033338675.1 Vibrio sp. Vb1574
TGCGTTCACATTTTAGCCCTATGTGGGCTGACTGGCAATATTTTCAGCAAGAGTTTTGTGTATTTGAAGTCACATTTTGACTGCTAAATGAACGAACGTCTTTGAGCCAGATTAAAAGCAAGCGAATAAAATAGGGAGCCCGACAGGCAGGCTCCCTAAAAATAGGCGGTGATTATTCACCAAGAAGGTAAGCGCTGTCCAGTTTACAAAATGCAATTAATAGTTGCGCAACGCTTAAGTAGAAGCCAAATTCATCAAATTGCTTACATTTTTCAGCAAATTTTGGCAACCAAGACATGAGTTGATTTTGGATGAAGTCATTTTGTTTAACGAAAGCCTCTTCCATATGTTTTTCTTGCTCTAACTCATTTGAGCGAATGATCATGTTGCCCAAAAAGTCCAATTCGACAGCAAGATGGTCTGCTGGTTCTTTGAGGTTTTCGTCTACCTGAACCCCAAAATCTGCCATCAGTTTTTCCATTTCTTCTGCAGGTTTGTCATTAAGCAAGCCTGATTCACCAATGTACATAGAAGCGTACGGCAGTGCCCCATACTTATCTGTTTTTAAGAACAGCTCGCAAAAATCTGCTGCAAGTTCTAGTTGAGCATCATTGCGGTCTTGGAGTCGGTTTAGGGCATCAACTAGGCTATCAACGGCTGGCTTGAGTGATTCGTTCTCACCTAAGCCCGCTAAAAAACTGCGAATTTCAACACTGTGGTAGGTTTCTAGTTCTTTTTCGCTGAGTTCTTTAGCGAATAAGCTCGAAAACCACCAGTAAATTTCAGCACGCTTTTCATTAAAAGCTTTCACTTCTTGCATTTTTGGCTCCTGAAGGATGCTTCGAGTATTGCATCATAAAGTCAATTAGGGATATCCCCTAAGTGTAATCAAATAAGATGAATAGCAGTAACTATAATTATTGTTGATTATGTTGAATTGTGTGCACTTGTTAACGGTGATGGGCAAGCTTGTTTTGAATCAATAAAAACGCTAAATCTTGCT
>NZ_JAWOTC010000508.1:0-1003 GCF_033338675.1 Vibrio sp. Vb1574
CAAACGAATTAAATCTCTAGGTATTGAAGCAGGTGACATCAAAGCGTTTGACCACCAGCAAAAACACTTAGCGACCTTCTTTTTTGTCACCGATCCTGACGGTTACAAAATTGAGTTCCTGCAACGACAGGGACGCTACCTATAACTAAAACCGACAATTAAAACCGATAATTAAAAAAGAGTAAAAATTATGATTCACTTGACTGCTACCTTTCACGCACAACCGGGGAAAGAACAACAACTGAAAGAAGTGCTAACCCAAGCGCTTGAGCCAACTCGCAATGAAGACGGTTGTGTTCGTTATCAGTTGTTCCAAGATAAAGACAACGCGAGCCACTTCGTTTTTCAAGAGCAATTTAAAGACCAAGAAGCGTTCGAATTTCACGGTAAAACTGAGCACTTTGCACGTTTGATCAACCAGATTGAAAACTTGCTTGAATGCGAACCGAAGTTAGCGTTCTTTAACGAACTGTAAGACACAAAACTTACCGCAAATAAAAAGGCACTCTTTATCGAGTGCCTTTTCGTATTTGGATAACACGCGATTACGCGTCTTTTTTCTCCACCATGTGCAAATGCACATCTTGTTGTGGGAAAGGAATCGAAATGCCTTCGCGATCAAAGCGTAACTTCACTTCTTTCGTTACATCCCAATATACCTCCCAGTAGTCATCCGGTTTTACCCAAGGGCGAACGATGAAATCTACCGACGAAGTATTCAAAGTGTGCACTTTAATCATTGGCTCAGGCGCGCGAAGTACCGCAGGGTGTGAAGTCACGATATCCGTTAGTACCGATTCCGCTTTCAATAAATCGTCTGCGTAGCCAATACCAAACACCATATCCACACGGCGAATACGCTCATGGGTTACGTTCTTGATCACATCTCCCCAAATCTTACTGTTCGGCACAATGATGATCTGGGTATCGAAGGTGCGAATCGTGGTGTTCACTAAGCTCATGTGACTTACCTTGCCATCCACACCACCAGCGTAGACAAAAT
>NZ_JAWOTC010000509.1:0-1002 GCF_033338675.1 Vibrio sp. Vb1574
AGAACTCACGTTGACCGCGACGGTAGTACACGATTGGTGCTGCCAACTCATACTCAATATTTTCTAGTTTAGAGTCGTCAATCACTAAAAAGCGAGTCATACGAATCGTACTACCGTTCGCACAATAGCCTGCTGCATCATAATCAATTGCATCGAATGGTTTTAGATCATCAGAAAACAGATCCGCAGTACAGCCATCAAATCGAGCAACATGTACCCAGACTGCCTTTTGTTGGGTTCGGTCATCGCTACCCACTGGTTTTAACAAGAACAGCGCGACCTTACCTTTGCCAAATTTTTGCAGCTCATCATCCGTCGGTTCACGTACCGAACGCGAACCCATGATGCCAAACTCACTTTCTTCTAAATTGGAAAACTGCGGGGCACTGAGGGTACTTACGATGACGGTTTGTTCGCTATCAAGTTGTGTGTATTTATCTGCAACACCCGATTCCGCCAAATCGACATTAACCGTGACTCTTGTTCTTGGTAACGCTTTGTAATCTCGCGATTCACTCTCAGAAATATCCAACGCAATAGAATGATATTGAGAGTAATTAGTTAGCGTCAACTCAGCTTTCGCATTGTCTAACGTGGCAAGCTCTTCGCTCACGGTATCAGCAAATGCGTAAGTGCGAGTGCCTACCGTTTTACCAAAGTCCAAACTAATCGTCTTAAATGGCGTAAATTCCACAGTTTGAAGCTTCGTCGTAAGACCTGGATGATCCGCTTTATTAATGGTGCCGTTAACCAATACGGTTTTAGTTGTATAGTTACGTGCAGTTAACGTCACTTCCACTTGGTAGTCGCCAGCATGCAGCACTTTCAAACGATCAGAATCTGAAGATAACAACTCAACCACCGGCTCAGCTTGGTTAATCAGACGGTAGCTTGCTTTGGCTTCTCCCCCACTCATCACAGGTGTGATAACCGCACCAGCAGAAAAGTCCAGAGTTGGATAAGTAATAGAAACCGGGTTGCTACCTTGTTTAATCGTTACAG
>NZ_JAWOTC010000510.1:0-1001 GCF_033338675.1 Vibrio sp. Vb1574
TAGGTGGTTTAGGGCTGAAAATAAAAAAAGAGCGCCCATCGACGCTCTTTAAATATTTACTGAGTCTAGACCATTAAGCGGCTTCAGCTTGACCAATCCAATGGTAATGGTGGTTGGCTTTTTTACCCACCAGCCCAAGCTCTGCAAGCTCTTCGAAGACTTTGTCTACCTCTTCCGCAGAAAGTCTAAATTGCTTCGCTACCGCTTTTTTCGTACACGTGATTTGATGAGTTTTAAGGGCATCGCTCACCTGTTCTAGCAGTGTTTTTGGCTCTTCCGGTTCTTCAATTTTTTGCTCAATGGCGGGTTCATCTTCATCCTTAATGTGTGGAAGATAACCCGCTGGTTCTGGTTCAATATCGCGAATTGATGCCACAGTCATGCCTGCGTAGCGACGGTAATAATGACGGAAACGTTGTTCTTCACCAATCAAGCCAACAAAAAACGCCGCAAAGAAATCGAGCAGGAAGGATAAGAACACCACCAGCCATAACTGAGCTTGTTGCGATGTCGTACCGAACGCATTTGCAAGGCTATCGATCAGACCGATGACCGAGCCTTGCGTTACAGGAGGCAAACTGTCTCGCTCCATCGCCAATCTCTGCTGCTCTTCGCGCAGGGTTTTGTTTTGCTCTTGAATTCGCGTCACCCCCGTTGCGATGCGCTCCATCTCGATGTACTTCTGCGCCGCGATGTTGTTCAGCTCGATCTGTTTATCGATAGACGCAATCTGGCGGTTAAACGCTTCGATTTTTGCTTGCTCGACAGAAATATGGCTTTGTGCGCTGTTAGTCGCGCTGTTGATGCCGCCGATACTGCCGCCAATAGAGATAGCAGCAAGCACAGAGTAAAACACCAAGGCCGTAATTGCCCCACCGTAATTTCTGTGGGCGCGACGCTCGCCGTATTCATACCACGCATAAAATTTGCCAGCTTCAAAGATGATGGCCAAACCACCAAACAGCGCCTGCATCATTGGGTTGTCGTCAATTGACAAAAAT
>NZ_JAWOTC010000511.1:0-1000 GCF_033338675.1 Vibrio sp. Vb1574
AATCCACCAGCATTAATGAAAAGCTTCGTCAGCAGTTGGTTACAACAAATAAAAGAAGTGCAATGCGTGCACAGTGCACAACGCTTTCACGGTGGCAGTGGTGCTGTTTATGTATTGCTAAGAAAAAGCGCAGACAAGAAACTAGAAAACCGCGAACGTCATCAAAAACGGTTAGGTTAAGTTTCTCCTCGGTGCTAGAATGCCCGACCTTATTTCCCCTTCCCACTTGCGGGAAGGGTCATCAAATTCACCGCCGTTGTGAAACGTTAGGAGACCGATATGTCACAAGACAACGCGAAACGCTTAAATAAATTCATCAGCGAAACGGGCTTTTGCTCACGTCGCGCTGCCGATAAACTGATCGAAGAAGGTCGAGTGACCATTAACGGCAAACAGCCAGAAATGGGCACCAAAGTACTACCTGGTGACGACGTTTGTGTTGATGGCAAGCCTGTCGCTTCAAAAGAAAAGCCGATTTATATCGCCCTCAACAAGCCAACAGGCATCACCTGTACGACTGAGCGTGATATCCCCGGCAATATCGTCGATTTCATCGGTCACAAAAAGCGTATTTTTCCAATTGGTCGACTCGACAAACCTTCGGATGGTTTGATCTTCTTGACTAACGATGGCGACATCGTAAATAAGATTCTGCGCGCTGGTAACAACCACGAAAAAGAATACGTGGTGCGTGTCGACAAGCCAATTACGGACGAATTCCTAAAACAGATGTCGAGCGGTGTTCGAATCCTCGATACCGTAACACTCCCTTGTAAAGTTACGAAAGAAACCAAGTTCTCTTTCCGTATTGTTTTGACGCAAGGCCTAAACCGTCAGATCCGCCGTATGTGTGAAGCACTCGGCTACGAAGTATTTAAACTTCGCCGCGTACGCATCATGAACATCTCTCTAGATGGTATTCCAAATGGTAAATGGCGTTACCTAACCGATGACGAAGTCGCAGAAATTTTAGCAATGTGCGATGGCTCAGTTGGTACCG
>NZ_JAWOTC010000512.1:0-1000 GCF_033338675.1 Vibrio sp. Vb1574
ATTGTCTCCCTCGGGTTGTTCTGGGGGATGGACAAGCTAGTAAACAAAGAGCGCCACGAGTTAGTGTCGAATGATGATCAGCGTATGGTCGATTTCATTCGCATTAAACCGGACGAAAAAGTACAGGAGAAAAAACGCGAACTCCCGAAACCGCCACCACCTAAGCGTCCGCCGCCGCCACCAGAAATGAAGGTGACGTCGACAGTAAAACCGGTGATGGACCAAGTTCCAATGGATATGCCAAAACTCGATCTACCAGTTAACGTCACTGGTGGCTCAGTGCTCGGTCATTACAGCCAAGGTGGCGGAGCGAGACTGGCAGGTAGCGGAGGCCCTGTGCCTTTAGCAACATTCCAACCTCAGATGCCTCGTAAGGCCGCCCGTTCTGGACTTGAGAAAGGTATCGTACTTGTAGAGTTTACTGTTAACGAACGTGGTAGCGTCGAGGACGTCAAAGTTTTAAAAGAGACACCACGTAAGTTGGGCTTGGGACAAGCCGCGAAGAAAACCGTATCTAAGTGGACCTTCAAACCCAAGATGGTTGATGGTAAAGCGGTTAGCTCTCGCCTTTCTCAAGAAATTGAGTTCTCTACAAACTAAGGAGTCATACGTATGAAAGCATATACCAAACTGTTGGCTTCTCTAGTGTTATTGTCAGGCGCGTATGGCGCGCCTGGTTTTGCCAACACTCCGGAGTTGTCAGACAAAACGTTTCGAACGGTAAACAAAGTTCAGGAACTCATTGCTACAGAAAAGTACGCTGATGCCCTTTCTAAATTGAACTCAGCATTAAGTAGTACAAGCAAAAAACAATATGACCGTGCAGTCTTACTGCAACAGATGGGCTTTTTGTACTCTCTGCAAGATGACTACCCGAAAGCAGCAAAGTATTTTGCTGATGCGTTAAGTTTAAACGCACTTCCAGTGCCTGTAGCCCAGCAAGTTCGTTATAGCTTGGCGCAGCTTTACTTAGCCGAAGGGCAATTTAAAAAGTCAGTAG
>NZ_JAWOTC010000513.1:0-1000 GCF_033338675.1 Vibrio sp. Vb1574
GTGAGCTTAATTAAAATTGCGTCTCTGGCCGACATCGGAATGGGCAGCTCGTTTTGGGCGTTTTGCGTATACACAATATTGGTGGTGAAATGCATTTCGATGGTCGATAAAAGCTGGCTGTGGGGGCACTTTATTCCGGCAATCGAGTTACCAAGCGTCAAAGAAGGTGACACTCACCACAACCACAATCACATCGGTTGCCACACTTGCCACCAACTCAATCCCATCGAGGATAAAAAACATCAGCGCTGTATTCGCTGTTACAGTCGACTTCACGAATACAACCCGAGCGAGAACCTACAAAAAGCGTGGGCATTGTTGTTTGCCTCGGTGATTTTTTATATCCCAGCAAACCTCTACCCTATGATGTACACCGTCAGTCTTGGGCACTCAGAAGGTTCAACCATTATGGAAGGCGTCATCTTGCTGTGGCATTTAGGCTCCTACCCTATCGCCATGGTGATTTTCTTCGCGAGTGTGTTTATCCCGATGGCGAAAATGTTGGCGTTGGCGTGGTTGTATTACAATGCGCAAAAGGCTCAATACCTTCCTCCTGAAGAGAGCATTTCGCGCTTAAAGATATACCGATTAACCGAATTCATTGGCCGTTGGTCAATGATCGATATTTTTGTTGTCGCCATTTTGGTTGCACTGGTTCAGTTGCAAAACTTAATGGCAATTTACCCCGGCCCTGCTGCATTATCTTTTGCCGCAGTGGTCATTTTCACTATGCTCTCTGCGATGATTTTTGACTCCCGTTTGTTGTGGCAACTACCACAGAGCGAAGTGCAAGAGCCGATGACTAATAACCTAACTGAGAAAGCCAAATATGAGTGATGAGAACAACGTAACCGCTCAAATAAAACCGCAAAAGCAGATTTCTGCTATTTGGATTGTTCCGATCCTTGCGCTAGCCATGGGAGCGTGGATGCTGTTCCAATACATCAACAGTACTGGCCCACAAATTACTTTACAGCTGCCAACTGCGGATGGGATTGAA